>CAZSTJ010000216.1:0-5947 GCA_964609805.1 uncultured Geobacter sp. | reverse complement strand
CCACCTCTTCCCGGTCCTCGCTCTCCGGCGGGAGGGAGGTCTGCAGCAGTTCGGCATTGCCACGGATGACCGCCAGCGGGTTGTTGATCTCGTGGGCCACGCCGGCGGCCAGCATCCCCAGACCGGCCAGCCGCTCCGAGCGGGCCAGCTCTTTCTGGGCCTCCAGCAGCTGCTGGCTCTTTTCCTCCAGCTGATGGGAGCGTTCCTCTACCTTCTGCTCCAGGGTCCGGTTGAGGGTGCTGACCTCGTGGGCCATGGTGTTGAATTCGGCGGCAAGGAGGCCGATCTCGTCGTCACTGCTGATCTCGAGCGGCTCGATGCGTTCGCCGTCCGCCATGCGGCGGGCCGCCTCGGCCAGGGCCCGTACCGGCCGGGCCATGCGGCTGCCGATCCAGGTGGAGAGGGAGACCCCGATCAGGGCGACGAAGAGCAGCACCCCGGCGAAGATCAGATTGAGATTGGTGCGCAGTTCCAGGAACGGCTGCTCCGGCATGCCGACGTAGAGGGCGCCGATGATGACCCCGGCGGTATCGCGGATCGGCTCGTAGGCGGAGATGAACCAGTCATTGAGCACGAAGGCCCGGTCGCTCCAGCGCTTCCCCTGTCCCAGCACATCGCCGGCAACCTCCTGCGACATGAGGGTGCCGACCGCCCGCTCCCCCGAGGTGTCGCGCACGTTGGTCGCGATGCGCACATCCCCCAGGAAGATCGTGGCGGCACCCCCTCCCTCACGTTCGAAGACGATACGGGTGATGGTGTCCACCAGCCGGCTGTCGCCGTTGAGCATGAAGCCGGCCTGCAGGGCGCCGGCCACCGTGCCGTCGGCGGCAAGCAGGGGTGAGACCGCCACCAGCATCAGGCCCCGCGCCTCATTGCTGCTGGTGACCGTCCGCGCCCGTGGGGTCGGCTTGATACCGACCTGGGCGGCGGCTGCCAGGGCAGGACTTTCCCGGCGCAGCTGTTCCCCGCTGTAGACCCGGGCTCCGCTGCCCGCTTCTCCCTTGAGTGCCCGTGCCACCAGCGGATCATCGGCAAGGCTGTCGCCACGGAGATTAGGATTGGCAGCCCGGTAATGCACGATCCCACGGTTGTCGATCACATTGAGAAAGGCCAGCTGTTCCCCCTGCAGCAGCTGGCGCAGGGCCGTCTCCGGCATGGGGAGGCGGCCGGAACTCAGGTGCTCGGCCATGGAGGGGGTAAGACCCGAGACCTTGACCACCGTGGCCAGGTGGTTGATCTCATCTTGATAGACCTTGCGGGCCAGGTTCAGGTCGCTGATCACGTTCTGCTGGGCCTGGCGGAAGATACGGTCGGTGATCAACAGCGAACCGATCAGCCAGCAGAGCAGGATGGCGACGCAGAGCGGTGTCAAGGTGGCGAAGGTCAGTTTGCGCCGGATGGAGGTACGGACCCGTTCCATCAGTCGTCTCCGTCCATGAGGCCGAAGTCGGCCACCCGCCGGTCCAGGGTGCGGCGGGAGATGCCGAGGGTCTCGGCGGTGCGGCTCTTGTTGAAATTGTTGGCCTTGAGCACCGCCTCGATATGCTGCCGCTCCATCTCCTCCAGCGGTACCATGCGGGCCGGTACCGGGGTGGTGGCGGATGCCGGCGAGGCCGGCGCACCTTTAATGGCTGACTGCAGGGGGATTACCCCGGAGGTGATGGCAGTGCCGGAAGTCAGGATCACGGCCCGCTCCATGACATTCTCCAGTTCCCGCACGTTGCCGGGCCAGGCGTACCCCTGCAGGGCGGTCAACGCCTCATGGTCGATGGTGCGGATATCCTTGGCCATGCGTCCCGCAAAGCGGCGCAGGAAATGGAGCGCCAACGGTTCGATATCCTCGGGGCGGTCCCGGAGCGGCGGCAGGTTCACCGTGATCACGTTGAGCCGGTAGTAGAGGTCCTCGCGGAAGCGCCCTTCGGCCACCTCCCGCTGCAGATCCTTGTTGGTGGCGGCCACGAAGCGCACATCCACCTTCTTGGGGCGGGTGGAGCCGACCGGGATGAAGTCCCGCTCCTGGATGACCCGTAGCAGTTTGGCCTGCACCGTGGGGGATACATCGCCGATCTCATCCAAAAAGAGGCTGCCGCCGTCGGCTTCCTCCAGCAACCCCTTCTGGTTGCTGACCGCGCCGGTGAAGGCGCCGCGCAGGTGCCCGAAGAGCTGGCTCTCCAGCAGGGTATCGGTGAGGGCGGCGCAGTTGAGGGAAACGAAGGGGCGTTCGCGGCGGAGGCTGTTGTGGTGCAGGGCGCTGGCGATCAGCTCCTTGCCGGTGCCGGACTCCCCCAGCACCAGGATGTTGGCGTCGCTGGAGGCCACCTTGAGGGTCAGGTCGTAGACCTCGCGAAAGCGGGGGGAGGAGAAGACGATCTGCTCCGGTGCCCCGCCGGCAAGCTCTTCCCGCAGGCGACGGTTCTCCGCTGCCAGGCGGCGCATCTGCAGCACGTTTTCCACCATGCCGAGCAGTTTTTCATTGGGGCAGGGCTTGGTGACGTAGTCGTAGGCACCCAGCTTGATGGCCTGCACGGCATCGTCCACCGTGGCGAAGGCGGTCATGATAATGACCGGCAGTTCCGGTCGCTGCTGTTTGACCCGCTGCAGGATCTGGATGCCGTCGATCTCCGGCATCCGCAGGTCCTGCAGGAGCAGATCCACCCGTTCGCCGGCCGGCGATTCCAGGTGGGCCAGCAGGTCGATGCCCCGGTTGAAGGTCGTCACCTGGTGAGCCTTGAGCAGCTTCTTTAGGTATTTGAGGATCCCTTCCTCGTCATCGCAGATGCAGATGTTGGCCATCACATACTCCTCGTTAAGACAATAATGCACAGTATTGGACAAAAATGCGCACTTTTGCAATCCGAAAATGCACACCCCTCATCGCCCCACAATCCTTCTGTTTACACAAAACCCTTGTCGGTATTGATCTGACAACCCCTTGACCCGCCAATGTAAACACCATTGGCACACCCCTTGCCGTATACGGCATGGCCTTCATTAATTGAGACAGTTTTGCACAGTTAGCCGGACTCAACACACATAGAGCAGTATGTAACGAAAGGAGAAGTATTCATGGGAATGTCACGCAGACAGTTCCTGCAGGGAGGTGCGCTGGCGGCAGCCGGCGTGGCCCTGACCGGAACGCCGGGCGAAGCCAATGTGGACGCGCCGGTCACCAGGATCAAGGGGCTGAAAAGCTCCACCACCATCTGTCCCTATTGCGCAGTGGGATGCGGCCTGATCGTCCACACCAAGGGGGGCAAGATCGTCAACATCGAGGGGGACCCCCAGCACCCGATCAACCAGGGTGCCCTCTGCTCCAAGGGGAGTTCCCTCTTTCAGGTGGCGGTCAATGACCGGCGTCTGCAGAAGGTCATGTACCGCGCCCCCGGCTCGGACAAGTTCGAAGAAAAATCATGGGACTGGGCCCTGGACAAGATTGCCCGCAACATGAAGGAGAGCCGCGACAAGAGCTTCAAGATCAACGAGCTGAACAAGAAGGACAACAAGGAATACCTGGTGAACCGCACCGACGGCATGGCCTTCTTCGGCGGCGCCGGACTGGACAACGAGGAGTGCTACCTCTGGTCCAAGTTTGCCCGTGCCATGGGTGTGGGGCAGCTGGAACACCAGGCCCGATTATGACACTCCGCTACAGTCGCCGGTCTGGCGGCTTCATTCGGTCGTGGTGCCATGACCAACCATTGGATAGATCTGAAAAACAGTGACTGCATCTTCATCATCGGCTGCAACCCGGCCGAGAACCACCCCATCTCCTTCAAGTGGATCGAGCAGGCCGTCGACAACGGCGCCAACCTGATCGTGGCCGACCCGCGCTACACCCGCAGCGCGTCCAAGGCCGACATCTACACCCAGGTACGCCCCGGCACCGACATCGCCTTCCTGGGGGGGATGATCAACTACGCCCTGCAGAATGACCTGATTCATACCGAGTATGTGCGGGACTACACCAACGCCGCCTTCATCGTCAACGAGAAGTTCGCCTTCGAGGACGGACTCTTCTGCTCCTTCGACGATCAGGAGAAGGTCTACGACCTGAAGTCCTGGGCCTATGCGACTGACGGCGCCGGTAACCCCAAGAAGGACATGAGCCTGAAGGACCCGCGCTGCGTCTACCAGATGCTCAAGAAGCACTTCTCCCGCTACGACGTGGACAAGGTCTGCTCCATCACCGGCACCAGTAAAGAGGCCTATCTGAAGGCGGTCAAGGCGTTCTGCGCCACCGGCCGCCCCGACAGGGCCGGCACGATCCTCTACGCCATGGGGATCACCCAGTCCACCCACGGCACCCAGAACGTCCGCGCCGTGGCCATGCTGCAGATGCTCCTGGGGAACATCGGCATCGCCGGCGGCGGGGTCAACGCCCTGCGCGGCGAGTCCAACGTCCAGGGGTCGTCGGACTACGGCCTGCTGTTCCACCTGATCCCCGGTTACCTCAAGTCGCCGGAGTTCGATAACACGGATCTCAAGGCCTACAACGAGAAGTGGACCCCCAAGACCAAGGACGGCAAGAGCGCCAACTGGTGGGGCAACACCCCCAAGTACATCACCAGTATGCTCAAGGCCTGGTACGGCGAGCATGCCACCGCCGAAAATGATTTCTGCTACTCCTACCTCCCCAAGCGGATGGGCAACTACTCCTACGGCAAGATCATGGAAAAGATGCTCAAAGGGGGGCTGGACGGCCTGGTCTGCATGGGGATGAACCCGGCCATGGGGGGGCCCGATTCGGGCAATGCCCGTGCCGCCCTGGGCAAGCTGAAATGGCTGGTGACGGTGGACCTGTGGGAGACCGAGACCTCCATCTTCTGGAAACGTCCCGGGGTCAACCCCAAGGATATCCAGACCGAGGTCTTCATGCTGCCGGCCGCCTCATCGGTGGAGAAGGAGGGTTCCATCTCCAACTCCGGCCGCTGGGCCCAGTGGCGCTACAAGGCGGTGGAACCGGTGGGGAAATCCATGAGCGATCTCTGGATCATCGACCAGTTCTACAAGCGGATCAAGGAGCTGTACGTCAAGGAGAAGGGCGCCTTCCCGGAGCCGCTCACCAAGCTCTCCTGGAACTACGGCACCGGTCACGAACCGGATGTGCACCTGGTGGCCAAGGAGATCAACGGTTCCTTCACCAAAGACATGACCATCGTGGACAAGGACAAGACCCTGGAGTTCAAGGCCGGCGACCCGGTCCCCATGTTCAAATACCTCCAGGCGGACGGCTCCACCTCCTGCGGCTGCTGGATCTACAGCGGCTCATACACCAAGGAGGGGAACCAGATGGCCCGCCGCGACCTGGCCGACCCCACCGGACTGGGGCTCTTCCCCAAGTGGTCCTGGTGCTGGCCGGTCAACCGCCGCATCATCTACAACCGTGCCTCCGTCAACCCGGCGGGGGAACCGTTCAACCCCAAACGTCCGGTCATTATCTGGGATGAAACGGAGAAGAAGTGGAAGGGGGATGTGCCGGACGGCCCCTGGCCCCCCATGAAGGATGCCAAGGAGGGGAAATACCCCTTCATCATGCTACCGGAAGGACATGCCCGTCTCTACGCCCTGGATATGAAGGACGGCCCCTTCCCGGAACATTACGAACCGATGGAGAGCCCGACCCGCAACCTCCTCTCCAAGGTGCAGAACAACCCGGCCGTGGCCGTTCCCAAGAACGTCTCCAGCGACCTGGCCAAGTTCCCCTACATCGGCACCACCTATCGCATGACCGAACACTGGCAGGCCGGCGCCATGACCCGCAGCCTACCCTGGCTGGCGGAACTGGTACCGGACATGTTCGTGGAGATCAGCGAATCCCTGGCGAAACTGAAGGGGATCAAGAAAGGCGACAAGGTCAAGGTCACCACTGAACGGGGCACCATCGAGGCGGTGGCGCTGGTCACCTCGCGTCTCAAGCCGTTCAATGTGGAAGGGAAGATGATCGAAC
>CAZSTJ010000215.1:0-6005 GCA_964609805.1 uncultured Geobacter sp. | reverse complement strand
GAAGGGATCGCCCTGGTCGGCACCGGCGAAATGGGGATCGGCAACACCACCCCTTCGTCGGCCATCATCGCCGCCATCTCCGGCATATCGGTGCGTGACCTGACCCATCGCGGCACCGGCATCGGTGACACAGCCCTGGAGCACAAGATCAAGGTCATCGAACAGGGACTTGCCCTCAACAAGCCGGATGCCAACGATCCGCTGGATGTGCTGACCAAGGTCGGCGGCCTGGAGATCGCCGCCATCGCCGGCCTGGTGCTGGGATGCGCCGCCAATTCCATCCCGGTGATGATCGACGGCTTCATCTCCACCGCCGGCGCCCTGATCGCCTCGGAACTGCATCCCAACGTGCGCGACTACATCTTTGCCGCCCATCAGTCGGTGGAGGTCGGTCACCGTGCGATGCTGGAGCGGATCGGCGGCCGTCCGATCCTGGACCTGGACTTCCGTCTGGGTGAGGGTACCGGTGCGGCCCTGGCCATGGGGCTGATCGAGGCAGGGGTCAAGATCATGAAGGAGATGGCCACCTTCGAACAGGCCGGGGTAAGCCGGTAAACCGGTTCGAAGGTTCGAAGTTCGAGGTTTAAGGATTGAACCACGAAGTGACGAACCACGAACCACGAACGGACGTTATGCGCCTTTTTCTCATTGCAATGCAGTTTCTCACCATCATCCCGATACCCTTCGACACCCGCTGTCAGAAGGAGGATCTTGGGCGGGCCACGGCCCTGTTCCCCCTGGCTGGCCTGACGATCGGCGGGCTGCTGCTGGGGCTGAACTGGCTGCTCGCCCCCTGGCTCCCCCGGTCGCTGACGGCAGCTCTTCTGGTGACTGCGCTGGCTGCCGTCACCGGGGCCCTGCACCTGGACGGACTGGCCGATGTGGCGGACGGGCTGGCCGCCCGGGGTGACCGGGAGCGCTTCCTCAAGGTGATGAAAGACTCCCACGTGGGTGCGGCCGGGGCGGTGGCGGTGGCCCTGGGGCTGCTGCTCAAGTGGCAGGCACTGGCAGCGGTCCCGGCAAATGTCTCCTGGCAGGCCCTGCTGATCTTCCCGACCCTGGGGCGTTTCTCCCAGACCCTGGCCATGACCGGAGCGCGGCACGCCCGCCAGGACGGTCTGGGCGCCGCTTTTATCCAGGGGATGGGGAGCCGGCACCTGCTCGTCTCCCTCGGCATAACCCTGACCATCTGTCTGCTGCTTCTGCCGTTCAAGGGGGCGGTTGCTCTGGCGGCGGTCTTCGGCCTGACCCTCATCGTCAAGGGGTACTTCCAGAATCGCCTGGGAGGGTTGACCGGTGACATCATCGGCTGCAGTTGTGAACTCTCCGAGATCCTTGCCCTGATCGTACTGACGGCTGTTCCCCTCCCGTGAAGGTCGCTCCTCCCCGCGCATACCCCCGGCATCCGGCCGTGCTGCTGGAGTCGTGGGACGGCCGGAGCGGCTCACGCTCCTTCAGTTTCAGCGGCCTGGAGCAGATTATCCGGGCAGAGACACCGGATCAGGTTGCCCCGGCCCTGACGGCGGTGGAAGAGGCGATGGCCCGCGGAAGGCACGCCGCCGGTTTTGTCGCCTACGAGGCGGCCTCCGGG
The DNA here is from genome assembly GCA_964609805.1 of uncultured Geobacter sp. GTDB lineage: Bacteria > Desulfobacterota > Desulfuromonadia > Geobacterales > Pseudopelobacteraceae > CAIPTY01. The sequence goes on along the minus strand of CAZSTJ010000215.1, from coordinate 4,414 downwards.
TTGAATCCCCATCTGACTACCTTCGAACGCGGCAATCTGCCGCTGCTCTGGTTCGGCATCTTCAGTGAACGGACCGGGTACGATGCAGGTTCGACCGGATCTCCGGCGGAAGAATGCGCCGTAACCTCGCCGGAACTGGCCATCACCGATGAAGAGTACCTGTCAAAGGTGACGGCGATCCGACAGGCCATCTCCCGGGGAGAGACCTATCAGGTCAACTTTACCGCCCCCCAGCGTTTCCGTTTCGCGGGTGACCCGTTCACCCTCTATCGCCGCATGTGCCGGAACCAGCGGGCGCCCTATTGTGCCTGGATCGATATCGGCACGCACCTGATCCTCTCCGCCTCACCGGAACTCTTCTTTACCCTGGCTGGGGATCGGCTGACCATGAAACCGATGAAGGGCACCGCAGCGCGCCTTCCCCGCAGCGACACGGATCAGCGTCAGCGCGCGGCCCTGGCAGCCAGCCACAAAGAGCGGGCCGAAAATCTGATGATTGTCGATCTGGTGCGCAATGATCTGGGTGCCATCGCTGAAACCGGCACTGTGCAGGTTCCGGCCATGTTCCAGGTGGAGACGTACCCCACCGTGCACCAGATGACCTCTACCGTCACCGCCACGATCAGACCGGAGGCGGGGCTGACCGACATCTTCCGCGCCCTGTTCCCCTGCGGCTCCGTGACCGGCGCCCCGAAACGGCGCACCATGGAGATCATCCGGGGCCATGAAAACGGCCCGCGCGGTGTGTATTGCGGCGCCATCGGCTATCTCTCCCCCGGCAGGGATGCAGCCTTCAGCGTGGCCATCCGCACTGCCGTCATCGAGACCCGGTCAGGACGAGGAGAGATGGGGGTCGGCAGCGGCATCACCTGGGACTCGGACCCGGAGAGCGAACTGCGGGAATGCCTGGCCAAGGGGGCCTTCATGGTCAGGGACGCCAGCGACTTCAGCCTGATCGAGACGCTCCGGCTGGACCGGCAGGGTTTCCTGCTGCTGGAACGACACCTGCGGCGGCTGGCCGGATCGGCAGGGTACTTCGGTTTTCTCTACGATGAGCTCGCCCTGCGAAAGCGACTTAACGAGCTGGAGCAGTCCCGGTCAGGCATCCGGAAGGTACGGATACTGCTGGCCCGGGATGGCACCGTGAACATCGAGGCCCAGGAAATCACCGGGCCGGACAACGGCGCTCCGCCTGCGTTGTTGGCCCTGTCCGGGCATCGTGTTGATTCCGCCGATCCGTTTCTCTTTCACAAGACGACCCGCCGCAGCCGGTATGACGAGGAACTCCGGAGGCATCCCGGCTGTTATGACGTCATCTTCCGCAATGAGCACGCACAGCTCACCGAAGGGTGCTACAACACGATCGTCATCTCCCGTTCGGGTGAACTGCTGACACCGGCGTTGGAATGCGGACTGCTGCCGGGGATCATGCGCGAGGAGCTGCTGGAGGTCGGCGCGATCCGGGAAGCGATACTGCACCTGGATGACCTGCAGACGGCAGATAAAATTTGGCTGGTCAACTCCGTCCGCGGCTGGCGGGAGTGCCGGTTACAAAACCTATAAGAAAACAGAAAAACAAACTTACAGGGATGAACGGGATATACGGGATAAAGGCAAAACCAAGGTTTACCCCCCAGAGATTCAGGTTTTAAGATCTTATCCCTTCCATCCTGTTCATCCCTGTAAAAACGGACTTTGCTGTAGATTCGGTTTCTAAATGTCACCATCATACTCAAGGAGATTTCCATGCTGACCCAGATTGAATCAGCCCGCCAGGGCATCATCACCCCCCAGATGCAGGCTGTCGCCGACACTGAACAAATGGAGGCAGAATACGTCCGCCGGATGACCGCCGAAGGAAAGATCGTCATCCCCTGGAATCACAACCGGAAACCGGCCCGGGTATCGGGCATCGGCAAGGGGCTCTCCACCAAGGTCAACGCCTCCATCGGCACCTCGTCCGATATCATCGATTACGGGGCCGAGGTCCGTAAGGCCCTGGCCGCCCAGGAATCGGGGGCCGACACCCTGATGGAACTCTCCGTGGGGGGCGACCTGGACCGGGTGCGCCGTGAAGTCATCGCCGCCGTGGACCTGCCGGTGGGCAACGTCCCCCTGTACCAGGCCTTCTGCGATGCCGCCCGCAAATACGGCGACCCCAACCGCCTGGACCCGGAGGAGCTGTTCGACCTGATCGAACGGCAGTGCGCCGACGGCATGGCCTTCATGGCCGTCCACTGCGGCATCAACCTCTGCACGGTGGAACGCCTGCGCAAGCAGGGGTACCGTTACGGCGGGCTGGTGTCGAAGGGGGGCGTTTCCATGGTGGCCTGGATGCTGGCCAACAATCGCGAAAACCCGCTCTACGAACAGTTCGACCGGGTGGTTTCGATCCTGAAAAAATACGACACGGTCCTGTCGCTGGGCAACGGCCTGCGAGCCGGGGCGATTCATGATTCATCGGACCGGGCCCAGATCCAGGAACTGCTGATCAACTGCGAGCTGGCCGAACTGGGCCGCGACATGGGCTGCCAGATGCTGGTGGAAGGTCCGGGACATGTGCCGCTGGACGAGGTGGAAGGGAACATCCAGCTGCAGAAGCGGATGAGCGGCGGCGCCCCCTACTACATGCTCGGCCCCATCTCCACCGACGTGGCCCCCGGGTTCGACCACATCACCGCCGCCATCGGCGCGGCCCAGTCCAGCCGATTCGGGGCCGATCTGATCTGCTACATCACCCCGGCCGAGCACTTGGCCCTTCCCAACGAGGACGACGTGCGCCAGGGGGTCAAGGCGGCCAAGGTGGCGGCCTACATCGGCGACATGAACAAGTATCCCGAAAAGGGACGCCAACGGGACAAGGAGATGAGCAAGGCCCGCCGTGACCTGAACTGGGAGAAGCAGTTCCAGTTGGCGCTCTACCCGGAGGATGCCCGTGCCATCCGCGCCAGCAGGGTTCCGGAGGATGAGGCTACCTGCACCATGTGTGGCGACTTCTGCGCCTCCCGGGGGGCAGGAAAGCTTTTTGCTGGCGATCTCACCGGCGACAAGATATAAAATTAAAGAAAAGCGTTATCCACGCAGGACACAGAAGTACCGGCACGATAGAAGATCAGGAACAAGACAAAGCGTATCCATCTGATATCAACTACAAATAGCTTCTGGAGTCCTTCGTGAGATCTCGTCATGTTTGAGAGACCACACCACCACTTCAGGACAGAATATGACACAGAGAAAACTCATGACCGCACACACCCGCATTCACCTTATTCGCCATGGACAGGTGGCAGGACATGACCAGCCCCGCTACAACGGACAGACCGATGTCGGCCTCACCGATCTGGGGATCGAACAATATCACCGCTTGAAGGAACGTCTGGCGGAGACGCCGATCTCGGCCTGCTACACCAGCGATCTGACCCGCTGCGTGGTCGGAGCGGACATCATCTGCCGACAGTTCGGCATTACCCCGGTCAGAAGGAGTGAACTGCGCGAGCTGAACATCGGCGTCTGGGAGGGACTGACCTGGCAGGAGATCCAGAGTGGCTGGCCCGAAGAATGGCAGGCACGCCTGGCCGATCTGGTCAACTACCGGGTACCTGAGGGGGAAAACCTGCTGGATGTCCAGGCGCGGGTCATGCCGACGGTCACGGAGATCGTTGAGCGACATCAGGGGCAGGAGATACTGGTGGTGGGGCACGGCGGGGTCAATCGTATCATCCTGCTGAGTGCCATCGGTGCGCCTCTGGCGTGTATGTTCAATATCGAGCAGAACTACGCCTGCTACAACATCATCGATTATTACGCCGATGGCCGGGCCACGGTAAAACTGCTCAACAGTCAGGTATAGGCCAATGGCAGGAAGATCACGCGGACCAAAGACCGTCACACTACCCTCGGCAGAAGAGGCCAGTGCACTGGTCAAACGCATGCGGGGCGAAACGGAGAGCAACAGCAACTACCGCAGCAAGTCCCTCAAGATTCACGGGCCGGTCTGTGCCAAATGCGGTCGGGAGTTTGATGCATCAAACATCCACCTGCTGACCGTCCACCATCGCGACGGCAACCATCACAACAATCCGCCCGACGGCAGCAACTGGGAAAACCTTTGCAACCATTGCCATGACGACGAGCATTCCCGGGGGGTGCTGGGAGAGTACCTGTCGAAGAATACGTAAAGTTATCATCCACGAAGGACACGAAGACACACCAAGAATGGAAAAGGGTTTCTTCTCTAATTCTACCGATCAAGCACGATCTCTAACCAGCGCAACATTTCCACGCCTTACAACAACTTCGTAGTTCTTCGTGTCCTTCGTGGATAATGTTTGGTTCAAGTTTATTTGAAATTCAAATAGATCAGCCTGGCCACCAGTGCCAGTACCACCGTAATGAATACCGGTCTGATGAAGGC
>CAZSTJ010000214.1:0-6052 GCA_964609805.1 uncultured Geobacter sp. | reverse complement strand
GCCGGAATCCAGCTCTATCTGCACCAGGGTACCATACCGCCTTCAGCGAGCAGTTATGCCTATGCCCACTGGCGCAGCAACAGTGCGGTCAACTCCGTGCTCAACCAGACACTCTTGAGTGGATTCCCCTGGCAGGGTGGGCATTCCTACTATCTGGTGGTAAAAAACACCACCGCCGGGGCGCTGCCGTTCACCTTCACCATGGATGGCCGCTCGGCATACGTTACCCTGGATGTAACCGTTGCCGGCAACGGTACCGGTACCATTACCAGCTCCCCCAACCTGATTACGTGTGCCAGTGGGGTCTGCTCGGTACAAATATTCCCCTACACGGGGATAACGCTCTATCGCACCCCCGCAACCGGCACGACCTTCACCGGCTGGAGCGGTGACTGCACCGGCACCGGCAACTGTGTGCTGACCATGAGTGCCCCGCACACCGTTACTGCAACCTTCACCCTGAACAGCTATACCGTCACGGCAGGCCGTATCGGCAACGGCAGCATCGTCAGTACCCCGGCCGGCATTGACTGCCGGACTTCCGGGGGAACCTGCAACGCCGGGTTCCTCTACGGCACCGGCATCACGTTGACTGCGACCGCCGATAGCGGCTATGTCTTTACCGGCTGGAGCGGGGCCTGCACCGGTACCGGTACCTGTTCGTTTACCGTTGGAACATCCGGAAATAGTGCCACCGCCACCTTCGTCCCGCTGCGGACCCTTGCAATTGCCTTCAGCGGTCCCGGCAGCGGCACGGTCACCAGCACCAGTCATGCGGGCATCTCCTGCACCACCGGCAACAGTAGCGGCTGCACGCATGACTACCCGAACAACACCGTTGTCACCCTCAGCGCGGTTCCAGACTGGAAATCCGTCTTCGGCAGCTGGACCGGCGTCACCTCCAGCAACGGAACCGACAGCAGCGTCACCATGAACGCGGCCAAAACGGTTACCGTCACCTTTGGTTCAGCTGCCAACACGCGGATAGCCTCACAGGACTATGCCTCACTCTATGATGCCTATATGGCTGCCCCTGCCGGAGCGACCATCATGATGAAGGATATCGTGTTCCAGGAGTACTGTGTCGTTGATCCGACTGATGGAGTGGCGGTCTATACCCTCAAGGGTGGCTTTACCGATTTCGCCGGCAGTGCTTCCGGTTATTCGACGATCAGGGGGGACGTGAAGGTTCTCAGCGGCCGGTTGAATGTACAGCGAATTGTCGTAAGACAACCTTAAACTTTTCCCGTGATGGTATCCCGCGGCCCCGAAGAACTCCGGTTTTTCGGGGCCGTGTCTGTTCAGTGCATGGAAAACCGCCTTGCCTGACTCTGCCGATTCTGGTATTTATTGACAGGTTGCAGGAAAGGTGCGGAATGCGGATTACGATACTGGGGAGCGGGACGTCGACGGGGGTTCCGATGGTGGGATGCGGCTGCCGGGTCTGCTCTTCGGACGATCCGAGGGACAAACGGACGCGGGCATCACTGCTGGTTCGCCACGACGAACGTACGCTCCTGATCGACGCGGCCACGGACCTCCGCTTCCAGGCCCTGCGTGAAGGGGTCGAACGGGTGGATGCCGTGCTGTTCACCCATTCCCACGCGGATCACGTCAACGGTATCGATGATCTGCGGGGATTCCACTTCCTGCACCGGGAGATCATCCCCTGCTACGGATCCCGGGGTACCCTCGATATCCTGGAGTCCGGATTCCGGTATATCTTCCACGAGCATGAGGGGTCGGGGTATACGCCGTTATTGCAGTCCCGCGAGGTGGACGGCCCGTTCGACCTGTTCGGGTTGGCGGTGGTCCCGGTACCGCTGAAGCACGGGCGCACGGCGGCCCTGGGGTACCGGATCGGAAAATTTGCCTACCTGACCGACTGCAACGAAATCCCCGCTGCATCACGGGGTCTGCTGGAGGGGCTGGAACTGCTGATCATTGACGGCCTGCGCTGGGCTCCCCACCCGTTCCATTTCAACATTGAAGAAGCTATCGAGGCTACCCGGCCGCTACGGCCGGTCCGTACGATATTGACCCATCTGTCCCACGACGTGCTCTTTGCCGACGGGGACAGGCTCCCGCCGGGCTACGAATTTGCCTGGGATGGAATGACATTTGAAATGAACGCTGCCGGCTGCTTGGCAGGGGGGATGTAATGCACAGAGATATCCGGCTCCATGGGCAGATCGGTGACCAGATCGAGTATTTTGCCACCCTGGCGGGTACCGAGGCGTACCAGCGCTATTTCTTCAACATCGTCCAGGAGGAGGAGCAGCTGCGCATCTTCTCCCCGGGTAACGATTTCATCATCATCCCCAACGGGATTTCCTACCAGGGAAACGGCGGCTATTTCTGCGAGTATATGTTCGGGGTCGAGCAGCCCCCGACGGACCTGACCAAGCCGGAGATCATCAACCGGCTGGTGATGTACGGGGCGCGGGCCGATGAAGAAAACGGTTCGGTCCGTTTCAGCGACCGTACGGCCGGCAGGGAGAGCTTCGTCAATATCTTTTTCGAGGGGAACGCGGTCTGCAACTATTTCTTCTTCGTTCATTCCAACAAACTTCCTGAAAAACTCAAGGAACAGCAGAAACAGCTGGTCCGCCAGCTGGGCAAGGTCATCAAGCGGTCAATGACAGTGGGTGAAGAGGCGGACGACGTGCTGATCGCCGAACTGTTCCCGCTTCTGACCGATGACCAGGCGCAGTTCTTCTTCATCAAACTCATCAACCGCTACCATCGCACCTATCGCGACCAGTTCCGTCACCTGTATTTCCGCAACAAGAAGATCGCCGACGAAGACTTCGCCCGCCTGACGCAGCTGGCCGGGCGCTACAAGATCGATCGGTACCAGCAGGAACGGATGCGCATCGATGTCATGTACCGCCACCCGGCCAACAAGCCGATCGTGGATGAGTACCGCAAGATTCTGCTGGCATGCAATGCCAAAGGGGAGATCAGCCCGGTTGACAATGCCCGGCTGACCCGGCTGAAAACCCTTTCGGTGCGCAACAAGATCCCGGGGGCGCTCTTTTACACCCTGGACGAGATGCTCAAGAAGGGGCGCAACCTGGTCCACCGGGAGGAGCAGGATTACATTGCCGCCACCCGTCAGATCATGGAGGGGATCTTCCTGCGGGAGAAGGATATCGAGAGCCTGATCAACCGCGAGGACATGCTGACACTGATCACCTCCAAGAAAAAGGCCATGGAAAACCGTGACCACACCTTTGACCAGCTCATGCTCGATGCCAGCAAGGAGTGCGATGAGAAGATCCGTGACGGTGCCGATCCATCGCTCCTGGACGGTTTCTCCTACGTCATTACCTACCTGGACCGCTATGACAGCGTGGCCAACCTGATCAGTCAGCTGGCCTTCATGGAGAATGTGAAGGTCTCTGTGGAGATGCTGAGCGGACTGCTGGAGCACCGCGCCGCCTTCGAGAACCTGAAGGAAGGGTGCTTTGTGGATCTGTTCGTCCGCGAACTATACGAAAACGCCTACCTGGGGCGTTTTGGGCGACGCAAGGTCAAGACGCTGCTGGCCGGCCTGGTTGCCATCGAAAATGAGACCGGCTCCATCGAGGAGTTGACCGGCCAGCTGATGGAGATCGACCAGGAGGAACGGCTCTCCACGATCCTACTGGAACATGTCCGTGACCGGATCCGCAACTTCTACTCCAAATTCACCACCAAGGCCGATCAGGAGGCGCTGCGCCGCGAGGTCAGCGAGGAGCTGAAGACCAAGAAGCGCATCAGGAACGATATTCCCTCCCACCTGTTCGACGAAACGATCTTCACGATCAAGACCGAGGCCATGTACCTGCACACCCTGCTGCCGACCATCGTGGCGGAGCGTGATGTGGCGCTGCGGGAGGATTTCCTGGAAAACTCCGGGCTGGACCGTTTCTATGTGGAAGAGTTGGAGCGGGAGTACTTTGAAAAGAACGAGCTTGATATGGAAGGCCTCAACCAGATCCGTAAAGGTTTGAGCTGACAGATTATATCCCCCCGCTTTCCCCCTGACCTCCCCCTTGAAGGGGGAGGTGCTGATGCTTGCTACACCCTCCCGTTGACTCCTGTTGCTACCCGCGCTACACTCCTGTGTAACTAAACTACACAAGGGGTGCGTCATGCCCATCGATGCCCGTCTCTCTACTCTGCGTGCCAAGGTTGCCACCTACGGCAAGGAAAACCAGGGTGAGCTGCTCTATGCCCTGGCCGAAGCCGCCTCGCTTCTCTCCGAAAGTCCACGGGTCCGCATCTATCTTGAAGATCTGACCCGCGGGGTGCTCTCCTGTGTCCATGCCACGGGTGAGGATGAAGAGAGTATCCGCCAGCAGAGTTATCCGATTATCTCTACCGAAACGGTGGTCCCCAGCGTCTTTGTCAGCCAGTATCCGGTGGACTTCAAGGCGGCCGCCCATCCCGGCTCTGCCGACAGTCTCTTTGCCGGGCGCTTCGGTTTCCGGGCAAGTTATGTCATGCCGGTGGTCAGCCTGGGCAAATCCATCGGTGTGCTCTGCGTCGATCAGGACCATCCGGGCGAGGTGCTGAAAGCGGCAGAGAAATCCCGGCTGGCCGATTTTGTCGGATTCGCGGCTGACCGGCTCGATCAGGCCCGTATCTATCACCAGCAGGTGCAGTTGGCCCGTCGCCTGGAAGAACTGAAGTCGCGGGAGGCAGCCGGCATGATGGTGGCATCGGCGGTCAGGCTGATCGAGATGCTCTCCCTTGCCTCGGTACTGGTTCCGGTGCAGAGCGGCGAGAAGGGGGGCGGCCAGCTGGGTGTCCTGGCCAGCTATTCGGAGGACGAGGCGCTGAAGGTGCTCTATGACCAGTTGGGGACCATCGATCTGCGGAAGGGGAGTTCCCTGATCTCCCGTTATATCGATGACCAGGCGGTCATTACCGATGAGCGGATGCTCAAGCCGCTCTATTTCTCCGATCTGACCCAGCATCGTCTCCAGAAACAGGCTTTGACCGAAACCATGTCCCTGCGCTCCCTCTATGTCGTGCCGCGCTTCAATCCCAAAACCCGCCGGATCATCTGTCTGGTCAACTACTTCTCGCGTGAGCTGTACCGCTTCAGCGATTTCGAGATGGGTCTTCTGCAGACCCATGCCGAGATGGTGGAACGGGTCATCAGCGAGGTGGGGGGCGAGCACCTGGAGATCCGCGTACTGTCGGAGATCACTGAACTGCTCAACGAGAGCACCGAGAGCCTCCAGCCGTTCCTGACCAACGTGCTCTCCAAGGCCACCGAGCTGATCGGGGCCGATACCGGCAGTATCGCCCTGGTGGCGGAGCGGGACGGGGTCAGGTGGCTGGTGGTGGAGGATGAGGCCGGCACCATCATCGGGGCCAAGAACAAGGAATGGCTGAAGAAATACATCCCCCCTTTCCTGGTCGGCGCCGATGAGCTGCCGCCGGAGGAGCGGAGCCTGACCGGCTATGTGGCCGCCACCAAGCAGCCCAAGATCATTGCCCGGGTGGAGGAGGAGCAGCAGGGGGGAGGTTTCCATCGTTCCATGAGCGATCTGCTCAAGAGTGAGATCGCCGTGCCGGTAATTTGCGATGACGAGGTCATCGCTGTCATCTGTCTCAATTCCCTGCGCCATGACTACTTCAGCGAGGAGCATCGCCGGATCCTGCAGATCATCGGCTCCCTGACGGCCCGTCATATCTCCGACCTGCAGCGGATCGAGCGGCTCCAGGGGGAGGTCACCCGTCTGACGACCGACGTGGCCTACAAGGATCCCCACGTCTCCTCTTACCGCCTGGGGAACATCATCGGCAACAGCGCCAAGTCCCAGGAGGTGGTGGAGTTCATCAACACGGTGTCGCCGCCGCTCTTCAACAGGATCGTCTACTGGGCCCGCAACATCCTCCAGGAGGCGACCATCGGCCTCCCCTCGATCCTGGTCACCGGCCAGACCGGCTCGGGCAAGGAATTCTTCTTCAACAACCTCTACAACAAGCTCAATGAACTCTATCGCCGGGACATCAATCCGGGCGGGGAGCTGCCGGTCAAGAAGTGCAACAT
>CAZSTJ010000213.1:0-6116 GCA_964609805.1 uncultured Geobacter sp. | reverse complement strand
GGTATAGACATAGGGGTTCGGAAGGAGATACAGCTTTATGGAAATAGTTGGCGGCTTCATGGTGATGATGAGTATTATCGGCTTTTTCCTGGCCGTGGTCTGGCTCATCATGCCGTTTGTGGTACTGGCGATAAAAGGGAAACAGGACAGGTCCCTGGAGCTGCTTGAATCCATTGACAAACGCCTTGCTGCCGTGGAGTCCGAACTGGAACGGCAGGGACGCACACCGGTCCCCGCACCGGCAGAGGATTCGCCAGTTGATGTTGAGATCCCGCCACCGGTTTTACCGCTTGCCTGAGCGGTCATTTCTGCTAAAATACCCGAACAATTTTTGATTGAGGAGAACACACGATGTTGCTGCAAGGCAAGAAAGCATTGATATTCGGCATTGCCAACGAAAAAAGTATCGCCTGGGCCATCGCCAGGGCGTTTCATGAGCAGGGGGCCGAACTGGCCGTCACCTATGCCGGGGAGGCACTTGAAAAACGCGTCCGCCCGCTGGCTGAATCGGTCAACACCTCACTGGTCCTCCCCTGCAACGTCACCAGTGACGCGGAGATCAAGGGGGTTTTCACCGAACTGGCCAAGAGCTGGGACGGCATCGACATCATCGTCCACTCCGTTGCCTTCGCCAACAAGGATGAGTTGAAGGGTACCATCCTCGGTACCACCCGCGAAGGCTTTGCCACCGCAATGGACATCAGTGTTTACTCCTTCCTCGGCATCATGAACGAGGCGATGCCGATGATGAAGGGGCGCAACGGCGCCGCCCTCACCCTGAGCTACTACGGCGCCATGAAGGTATTCCCCAACTACAACGTCATGGGTGTGGCCAAGGCCGCCCTGGAGGCTTCGGTGCGCTACCTGTCAGCCGCCGCCGGCATTGACGGCGTACGCGTCAACGGCATCTCCGCCGGCCCGATCAAGACCCTGGCCGCCTCCGGTGTCAACGGCTTCTCCCAGATCCTCCACGCGGTGGAGGAGCGTTCACCGCTGCACCGCACCATCACCCAGGAGGACGTAGCCCGTTCGGCCGTCTACCTCTGCAGTGATCTGGCCAGCGGCGTATCCGGCGAGATCCATTACGTGGACGGCGGGTTCAATATCACCGGCCTCTAATCGCCGCGTCACCGCGGCACACCCCTCCCGAGGTAACAACCATCAAAGAAGTATTCGGAAATCTCGCCGGTTTAAAATCAAGTCATATCCAGGCCCTGGAGCGCCTCTACCGGAGGCGCGTCCCCCCGGCTGAATTCTGTTCCCACGAGCTCTGCACCCGGCTGGTCGAACTCTCTACCGACATCCGCCGCCAGATCGGCATCCTCGTCAACCGCACCGGCGTGGTGGAATACGTCGTGGTCGGCGATGAGCGCGGTCTCGTCATCCCGGAACTGCGGGACTACCCCCTCGGCAAGCGGACCCTGCGGGGTCTCCGCCTGATCCACACCCATCTGCGGGGCGAGCAGATCAACGAAGACGACCTGACCGACCTGTCGCTGCTGCGCCTCGACCTGCTTGCCGCCCTCCTGATCCAGCCGGGGAACGGGCGGGTCCGGGCCCAGATGGCCTGGGTATCCCCCGAACCGGTCGGTCATCCGACGATCCTGATGGAGCCGACCCCGCTGGAGCGGGCCGATCTGGACTGCGTCCATTTCATCCCCGAGTTGGAGGCAGACCTGGCCAAGGCGGCCAAAAGTGCCGTCAAGGCGGCCGACGCCCTGGAACGGGCGATCCTGATCTCCGTCACCGTCAGCGGTACCCGCCAGGAGGCCGAGGACTCCATGGCCGAATTGCGGGAACTGGCCCGCACCGCCCATGTGGAGGCGTTGGACGCCTTCATCCAGCGCCCCCGCTCCCTCAACCCCCGTTTCCTCATGGGGGAGGGGAAGATGCGTGACGTGGTGATCCGCGCCCTGCAGCGTGGCGCCAGCATGCTCATCTTCGACCAGGAGCTCACCCCGGCCCAGATCCGCTCCATCTCCGCCATGACCGAACTGAAGGTCATCGACCGGAGCCAGCTGATCCTGGACATCTTCGCCCGCCGGGCCCGCAGCCTGGACGGCAAGGTCCAGGTGGAACTGGCCCAGCTGAAATACCTGCTCCCCCGCCTCACCGGCCGGGGTGTGCAGATGTCGCGCCTCATGGGTGGCATCGGCGGCCGAGGCCCGGGGGAGACGAAACTGGAGACCGACCGCCGCCGCATCCGCGACCGCATCGCCAGCCTGGAGCGGGAGCTGAAGGAACTCTCCCGCGGCCGCTCCCAGCGCCGCCAGCAGCGGATAAGGGCAGGGGTGCCGATCATCTCCATCGTCGGCTATACCAACGCCGGCAAATCCACCCTGATCAATGCCCTGACCAAGAGCGACGTCTTCACCGAGGACCTGCTCTTCGCCACCCTGGACACCTCCACCCGCCGCCTCCGTTTCCCCATGGAGCGGGAGGTGATCATCACCGACACCGTCGGCTTTATCCGTTCCCTCCCCAAGTCACTCATGGGGGCCTTCAAGGCCACCCTGGAGGAGTTGCAGGACGCAGACCTGCTGCTGCACGTGGTGGATGCCTCCAATCCCCGCTTCGAGGACCAGATCAACCAGGTGCGCACCATCCTGACCGAACTTGAGCTGGGGGATAAACCGGAGTTGCTGGTGTTCAACAAGTCGGATCTGCTGGACGAGATGAAGAAGAAGGACACCGTGGCCTTCTTGCGGGTACGCCAGTCATCCCGCAAGCAGAACAGCGTGACGGTCTCGGCCCGGGACCGGAAGAGTCTCAAGCCGCTCCTGGATGAGTTGCAGCGGCGGTTCTGGACAGAGATTGACTGGGATGCGGTGGCTGAAGGAAACGAACCGTGACCGGCAGGGTAACGACCCTGATCCTGCCGGGGATCGGCAACTCCGGACCCGAGCATTGGCAGAGCCGCTGGGTGGCTCTGCATCCAGACTTTCACCGGGTGCAGCAGACAGACTGGGACAATCCCGATCTGGACACCTGGTGCCGCAACCTGGAGGCGGCCGTACATGATGCCCCCACCCCGGTGATCCTGGTGGCCCACAGCCTCGGGTGCCTCTTGGCCGTCCACTGGGAACTGCGAACACAACTGCTGGTCCGGGGCGCCCTGCTGGTGGCCCCACCCGATCCCGATTCACCGGCTTTCCCGCCGGAGGCCGCCGGTTTCGGCCCGGTGCCACTCCGTCGACTCCCCTTCTCCAGTATCATCGTCGCCAGCTCCAACGATCCCTACGGCACCCCGGAGTTCTCCCGCAGCTGTGCCGCCGCCTGGGGGAGCCGCCTCGTGGAGGCCGGCCCACTCGTGCATATCAATGCTACTAGTGGCTTAGGGGATTGGAATCAGGGGTTGGGGATCTACGAGGAACTGCTGCGGAAAAGTTAAACGGGGTCAGCTACTTTTGGGTTTTGCATTACAAAGGGTTCTATCCCCGGTTGATATACGCGAACTGAGTGTTCAGTTCAGCCAGGAGATGTCTGAGGCACTGCACAATGGTCGACATCACTTCCGGATAACCACCAGATGACGTTTCTCATGTCTGCAGTAGTAGGTAGTACCGAACGGCAACGCATAAGAGCACCTAGGGGCTTCAGGCGCATGGCATTCATACAGGTCCCGGGTGACCAGTATTGTCCGGCATGAATCGGGAAACGGCAGTTCTGTTACTGTTGTCATGATTTCAACCTCCACATGCAACTACGCTTCAAAATCCAGATTTCGGACACTAGCGGTCAAGTTCTGCACTCGGCAAACCCTAGCAAAACGATCTCTATAATATCAACATGATAATATCGTTTGCACCTTAGCATGCGAACGTCCAGAAACTGGACATTCGACAAATTCACCATCTTATTCAACTAGTTACAAAACGTCCAGAAACTGGACACTGCACACATCTGGTTTAAATTACACCTGTTTTTCCGAGCAACTTTTGTACACACCTAATAAATTATTTTTTTTCAATTATATTACCGTTGAGGGGTAAAATCCATCGAGTCGGCAGGTCAACGAGATGATCTGGTTGTCGCAACACTCAATGCAAAAAAAACGTCCCACCGGTAATCCCGGCAGGACGTCATGTTTGAAAATCACTACAACAAACCGATAGCAGTCTACTCAAACTGCTGCTTGAACTCCTCCACCATCTGTCGCAATTCCGCCACTTCGCCCCGAAGCGAAGCAACTTCCTCCTCCAGTTTCGTCACCCGCTCATCAGCTACCTGCACCCGCACCCGGGCCGGCTCCGGAGCTGTTTCCTGATCATCCGCTGAGATCTTCGGCGGTCCGCAGAACAGATGGGCCGTGCGGGCCTCCTTACGCCCCGCCTGGCGCGGCAACCGCACCACCAGCGGTGTCTCCCGTTCTGACAGTTCCTTCAGTATCTCCTCCACCGCATTCAGATCGGTAAAGGGGTGCATCCGCTCGCAGCGGGTCCGCAGTTCGCCTACGGTCTGGGGGCCGCGCACCAGCAGTTCGCACATCACCGCCAGTTCGGCCGGCACCAGCCCCAACCTCTCCGCCAGCAGGTGCCGATACTTGGCCACCCGGCTGCTCTCACCCGATACAACCGTCAACTGGTTAAAGCGGAGCCGGTTGAGGGCGCGCACCACGTCATCCTCGGTCAACGCCATGAGCGGATCCCGGTTTGACTTCTGGTTGCAGGCGTTGGTCAGTGCATTCAGGGAGAGCGGGTAATATTCGGGGGTCGTCATCTCTTTTTCTATCAGGCAGCCGAGGACGCGCGCCTCTACTTCATTGATTACGGTTTCCATGGACTCTCCTTGTCGATTATCTGAACGATTATCCTAGCACATGCGGACCCCGGCTGTATACACGTCTACAGGTATACACAATTGGATGCGGCTAACTGCAACGGTATACTGAGGGCTCCCATTCCACCCCGGCAGGGAGTACCCACATGTGCAAGAAACTGTTCATCGCCGCCACCGGCCAGCACTGCGGCAAGACCACCGTCAGCCTGTCACTGATGCATCTGGCCCGGCAGCGTTACAGTCGGGTCGGCTATATCAAACCGATCGGCCCCAAATGCGAAGAGTTCAGCGGCATCATCGTGGACAAGGATGCCGCCCTGATGGCCAGGGTATTCGGCCTGGAGAGTCAGATCAGCCGCATGTCCCCCCTGGTGCTGGGGCGCGGGGCAACCAAACGGTTCCTGAACGGGGAAATGGAGCGGGCATGGGCAGCGTAGCGGATCACCACTGCCTGCCGGGAGCTGGAAGAGGAATGTGATCTGCTGCTGATCGAAGGGGCGGGGCACGGTGGGGTCGGTTCGGTAATCGGCCTCAACAACGCCGATGTGGCCGGCCTTTTGGATGCACCGGTGGTGATGGTGGCGGGGGGCGGCATCGGAAATGTCATTGATTCGGTCCAGCTCAACCAGGCACTCTATGAGAAAAAGGGTGTCCAGGTACGGATGCTGCTGGTCAACAAGCTGCTCAAAGAGAAGCGTCAGGAATCCTTGGAGTATCTGGAGAAGTTCTTTGCCGGCAACGGCACCCGGGTTTGCGGCGCCTTCGACTACTCGCCGGTTTTGGCTGACCCGACACTGCAGAGTGTGGCGAAGCTGTTGGGGAGCCCGCTGAAAGGAGACCAGGGCAAGCGTCTGCGCATCCTCCATCACATCCAGCTGGGTGCAGCCTCATCACAGAAGGTCATCGACAACCTGCACGATTCGACCCTGCTGATCTCCACCAGCTCCCGGGACGAACTGCTGGTGACCCTCTCCTCGCTCTACAACATCCCGGCCTATCACCGCCGCATCGCCGGCCTGGTCATTCCGGGGCACGCGCCGGTCTCCAATATCACCCAACGCATCATCGACGACTGCGGCATCCCCCATATCCGCATCGAGCAGACCACTGCCGAGGTCTTCAGCGCCCTCAATGGTCATGTCTCCAAGATCTCCGCCGACGACACGGAGAAGATCTCCCTCATCACCAGCCAGGCGGAGCAGGTAATAGACTTCGACGCCATCGAGGGAATTTTGAACTGATCGGTCGTTGAAAAGCGGGCATCTCGCTGCCGTCCTCGCAAGCCTCCTTGTGACTTCGGCCTGCGGCCTCACCCTTCGGGCGCCTTCGCGGTCCAA
>CAZSTJ010000212.1:0-6116 GCA_964609805.1 uncultured Geobacter sp. | reverse complement strand
CAAAGAAGAAACGCCGCAGGCGGCGGAAGAAGAAACCGACTGGTGAAGGGATACCTTCTGCCGAGAATACTGATTGAACAATAACGCCCCCGGATCTCAATCCGGGGGCGTTATTGTTTCCATGGTGTGTTCAAGGGATATCAAAAACTATGCGAACTCTTCATCAGCATGCTGACCCCCAGATAGGTAAAGAGCATCACGAACACCCCGATAATGGAAAGCCAGGCAGCGGTCCGGTCCCAGGAGCTCCCCTTAAGCCTGACATGGAGCACCAATGCATAGTAGAGCCAGAGGATCGAGGTCCAGAGCTCCTTGGCGGTCCAGAGCCAGTAGGTGCCCCAAGCGTAGTATCCCCAGATCCCGCCCGCAATCATTGACGCAGAGAAGAAGCTCCACCCCACCAGGGCAGTTTTGAACTGTACCTCAAGGTAACCGCGGTCATTGCGCACCAGAAACGCGGCAGCCAGGATGCCGCCGACGACAAAGAGTGCATAACTGAAAAAGGCTAGTACCACGTGCAGCTCGAACCAGAGTGTTGCCAGTATCTGTGGCAGCGGCATATTCAGAGGTGGAAAGCGCAGAGCAAACAGTGTGAAGAGACCGGCTGCTATCCCTGATGCTGCGGTAAACCAGCGTTCACGCCGAAGTGACGGAGAAAATGAGGTAAACAGCCCCATGAGTGCGATGGAGAGGGAAAAATAGGCCAGGGTGTCGTGCGGACCCAACAGTGGCAGACGGCTGAGGGAAAGGCCCCTCCCACCAAGATAGGCAAGCTGGGCAATGATGCCGGCCGTGAAGACCAGCCGGTTGGTAGAGCCTAGAATATAGCACGCGGCGACGCCGACAAGAATCCAGTTCATGAATTTACCGACATCGGGCTCAGAGGCGAACCACGGATCTGATCCGTTTGTGATCAAGATACTGTGAAAAGATGAACAGCGGAACGCCAACGAGAGCCCCGATGACCAGCATGGTAAAAAATTCGACGGCAAAAGTTCCGAAGGTAGGGCGTGAAGGATCAAAAAAATGACCAATCAGGAGCACCAGATACTTAGCCGGCACATAGACAATCAGCGCCCAGCTCATCCAGATCATGGCCTGGCGCGCCTGCGCCTTGTGTTGCAGGAAAAACGCAGCGACGGCAGTCAGAATCGCTCCATACAGGAACTCAATCCAAGGGACAAATCCGAATTGAAAGAATATTTTTACCGCAGAGGCCCTCTCCGGCAGCCCTAGAGCCTCATTCTGTTCATTGATCTTGGCAGCATAGTCGGTACCGAAGTAATCGAACAGCCCGATAATGCCCAAGATGGCAATAATGGCACCCACTACAGCGGCGCCCCAACCGATCAGATTTACCGGATGCATGTTTTCGATCATCTCGCCGATGTCAACGCTTTTGGCCTCGGGCTGGGAAGGAGGCGGAGCGGACGGTACGGCGGGAGAGCTGTACGTCGGTTGGGGAGCGGTATCACGGGAGAATTTCCTGGTCAGCAGTTCCTGCTCCCTGGCGCGGGCCTTTTCTTCCCGCTGACGGTCCATGAAGGTCTTGATATTGACGCCGCACTTCGGGCAGGTACTGAACCGTTCTTCACCGAAGGTGCTGTACGCGCAGGAAGGACAGGTGTCAATCATATACTCGTTGCTGGTTGTGCGCGGTTTTTTGACATCAAAGCCGTGCTTGCAGCGGGGGCAGCTGAGAAAACGTCCCTCTTCGGGTATCTCATGGTCCGGCAGGTTGCCGCTGGCGCCGCACTCGGGACAGGTGATTTTCATGGCAGGCTGGCTCCTCGGAGATAAGTAGTCGGACAAACGTTGAAATAGTATCAAAACATTCTCACGATGTCATCACCGAGATGCAAAAAAAGTATCATGCCGGAATTGACACAACCCGCCGTGGCGGGTTGTGTCAATAAATTCGAGGCATAAGTACTGTAGAGATTCAGCCGCCGGTATGCTCGTCGAGTTCCGGTTTCATGCCGACCATGTCCCTGATCTCAGCCCACTCCTTCCGATCAACGACCGCCTCTTCACCTTTCATCACGTTGATGATCGTGAAATAGTCCTGTTCATATTTGCTTTGCTTAACCTCAGCAGCCGGTTTGCATTTGACGGCATAAACCGTCTGCACGGACTGATGATCCCATGCCCGCCACTCCTGCTGATCCTTGAGGCCGATATATTTATGACCCTCCAGGGCCTTAATGACCCCTTTGGTGTCAAATGATCCGGCCCGCTCAGCCGCTTCCTTATATTGATACAGGATGACATAGGCCGAGGCCCCCGATGTGGTCGGGTATCTGCCGTAACGTGATTCGAATTTTTTGACGAAGGCAGCACCCTTATCGTATTTATACTCAAACGGTACCTTCCAGAGCCAGGGGAGCGTGCCGACGACCCCTTCCATCGCCACGGGGCCGGCCCCCTGGGCCATGTCATCATTCAGGCTGGGGACGATGATCTGCATGCGGTTCTTCAATCCCATCTCATCAGCCTGCCGGACAGCAATTTCCATGTCACGGCCGAAGAGTGACAGAACCAGAACGCTGGCTTTGCTGGCCTTGGCCGCCTTGAGGGCCTCACGGAAATCCTTGGTGCCGAGTTCGGTCAGCACCTCCGGATGGGCAGCCGTGTCCTTTGTATTGGTAAAGGTGCGCAGTACTGATTCTGTCGTCCATCCCCAGGTGTAATTTGCGGTGATATAAAAATACTTCTGTCCGGAAAAGTTTTTCTTCAGATAGTCGGAAAGCACCTTTCCGGCGGCATATGCGTCATAGCATTCGCGGAAGATGTGACGATGTCCGTATTCACCGGTTGTTTCGGTCGAATAGGTCAGGGTGCCGAAGAACAGCCGGTTTTTCTGCAGCGCCACTTCACCGGTGGCTATCGCCACAGCACTGGATGAACCACCGAAGATCATCGGCACCCCTTCCTTGTCGAAGAGGTCGATGGCATTGGCCTTGGCAATTTTGGGGTTGGATTTGGTGTCGCGATAGACCAATTGGACCTGGCGCCCCAGGATGCCGCCCGCAGCATTGATCTCCTCCATTGCCAGATCGGCGGCGCGGCGTTGGTCAAGCCCTTGCTTGGCATAGGGACCGGTTTCCGGGTAACTGAGGCCGATCTTGAGCACCTCAGCGGCGGGGGCATCATGGGTTGCACAGAGCAGGCACAGCAACAGAGCCAAGATAAAACGACGGATATGTACAAACAGCTTCATAAATAGCAACCCTCCCTGGTAGTATTTCATGGGACCTTATAGCAGAGGGAAGAACTATATAAAACTATTTTTTATTTAATAAAAGTGCATCTAACATTTCAATTATTTTAAGTAATTTACCGAAGATACCCACCATTGACCAGATTAATCAGCGTGCCTGCAAGATACGATGTTACATTTGCGGCGACAATGCTCATCAGGCGCCTCCGGGCGGCAAGGGATGCCCAGGCGATGTGCGGGGTAAAGATACAATTGGGGACCCCGAGCAGGGGGTTGTCCGCAGTCATCGGTTCATGGGCTACAACGTCGAGTCCGGCACCGGCAATTGCCTTGCGGTGAAGGGCTGCTGCCAGATCGGCCTCGTTTACCAGTCCGCCCCGGGCCACGTTGATCAGATACGCGGATGGTTTCATCAACGACAGGAGGGATGCATTGACAAATCCTTCATTTTCCGGGGTCTGGGGACAATTGAGCGATACCACATCGGCTGTGGCAAACAGCTCGTCAAGCGGAACGAACCGCACCGGCACAGCACCCGGATCCTGCGGTATACGCGGGGCATAGGCGATGATCCGCATGCCGAAGGCGGACCCTACCCGAGCCATGGCCTTGCCGATGGTGCCGTAGCCGACGATCCCCAGGGTAAGCCCGTCCAGTTCGACAATGGATTGCTTCCAGTAGGCATGATCAGGGCACCGGACCCATTCCCCCGCCTTTACGGAGGCGTCATGTATCCCCACTGCAACGGCCAGTTCCAGCAGGAGGGCGAACGCCGTCTGTACCACGGATTCCGTCGAATAGGCCGGTACATTGGAAACCGGGATACCAAGTCGGCCGGCAGCCGCCACATCGACATTGTTGTAACCGGTAGCGAGAAGTGAGATGTATTTGAGCCGGGGCAACGCTTCCAGCGTCGCCGCATCCAGCTTGCATTTACTGGTCAGGACAATCTCCGCATCCCTCGCACGCTCTATCTTCAGTTCTGCAGGGGTCCGGTCGTACACGGTGCAGGAGCCGAGTGCCTCTATCGGTGACCAGGGGTTGTCGCCCGGATTTATGGTGTAACCATCCAGTATGACGATCTTGGGGGAATCACTCATGGCGCCGTTCTCCTTAGATGAAATTGTTGTGGGAGGTTACCAGTCGGATATCAGCATCGTCAAGGGGTGAAAAGGCTGGCAGATTAAAAACAGTGGACGCACTACCTCTGCCTGTCGTAAGGTAGTGCCACATCATCGATTCGGAGGAATGCATGTTTCCGCAGCACGATCTGGGCGCTTCGTTATACAAAACATGGAACGACAAACAGAAAAGGGAAGAGATTACCCGGCTCGTTGAGGGATATCGTAACGGTCTCCCGGTGGGTGTCCTCTGCAAAATGACTGAAACCATTGCCGGCAGCAAGCAGCGTGCCCGCAGGCACCTTCAAGCCCTATTGACGCCGGAAGAACGGCGGGCAGCAATCGAAAAGGAAACCGGTGGTATGAAGCTTGCCGTCAAGAGCCTGCTTCAGTGACGGAGGTCGCCACCCGAAGCCGTACCAATAGACTAGCGCTCATCCTGTTGTTCATCTTCGCGGTCTTTCTGGTCGGTTTCAGCACCTGGCAACTCTTCCTCGGCAACCTGGAAGCGGCCTTTTCATCACTCCCGTTCCTGTTGATAGTGTATCTGTTCCTCATGCGCCGTAAACTCTAATCCCACCGAATCAAACCATTGAATGAAAAAAGGCCGGTACACCCTACGCACCGGCCTTACCTATTATTATCACGTATCGCACCGTCACCCTTTACGCCCCTTGCGGCCGGTTATCACCTTACCGTGGGGAGTCAGAACGTGCGCAAGGGCATTCATACTCCTGCGCAGGTTCATGCCGATCCGTTCCCGCAACGACATCTGCATCATTCGATGCGGCATCTTCATAAAACCTTTAGTGATTTTCATAACTGCCACCCCCTTTCACTTACTACTATATCATCACCGGACTACGACAAACCACACAATTAACAGATACACATGCAACCCCCGGTGGGCGGGAGTTGCCGACGTACTTCCAGGAGAGTATACTTAATTCATACAAAACTTAATCAGCGAGGAGGATGCCATGAAAGCCATAGCGAAAGTGCTAGCATTCGTGATGGTAATTTGTATGGCCGGCTCCCTGTTCGATGCGACTGCCCATGCCCGACGTGGCGGACATGGTGGCCATGGGCCGCGCGTCGGCATAGGCTTCTGGGTAGGTCCCGGATGGTGGCCCTACTATTACCCGTCCTACTATTATCCCTACTATCCTCCCGATCCCCCGGTGATCATCCAACAGCAACCCGAGAACTATGGCCAGCCGCAGTCGCAGGAACCGCAGCCACTGTACTGGTATTACTGCAAAGAACCGCAGGGATATTACCCCTATGTGAAGGAATGCCCCAGCGGCTGGATGAAGGTCGTGCCGACGCCTCCGGCGCCTGATAACGAGGAATAAGGAGGGATGTCATGTTCCGGAGATCGATCTGGTTACTGCTGCTCCTGCTGGTTGCCGGCTGTGCGACGATGCCGAACGGGCCGACGGTGCGGGTTTTTCCCACGACCGGAAAACCGTACGATCTGTTCCTGAGTGAGGATGCCTTCTGCAGACGATCGGCTGAGCTGCAGACAGGTATCACCCCCCAGGAGGTCGCCGATCAAAGCACGGCAGCGGGCACTGCAATCGGTGCGGTTGTGGGAACCGGACTGGGAGCGGCAATAGGCGCCGCGTCGGGAAATGCCGGTGCGGGTGCCGTGATAGGGGGCATCAGCGGCGGATTGATGGGGGCAGCATCGGGTTCCGACATCGGCCGGTTTGAAGGACGTGATGCCCAGTATCGTTATGACACGGTCTATCTGCAATGCATGTATGCACACG
>CAZSTJ010000211.1:0-6134 GCA_964609805.1 uncultured Geobacter sp. | reverse complement strand
GCCCACGACATCTATGTTAACGTCATCAAGGACGGCCATGCCGACCAGCACGAGCAGGTAATGGCTGCCCGCATCACCTCGCTGGTAGTCGGCGCCGTCGGCATCATGATCGGCCTCATGGCCGAGAAGGCCAACGTTGCCCATCTGGTGGCCCTGGCCTTCGCCGTTGCCTCCTCCGGCAACCTGCCGGTCGTCGTGCTGTCGCTCTTCTGGCGCAAGTTCAACACCGCCGGTGTCATCTCCGGCCTGGTGGTTGGAACCATCGCCTCCATCGGCCTGGTTATGGTTTCCCCCAACATGACCTATCCGAAAATTGTTGCTAAGGGCGCCGAGAAGGTTATCGTCGCCATGGAGAAGAAGCAGGCTGCCCTGAAACCGGGTGAGTCCCTGTCCGAGAAAGACGTCAAAGCGCTTGAAAAGGCCAAAAAGGATGTGCTGGGTAAAGACGGCAAATCCATCATGGGCTTGAGTGAGCCGCTGCTGAAGCTGAAGAACCCGGGCATCATCTCCATCCCGCTCGGCTTCATCGCTGCCATCCTGGGTGCGCTGATGTTCCCGAACCGTCGTGCGGAAGAGATGTTCGACGAGGTCTATGTCCGCCAGAATACCGGCCTCGGCATGGCCAAAGCTATCGATCACTGATCAATAGTGGCATAGTCACAAACAACAAACGGGAAGGCAGCGATGCCTTCCCGTTTTGTTGTGGTGGGGGATAATTTTCAGGCGATAGGTGCTATGTGCGACACGCTTTGTTTCGTGCCTTGTCCCGGTACATCTCTTCATCGGCAATCTTGATGGCACCGGCGATCTGCTCGCGTGTGTCTGCCGTACCGCTCCCAATGGAAATCGATACAGTTGCTCCGGTGGTACTGTTGAACTCGGCCTGCTGGGTGCGGATACGATTCAGGGCCACCTGCACGGAATCAGCTGGACATCCTGCCATAATGACCGCAAATTCGTCTCCGCCTATCCGGGCAACGACATCATCACCTCGAAATGACGCACGCAAAATTTCTGCGGCACCTCGTATCAGCCGGTCGCCGGCTTCGTGACCAACGTTGTCGTTGATGCCCTTGAGCCCGTCCAGATCGGCCATGATAATGCTTACGGGAAAGCTCCGTCCCTTTGCAACACGATTCAGTTCAGCGTCAAAATAGGCACGGTTGTAGAGTCCGGTCATGACATCGTGGGTACTCATGTGGATCAATTCCCGGCGGGCGGCATCCAGGCGCTCAACCATACTGTTGAAGGCATCGGAAAACTCGCCCATGAAGTCGACCCGCTGGGTGAGATCCCCCTGGGCAATCTGTTTCGTTTGCCAGGTCAGGTGCCGAAGGCTGGCATGCAGTGATTTGAGGCTGCCGATCAACGGCCCTCCGTGAAACTTCAACTCGGCTGAGAGGTCTCCGGTGGCGATGGCATTGGCAAAACTGAGTACCGCTCGATGATAGTCGCAGAGAGCCTGGAGCTCCGGGGCGTATTCGCTGTCTGGCGGGATCCTTGAAGGTATCTTGCCGGCGCCGAGGCCGGCGAGTATGGCTCTGGCCTGTTCATCCATACCTTATGACGCAATATTCTGGGCGATGAACCGGCAGGTCCGGTCGCCGGTACACCAGCAGTCGACTTCCTTGACCTCGAACGCCGAACCGGAATAGCTTTCCAGCAGGGCAGCCAGAAACCCCTCGTCATAGGTGCAGATCTCGAAATCCATCTCCGGCAGACCGGAACAGTCCAGGTCTTCCGATACGGTAATGACGAATCTGCCGTTGGTGACATCCGCCTCTTCCACCCTCATGATCCCGATTTTCAGTTCCTTCAGGAGTACCTGCAGTTTCTTGATGAAGTCGTTGAGATCATCCACCGGGCCGATCAGGTTCTGGTAGAAGTGCTTTCCCGCCAGGTAGCCGGCATCATAGAATATCTTGTCGGTCGCCGCGGTGCCATAGCTCTTTTCGATGATGTCGCGAAAGCAGAACTGCATCAGTCGGTACACCTCAAGGCTGGTCTGATGGCCAAGGTTCGGGCGGCCAAGCTCGATATCGCCGATGAGTCCCCACGAAAATTCATATTTTCTGTCTTGTACCATGGTCTCTCCTGGTGGCATTTACGATGAATACATTCAAGTCGCTCCGGGAATTACGTGAGCAGGCCAGGTCAGGGGTGCGCGGCTTCGATCCGTTCCTTTACGTAATTGACCATATCCCGGTCATGGTTCTTGATGTGCTGAACCACCCAGCGAAACAGCTTTCCGGACATCTCTATTGCCATCTCTCGGGAGATACCTTCGAGCCCAATCCTTGATTTCAAATCGTTTGCCACACGACTGAACTCTCCATGTTCCTGGCGCTGTTCTTCAATCCTCGGGTAGTCGTATTCCACCATGACCTTGTCTTCGGTGGCAAAGTGAACCCGGGTATACTCAAAAAGGAATATGGCCAACTCTTCCAGGATCGACTCCGGAGATCCAGCCTGAACAGCCTGCGATAGTTTTTCAAGCTGTGCAAAAATGGACCTGTGTTGGTTATCGATCTCCTCATGACCGAGCAGAAGCGAGTCATCCCATTGGAGTGCCATGACAGTCACCTTCTTTCCCGGGGTTTTCGTTGTGCAGTTCTTGGTATTTCATGCGCAATCTCGCCATATGATCCTGATCGCTGTCTGAAAAGTTGTGCCAGTGTTTCATCTTCGAAATGCACCATTGCATTCATGTGACAGGCCGCCAAAGACTCTTCGAGCTTTAAGGCAAACCGCACTGTTTCTCTGCCGTCGGGAGGTGGGACTTGCATCCGCTCCCATGATGGTTCTCCCCGAAAATCAACACATGAAGAGGTGTGCACAGAGGTTGCTGCCCCGTATAGTATACATCGGCAGGTATTTTAGAAACTTTAACAGGGAAATATTCTCGCGGCAGACGTCGCAGTTGCATGGTATCTGGCTGAATATAGGGGTATTATGCTCATGTCGTTGGAACACTTTATGCTTTCATTAAAAATGTCCTTGCCGGATTGGGGATGGATGGCTAGGATACGGTTTTTCGGAACAGCTCAATTAACAACCTGTGTAGGCCTCGGAGCCTGCCACATGAAAACGAACCAGGGTGTAGAGGCAGTTAAAGAACGAATGGAATCAGGGGGGCACTGCCATTTAACTGGCAGCCACCCCTGGAGAAATTGCAGACCGGGTCCGAGGATGCTTCGGATGTTTCAAGCAACATGACTGTGGTGAGAATGGCATGAAATGTCGGGAAAAAAATATGGCTGACAAGATGGCTTCGCATGAATGGATGAACGGAACTCAGTCGCTGCCTGAGAGTCTCATGTTTATCAATACGGATGATTTAATGTCCGTATTTGATGGCGCCCCGTTCATCATGGGGCTTTATGACTCTGATTTCAATCTTGTCAGCGGGAACAGCCATCTGCGGGAGTTGTCACACCGGAATACGCTTCCTTCCGTTGCGGCGGCACGGGGCGGCGGCGTTCTCGGATGTCTCAATGCGCTTGACGATGAGAAGGGCTGCGGACATGGACCCCGATGCGGGGCATGCCCGTTGCGGCTGGCGCTGGCTGACACCCTGGCCAACGGCACGAAACAGTCCGATATCGAATTCAGAACCGTCCTGCAGTTGGACAATGAACAAAAAGAAGTGGTCATGTTGTGTTCAACGGCCCGCGTGGTCGCTGCCAACCGGCAGCTGGCGCTGCTTACGTTGATCGATATTACCGAACGTAAGCGCCATGAAGACGAACTGAGTGAAAGCGAGTACTTTTTCAGGGAATCTCAACGGGCCGCGTTTATCGGTTCATACAAGGCCGATTTTGCCACCGGCATGTGGGAGTCATCGGAGATACTGGATCAGATATTCGGCATCGATGCGGAGTATCAGCGAAACATTCGTGGCTGGCTCGATATCGTCCATCCGGATGAGCGGGGGTGGATGGCCGATTACCTGAGTCTTGATGTTATGGCCGGGAAAAAATCGTTCGATATGGAGTACCGGATCATCCGTAAAAACGATGGCAAAGTCAGGTGGGTCCATGGGCTGGGCGAAGTCGGCTTTGATAAGAATGGCACCCTGGTTTCACTGATTGGAACGATCCAGGACATAACGGAACGGAAAAAGATAGAAACCGCATTGCGGGTCAGCAACTCACGGTTCAATGCCATTACGGAGTCCGCCCAGGAAGCGATCATGATGCTTGATCCGGATGGCTGCATCTCATTCTGGAACAAGGCGGCAGAACGTATCTTCGGTTATGGCAGTGATGAGGTGATCGGGCAGAGGATGCACGAGTTGATTATGCCGGCGTCTCTGCATGAATCTCATCTGGCAGCATTTGCACGCTTCAGTAAGACCGGCCATGGCCAGGCGGTCAACAAGGTCACCAGACTACAGGGCCGCTGTAAAACGGGGGAAATCATACCCATCGAGCTTTCTCTCTCCAGCATCTATCTTGATGACGGCTGGCATGCCGTAGGGCTGGTGCGGGACATTTCAGAAACCATCCGGGTAGAGCATGAGCTGAACCGGAAAAACAGTGAGCTGGAGCAGTTTATCTATACGGTCTCCCATGACTTGAGGAGCCCACTCGTAACGGTCAAAACGTTCCTCGGGTTTCTTGAACATGATCTGGGTGCCGGCACCAGCGATCTGGTACAAAAAGATATCGGGTATATTCACTCCGCAGCAGACAGGATGGAAGTCATGCTGAACGATCTGCTGGAAATCTCCCGTGTCGGAAGAACCGTTGCCTACAATGAAGAGATGCCATACCGGGAGCTTATAGCGGATTCAGTTGCCGCACTTGCGGGGCAGATCACTTTGAATAATGTCGATGTACAGGTTAGCGATGCCGATATTGTCCTCTGTGGCGATCGGGGCCGATTGACACGAATCTGGCAGAACCTCTTGGAAAACGCCATAAAGTATATGGGGAATCAATCGGCACCTCTCATCGAGCTGGGTGTGGAACAGTATCACGGGGAACAGGTCTTTTTTGTCCGCGACAACGGTATCGGCATCCACCCGGATTATCAGGAAAAGATCTTCGGTATCTTTGAACAGCTTGACCGGAAAAAAGGCGGGGTCGGTATGGGGCTCACGATGGTTCGGCGTATCGTAGAATTGTATGGGGGTAGCATACGGGTCGAGTCAGAAGGGGAAGGGAGCGGGTGCCGTTTTGTCTTTACCCTGCCACGGGCCGTAATTCGCTGCAGATGTGATAAAGAGACCACCCTGGATGAGGCACAACCGACACTTCCCGCTATGTGAGGTACCGTTCTCGTTTGTCCCCTTCAAGCCACTGCCAGTTTATTGCCTCAGGTAAACTGGAATGCGATCTCATTCTGAGATGCTCTTACCACCACCACGGGGAGAATCGGGGCCTCTTTCCCATTAACCAGTGTCGTTACCTGTACCGTCATAGTAGTGCCAACGGTTGGAATCTCATCAAAGGGA
Organism: uncultured Geobacter sp.; assembly: GCA_964609805.1. Taxonomy (GTDB): domain Bacteria; phylum Desulfobacterota; class Desulfuromonadia; order Geobacterales; family Pseudopelobacteraceae; genus CAIPTY01. The sequence continues at coordinate 676 of CAZSTJ010000211.1, read as the reverse complement.
TTGTTGGTCAGCACTCCTCCATGGCTGTAGTTGGAGCTGGCCGCTTTGTGCCTACCCTTGTTCAGCCAGTGAATCGACATCTCAATTTCAACCCCGGTTCGTACGTCTTTCCGTTTCTCGTTCATATCGGCTCCAATCTGATAGTAATTGAATCCAGGCACCCCTGCATCCGCCATGGGCCGCTTCTTTCCGGCTCATGTCCCAAATGCGCTCTGCGTACCCCCTCGTACTATTCCTCGACAACCCGGATATATATGCCGCGCTGAGAGGGGGTTTTCTGGTAGTGACTCCGTATCAGCATAACCTTGGATATATCGAGCACCGTGCCACTCTGCATGAGCAGCAAGCCGGCGCCGCTTTCCACATCCCGGCTGATGACCATACCCGGTACCAGATGCTCGGGCCCGATCTCCACCTCGTCGAGAGTCGTGACCTTGTTCCCTTCGTAGTAGACTATTCCGACTATCCCCTGAAATTTTGCCAGCAGATGCGGGTCCAGCAGGGTTCCTGCGTAATAGCGGCTGTTCATCAACGCATAGTCTGCCCGGTGTTGACTCACCGACCGGGCAGATTTCTCCAGATGATCCGCAATTGCGATCAGCCGGGCCCCGAGGGGAATGGCGTCTCCCTTGAGTCCATCGGGAAAGCCGCTGCCGTTATACGCCTCGTGGTGGCC
>CAZSTJ010000210.1:0-6227 GCA_964609805.1 uncultured Geobacter sp. | reverse complement strand
CCCTTCGCAAAGATCTTCTTTATCCGGGAGTCCCCTGTGACAGCCGTGAAACCGCCAACCAGCGTGGTGCCGCTGTTCCCTTTGCCCCCGAAGCTCCCGCCCCAGCCGCCGCTGAGAATTACGCCTCTATCCTGCACGACCGCCCTATTGTACTGAATCCCCTGCAGCAGAAGTTCATGGTCTGTAAATTGCCGTCATTGGTCTCGATCAGGATATTCCCGTAGACAAAGGTCTGCAGGTAGCCGACATGAAAGCGCAAACCTTTGAGAGGTGCCGGCAGTGAAGGCTTGGGTGTTGCTGTGGCACGGAGCGCATTCCCGCCCGGTCTCCTGTATGTACTCTTCAGAGGCAAAAGCAACCAGCGGGCAGACCAGGAACAGGATCATCAAGGGTACAAGGGCAGATCGTTTCATGACATTGATATAGCGGCAGCATGGAAGGTTGTCAACGTCACGATGACTGATTCCCCCGCAATATCCACCGTGACCCCGAAGACCAAACTTACCAGGTGCAACACGAAACCTTTCTGACCTGCACCCGGGTAAAGGTGCTACTATAATCACACAAGGAGAAACCGCCGTGGCAAACTGTATAACAGAAAGAAACACCGGCAGATCAACGATCAGCACGGCTGAATCAGACGAGGATGAATTCCGTACGCTCTCTTTTGACGAAAAGCGCAGGTATCTTGATGGCCTGCCCCCCGGCGATAAGGCCGCTCTGATCCCGGGAGACCCGGACAACAAAAAGCTGACACGGGCCATGCTGCCTCAGGAGTTGTACTGGTTGATCAAGGAAATCGGCACGCAGGATGCCAGAACACTGATAGGGCTGGCAAGTCCACGCCAGTGTCTGTTCATACTGGACATGGAGCTCTGGAATGGCTGGACGTTTTCGGAAGAGAAAGCAGTGGAATATTTCGGATATCTCCTGAACGGCAGCGAGGAGCATTTCCTGGAATTGCTCCCGCATCTGGATTTTAACCTCCTCTCCCTGTTTCTGGGAAGGGAGTTGATCGTTGCAGGTGGCATTGGCGATCTCAATAACGACGAAGAACGTCAGACCGATTGGGATCACACCTTTGATGATGTCTTCCTGATAAAATTCAAAAACCCCAAACATGCCCAGACCATCGGCACCTTCCTTGAGCGGATTTGCCGTTTTGACAATCCGTTGTACACGGCGCTCATGGAAAGCGTCAGCGGTGAAATTGACATAGAGTCAGAGGATGAATGTTATCACCTGAAATCCGGCCGGCTTGCCGACCTCGGTTTTCCTCCCCATGATGAAGCACTAGAGGTCTACTCCCGCATCAATCCTGACACCTTTACCCCTGGACGCAGCAAAGTGCTGGTGCAGACGGAAGATGCGGCCACTCTTCCCTCTGAACTCCTGACCGGCAAGACCTTTCTGGAGAGAGTCATTCTCCTCGTGGACTCGGAACTTTTCCGCATGGAGCTGAATTATCTGGTTAACACTGTTCTGGTGGCCGACCAGGCACATCTCGCTGACACGGAACAGATGAAGGCTGTCGTGGAAAGGGTCTACGGCTATCTGAACATTGCCCTAGAGCATCTGAGCCGGGGAGATCAAACCAGCGGCGCGGAGGTCCTTGCCGGCGAACACCTGAAAAACCTGTTCCGGCTAGGGTTCAGTATCATACTCGGTCTGAAGTTCCGTGCGGAGAAACTCACAGCTACGAATTACGCCACCGACAAAGCCCTCTCAGGGCTGAGGAGCACCAGACCCCGCTACTATCGTGGCCTCGATGCCGACGGTATTGACGGTTATCGGGAATTCAGGGAGTTACAGGACGTGAAGAACATGTCGGACTTTATCGGCAGAGTGGGCTGATAACGATAGGTGTCACATCCGGTAACACAAAAGGGGACCGGCTGCCTTTCCACAGAGCAGCCGGTCCCCTTCATATTTCACGCTTCATGTGATATCCGGCAGAGGCCGGCAGGGTGTCACATACACGGGTGGCAACAGGTCTCCGAAGCATACCGTCAAGAGATGATGCGCACCTTGAAAAAGCGGCCCTTGATTCGATTCTTGCCGAGGCAGGCCAAGGCCTGTGCGACGCTCGCACGCATGATCGCCACGTAGGTATACCCGTCGAAGACCGTGATTTTGCCGACCTCGCTCCCGGCACCCCCCCCTTCGCCGGTCAGGGCACCCAGGATATCGCCGGGACGCAGCTTGTTCCTGCGGCCACCGTCAATACAGAGCGTTACCATGGGTGGTGGCGCCGGTTTGGCCGGCACCGCTGCCAGGTCGTCCAGATCCCCCCGGATGAGGGCGCTCCCCAGCTCGGCCTCAATAGCGCTGACCAGACGGCTCTCCCGGGCGGTCGCCAGGCTGATTGCCACCCCTTGACCACCGGCGCGGCCGGTGCGGCCGATGCGGTGGATATGGACCTCAGGGTTGCGGGAGAGTTCGTAGATGATCACCGCGGGAAGTTCCTTTATGTCCAGCCCGCGGGCGGCCACATCGGTCGCCACCAGAACGGAAATGCTGCGATTGGCAAAGCGGGCCAACACTTGATCGCGCTCCCGCTGCTCCAGGTCACCATGGATCGCCAGTGCCGCAAAGCCGTGCTCGGACAACGCATCCGCCAGCTCCTGGCATTCCAGCCGGGTATTGCAGAAGATCAGCGTCGCGTCGGGGCGATAATGGCCGAGGATGCGGGTCACCGCCTCGATCCTCCCTTCATGCGCCACCTCGTAGACGATCTGTTCGATCGCCCCTTCATCATGTACCTCATCCACGCTGATCTCCACCGGGTCATGCTGGATATCCGCACTCATGGTGGCAATGGAATCCGGATAGGTAGCTGAAAAGAGGAGGGTCTGCCGTCGAGACGGCGTGGCGGCTACCACCGCGGCGATATCCTCCTGAAACCCCATGTCCAGCATGCGGTCCGCCTCGTCCAGCACCAGGGTCCGCAGGGCGGTCAGGTCGAGGCTGCCCCGGCGCAGATGATCCAGCAGGCGGCCGGGGGTACCAACCACCACATGGGCACCATGTTCCAGGGAGCCAAGCTGCGGGCCAAACGGCACCCCGCCGCAGATCGTCAGGACCTTGACATTGTCGGTGAAACGGGCCAGGCGGCGCAGCTCCTTGGACACCTGATCGGCCAGTTCGCGGGTCGGGCAGAGCACCAGCGCCTGCACCCGGAAGGACGCCACCTCCAGCCGGGACAACAGGCCAATGCCGAAGGCAGCGGTCTTACCGCTGCCGGTCTTGGCCTTGGCGATCACATCCTTGCCGGACAGGATCGGCGGCAGGCTGTGGGACTGCACCGGGGTCATCTCGGCATAGCCGAGCGAGGCCAGGTTTTTGAGCAGGGGGGCTTTCAGGTGCAGTGATGAAAAAACATTGGGGTTCATGGTTTGAGCTCTCATTCCACGCCTGCAAAAAAACCACGGGAAATCCCCGTGGTTCAGACGTATCACCGGTATAGCATGCTATGGTTCGCGGGGCAATCAAACAAGCCCCCCTTCTTTCAGATGGACATTTCACAGACGGCAAAGACAACCGGGTGGTTACCTTGTTACGAATCATTATGTCCCCGGTCGCTCACCGTTTGCGATGTTTCTTGCCCGAAGCGGCCGGCGGTATGGCAACCTTCATGAACTCCGGTTCGTAGCCGACAGTAAAGGGGGTGGTGACCGTGGTACGCATGCTCAGGAAATGGGCGTTGTTGGTATCAAAGGGGCAGACCGGCTGCGGGCAGGGTTCGAAACCGAACCGCCGGTAATATCCCGGTTCCCCCAGGACAAACAGCGGCTGGTTCTTGATTGACTCCTGCCGGAGGGCAAAGCGCAGCAGTTCCGCCCCCACCCCCTGCTTCTGGAAATCGGGGGCCACGGCCATGGGCGCCAGGTGCAGACCACAGATCTCCTTGCCATGGTAGGCGGGGGAAAAGGCGATATAGGCGATGACCTTGCCAACATGGATACAGACCCATTCGTGGAGGGTTCTGCCGTTCTCATGGAGCTTCTGCACCAGGCCGGCTTCATAGTCACTGCCGGGAAAGGCGCGCTGCAAAAGGGCATAGACCTTGGGACGGTTCTCGATCGACACTGTCTGTATCTTCATGGCAGGCTCCGGTGACAACTTAATAGGTTCGGCATCATGGTATCAAACCTCCTAACCGCTTCATCCAACAGAAGCGGCTGATATCCGCGCGAATCATTGTATGGCACGGCTCTGTTGGTGTTGTCAACGCATGGAGCCGATGTTCAGGTTTTTGGCGGAAATATCACTCTACAGCTTCGCAGCTGACGAATATTTGGTATACTCCTAACCCATACGGCTAGACATCTTCCGAAGAGGGAATCGCGCGGTATGTCATTCAACCCCGTCGTCATCGTCGCCAAAAAAGAGAAACCGGCCTGGTACGCAGCAACCGCCTCCTTCGCCCATCCCGACCTGCGCCGCTCCACCTGGCAGCTGGCTAACACCCTGATACCCTACATGTTCCTGATGGCCGCCATGACCTGGAGCGTCCGGTCAGGTTACCCCTACTGGATAGCCCTGACGATGGCCGTCCCCGCCGCCGGGCTGTTTGCCCGCATCTTCATCTTCTTTCACGACTGCACCCATGGTTCCTTCCTGGCCACGCCCCGCTGGAACCGGAATCTGGGGTACCTTTGCGGCATCATCACCTTCACCCCCTTCCATGACTGGCGCCGCAGTCATGCCGGACATCACATAACCGCCGGCGATCTGGACCGGCGCGGGATAGGTGACATCACCCTGATGACCGTGGCCGAATATCGTGAAGCCCCGTTCCTGAAACGGCTCGCCTACCGGTTATACCGGCACCCCCTGATCATGTTCGGCATCGGCCCGGCCTATTACTTCCTGCTGCGCAACCGGCTCCCCTCCGCAGGGGCCAAGCGGATTGACTGGCTCAGCGTCATGCTGACCAATCTGGCCATCGCCGCCATCATCGTAACAGCCGGCCTGACAATCGGCCTTCGCACCTACATCCTGGTGCAGCTGCCGGTGGTGCTGCTGGCCGCCACCCTGGGAATCTGGCTCTTCTACATCCAGCATCAATTCGTCGGTGTTTACTGGGCCCGGCACGACACATGGGACCCGTGGCGGGTGGTCATGGAGGGGGCGTCCTTTTACAAACTGCCCGGACTGCTGCAGTGGTTCACCGGCAATATCGGCTTTCACCACGTCCACCACATGCGCCCCGGCATCCCGAACTACAACCTTGAGCGGTGTTACCACGAGGTTCCCGAGCTGCAGGCGGTCACCCCCGTCACCCTCTTTTCAAGCCTGAAATCCCTCCGCCAGAACCTCTATGACGAGGAGCGGCAGCGGATGGTCAGTTTCCGGGAGGCACGCAGTATCAGGTGACCGTATTCCGACATCCATGAATACCGGAAAGCGCTATCAATGCACCGGCTGCTTTCCAAACACAGCCCGCCTCCAATTTTCACCCCGACGATAGCACCAAACGGATAGTGCATTATGGCCATGATTGACAGGGGAGCGGCACGTGATACCGTTATACAATAACAAGATAATTGACGCCGGCATCCCGCCGGAGGCGTACCAATGCCAGATGAAACGGGCAGTCACCATTGAACGGCACAGTCTGTCATTACAGCTGACCGGATGGAGGAGATCATGAGCAACATACGTTGTGGCGTTGTGGTACTGCTGTTACTGGTCTGTTGTTCAGCGACGCCGGTTTCTGCCGGGGTGAGCATCGGTATCGGGCTCCCCAATCTGAGCATCGGCATCAACCTGCCGCTGTTTCCTGAACTCGTGCCGGTGCCGGGCTACCCGGTCTACTACGCCCCGCGGGTCGAGGCCAACTATTTCTTCTACGACGGCATGTACTGGGTGTACCAGGACGATTACTGGTATGCGAGCTATTGGTACAACGGCCCCTGGTCGATTGTTGAACCGGCCTACGTGCCGCTGTTTATCCTGAGAATTCCCGTGCGATACTACAGCCGTCCCCCGGTGTACTTCCGTGACTGGCACCGGGATGCCCCGCCGCGCTGGGGCAAGCACTGGGGACACGACTGGGAGCGGCAGCACAGGGGATGGGACAAATGGAAGCGCGGATCGGCCCCACCCCGGGCGCCGCTGCCGTCCTACCAGCGGCAGTACACGGGAGATCGCTACCCCCGGCAGATTGAACAGCAGCAGGATCTGCGGCGCGACCACTATCGTTACCAGCCGCGCGACAAGGC
>CAZSTJ010000209.1:0-6272 GCA_964609805.1 uncultured Geobacter sp. | reverse complement strand
TCCCCGGGCACGATGATCGCAATCAGCCTCAATGCAGCAGAAGGGCCGGCATCACGCCGGTCCTTTTTATTTTTGTGCCGTTTGACTTATGATTTCACCCACCATATACTTCCGGCACTTAATGAAAGGTGGTCCTCGCCATGCAGAAAACCGTGTACGTCATCGGGCACCGGAACCCGGACACCGATTCCATTGCCTCCGCACTGGCATACTCCGATCTGAAGCGTCTCCAGGGACACTCAGGCGTATGCGCCGCCATGGCCGGCTCCCCCAATCCGCAGACAAGTTACATCCTGGACCGGCTCGGTTTGGAACCACCGCTCTATCTGGCCGATGTCCATCCCCGGGTGCGGGATGTCATCAAACGGGAACCGGTCTCTGCACCGGAATCACTCCCCCTCAAAGAGGCCCTGGAACTCTTCCATCGCCACGCGATCCGCGTCCTTCCCATCGTCGACAAACGGAATGTACCGGTCGGCACGGTCTCGCTGCTGAAGCTTTCCGAGAAATACCTGGTGGCCGGTTCCGACCGTAAACGGGGGGTGGACACCTCGCTTCGTTCCCTGGCCGGATGCCTGGAAGGACGGTTCCTGACCGGTGCTCCGGGTGATACCGTCGAGCACCTGCATCTCTTTATCGGCGCCATGGTCAAAGGTTCCTTCAGCAATCGTATCGCGGGGTATGACCCAGCCACACTGCTGATCATGACCGGCGACCGCCCCTCAATCCAGCAGGCCGCCGTGGAACGCGGCGTTCGTGTCCTTGTGGTGACCGGCGGTTTCGAGGTATCAGCCGAGTTGCGTTCGGCAGCGAAGGCATCCGGTACGACTATCATCTCTACCCCCCATGATACCGCCTCCGCCGCGTGGCTGGCACGTTTGTCCACCCCGCTCAGTTCCTTTATCGAAGCAAAGTTTGAGAAGATCGGCGTTGATGAATCCCTGGAACATCTGCGGCTCAAGCTGCTCCATTCGGGAGAACCTGCCGTCGTAGCGGTAGAGGAAGATGGCAGCATCGCCGGCATGGCAACCAAATCATCGCTCCTGGCTCCACTACCCTACGCCCTGATCCTTGTCGACCACAACGAACTGAATCAGGCGGTGCCGGGGGCAGAACTGGTGGAGATTATTGAGGTCATTGACCATCACAAACTCGGCAATCCCCCCACCAACCAGCCGATCACCTTTATGGCGGCACCGGTGGGGAGCACCTGTACGGTTGTTGCCACCCTGTACCGAGAACGGGGGATTGCCCCGGAAGGTGCCATGGCCCCCCTGCTGCTGGCCGGCATCCTCTCAGACACCGTCATCCTCAAATCCCCCACAACGACCCCCCGGGACCGTGAGATCGTTGCCTGGCTCGAAGAGCTCACCGGACTTGCCCATGTCCGTTTCGGTGAAGAGATATTCTCTGCCTGCAGCGGCTTCAGTTCATACGGTTCGCCGGAAAAGGCCATCCGTTCTGACTTCAAACAGTTTACCGCCGCTGAGACCCTCTTCGGGGTCGGCCAGGTGGAGGTGGTCGGATTCAAGGAATTCTACGAGTTGAAAGAACAGCTGCGTGAAGAACTGAAAACGATACGGGAAAAGGACAAGCTGGCCGTGGCCGGACTGATGGTGACCGACATCTGTACCGAGACATCCCTGTTCCTGATGGAGGGAAGAAGTGAACTGGCCCATCTCATGGGATTTCCCCAACTGGAGCCCCATCTCTATGAGATGAAGGGGGTCATGTCGCGCAAGAAACAGATGGTGCCCCATCTGCTCAAAATACTGGGGATGTGCTGATAATCAAAAGGGGAAACCAAGCCGGTTTCCCCTATATCCTGTGTAACTCTCTTGTACTATCTCTGTACGTCTATCAGCTCCACATCAAAAAGCAGCGTGGCGTTGGGGGGGATATCCGGAGGCGAACCCGCAGCCCCGTAGCCAAGCTTGCCTGGTATAATGAGCTTGCGTTTGCCACCGACCTTCATGCCGGCCAACCCTTCATCCCAACCCGGAATAACCTGGCCGATGCCGAACACGAAAACAATCGGATCACGACGGTCATAGGAACTGTCGAATTTCTTGCCGTTTTCAAGGGTGCCGGTGTAATGAACCTTGACCTGCTTACCCTTAACCGGCGATGCGCCGGTGCCGACCTTGACATCAGTATACTTCAATCCAGATGCGGTCTTCACTGTTTTTGAGGCGGCCTTGCCAGTCGGCTTTGCCTGTTCCCCGGCACCAAATGCCGATCCAGTGCCCAGTGCCATCAAAGCTGCGACGGCAAACACTTTCATCATATTCATTCCAGATTACCTCCTTCGATTTTGTACACCCGTGCGGTCAAGTTGAACTCTTACCATAAGAGGCACAGAATGTCAGCCCCCCAGGATGGCACCGAAAACAAAATTTGATGATTCTCCAAAAGTTGCTATACTCAATGCTAACATCGCAAAGGTTCGGACAGCACTCAATAGGTGCCCGAATCTTGGCAAATCAAACATCGGAGGATCACACCATGAAACTTCGCATTGTAACAGCCATCGCCATTCTAACCCTTGCCATCCCCATGGCCTGTTCTGCCGCGGCGAAGCCCGGCCCTTACGTTTCCGGTTTCCTTGGTACCAGTTTCGCCAGGGATGCGACGATATCAGGATATGACTTTTTCAACAATGCATCTTTCGACGATCAGGTTTCCTTCGATCCGGGCATCTACACCGGTGGTACCGCCGGATACGATTTCGGGATTGTTCGTCTGGAGGGGGAGTTGTCCTATCGGCATGCCGGGATAGACAAGATAACCGAATCCAACGGCAACCGTTTCCGTAATATCGACGGCAATCTAGGCGTTTTTGCCTCGATGTTCAACGTGTTCATCAACATACCCAATGAATCACGGGTCACTCCCTACTTCGGCGGCGGCATCGGGGCGGCAACCCTCTACATGAGCAAGACGACCGGTTTCAACTCTTCCAATACCTATGGAATCATCTATGATGAGAGCAACGACACCGTCTTTGCCGCCCAGGTGGGCGGCGGTATGGACATCGCTCTCACCAACAGGTTTTCCCTCGATCTTGGCTATCGCTATTTCATCACCGACACGGCCAAGCTGGAAGGGGACTTCATCACCAGCAACCTGAAATTCGAAAGCCACAACGGCATGGTCGGGTTCAAATTCAAGTTCTGATACCCGACTGAGCACCATAAAAACAAAAGAGCCACTGCCGGTTTCGGCAGTGGCTCTTTGCATGTACCACGGGTAACTCACCACACCGTGGGGCTTACGAGCTATGCACCTGCCTTGGCAAGCAGGTAACGGCCAACCCAGTTTTTGGCAAATTGGAAGGCGGTCCGGCCACAGCGTTTACTCTTATCATGGGACCACTGAATCGCATCCAGTTCCAGTTCCTTGGACCAGGGTATGGTGACATTGCGCTGACGTGCCTCACGGTCCACCGACAGCCGCACCGCTTCGATGTAGCGGTCCTGGGAAAAGGCATAAAAGGCGACCCAGATACCGAAACGGTCGGAAAGCGATACCTTTTCCTCCGTTGCCTCGCTCTGCTGCAGTTCCCCCCTGACGAATTTGCCGCCGATGTTGTCGCTGTCATACTCGGGCAGGAGGTGACGCCGGTTCGAGGTCACGTAGATCAGCACATTCTCGGGTGGTGAATAGACTGAACCATCCAGGGCGCTTTTCAGCATCTTGTACCCCAATTCCCCGACCTCAAAGGCCAGGTCATCGCAGAGCAGGATGAAGCGGTACGGCTGGTTTTCCACGGCGTTGAAAATCTCCGACAGATAGACCAGGTCTTCCTTCTCGATCTGAATGATCCGCAGCCCCTTGGGGCCGAATTCATTAAGCAGCGCCTTGATCAGTGACGATTTGCCCGAACCACGCGATCCCCAGAGCAGGGCGTTGTTGCAGGGAAGCCCGGCCAGGAACTGCTTGGTGTTGTGGATCATGATCTCTTTCTGCTCCTCTACGCCGAGCAGTTCATTCAGACGGGTCGTGTCGGTAACCTTGACGGGCTCCAGATAGCCGGAAAAGGAGTGACGGCGCCAGTTGGCGGCATGGCAGGTTTCCCAGTTTATCGGGGCAATGGCCCGGGGAAGCAGCATTTCAACGGAGCTGAGGACCCGCTCGAGTTGAGCAACGATTTCAGGTTTCAGGTTGAGCATACGATCTCTTTCTCTTTCTAATTATTGAGGACGATGGACAAGGGCGGTACTGTAACCAAATCCGCTCCGCTTGGCAACCGGGAAAACCGGCAGCGGGCCTCTTACGGTACTCTCGGCAATTAAAAGGAGTTGCTAGCGCTTCCCTTTATTCAGCCTGGCCTGGAGCAGGTCTCCCAAGGTTCCCATCCCCTTGGGGGCATCGGCCGACTGACGGCGGAACTCCTCCAACGTTGCCTCCTCTTCCTCTGCGGCACGGGCGACACCGGCCAGGGAGAGAGAAATCCTGCGGGCAGAGCGGTCACACCCTTCGATCTTGACCTCAACGCTATCCCCCTCTTTGATCACCTCGCGGGGATGGTTGATCCTCTTGCCCCCTCCCAGCTTGGAGATATGGATCAGCCCGTCGATGCCGGGCGCCAGGGTCACAAATGCCCCGAAGGGGGCAAGCCGGGAGACACTCCCCGTATGGAAGGAACCGTCGGGAAACTGCTGCACCGCGGCGTCCCAGGGATCGGCCAGTGTATCCTTAAGGCTGAGGGAGATACGGTCCTTTTCACGATCAATGGATTTGACCACCACTCGGACCTGTTGGCCGACACTCAGCACCTCGCTCACATGCTTGACCCGGGTCCAGCCGATCTCAGAAACCGGGATCAGCCCCTCCAGGCCGCCGATATCCACAAAGGCGCCGAAATCCTGCAACGAAAGCACGGTACCGGTGACCGTCATGCCGACCTCCAGGGAGGCGTGAACCTCTTCCTTCAAACGCTGTTGTTCCTCCTCCAGCAGGGCCCGCCGCGACACGATGATATTACGGCCGTTTTCGGCATAATCGGTGATTCTGAACGGGAGACGGGTGCCCACCAGCGATGCCGGGTCATCCAGGCGCCGCAGTGCGATCTGTGAGTAGGGGCAGAAGGCCCGTGCGGTTCCGCCAAGCTTGATCTCAAAGCCCCCCTTGATCTCCTTCTCCACCAGACCTTCAACCGGCACGCCGGATTTCCAGGCATCCTCCAGCTGGGAATTGCCGCTCCCCCCCGAACCGGCACCGATGCGGCTGGTGAAACGCATTTCACCATGATTGGAGGAAAGGAAATAAACGGTGATGGCGTCCCCTTCCCGGACCGTGACATTGCCGTCCAGATCCAGGAATTCCTTGCGATCGACGACCCCCTCGCCCTTCTGCCCGACGTCGATGAAGATCCATTCGGCGCTGACCTTCAGCACCTGTGCCGTCATCTTCTGTCCCGGCTCAATCCAGCGGCTCCGCTTCTCGCTTCGTTCGAACAGTTCGGCGAAGCTTTCCCCACCCTCTTCTTCTACAGGCACTTCGTGTTCACGGATATCACTCATGATAATCATCCTTACGGTTTAGATTCAGTTAAAGTGGCGTACAATATTTGCTGCTCCGCTGTCAAGTCCCAGTAACAGCCAAAGGCCGCCACCACGCCCGACACCGCGGCATCAGTTGGTTAACTTCCTGTAATCACCGAAGTATCTACGAAAAAGCTGTGGAAAATCCGGCCATGCCATGCTAATAACAGTACGAGTGCCCGCCTCAGGAATGTCGTCGGGTATCGTCAACGACCGATGACGCAGAGAAAGGAATCACCATGAACAACCGCAAGCAGGTCGAACACCTCAAAGAGTGGCAGGGGCAGGAAGAGTATGCCGAGTGGATGCTTCCCATGATCGGTCGGCTCTACCGCGACCACAACATCGTTACCACCGTGTACGGCCGCTCCCTGGTGCACTGTTCCACCATCGACATCCTCAAGGCTCACCGTTTCGCCCGCCTGATCCTGGATCACGAGCTGTCGGTGCGCGACACCTATCCGCTTGTTGAGGCGCTGACCAGACTCGATCTGGCACCGGCACGCATCGACATCGGCAAACTGACCGTCCGCTACCAGGCGCGGGGGAACGGTATCAGCATCGATGACTTCGTAAGGCAGGAGTTGGCCGCGGTCAACACCGGCCGCACCTCGATTCTTGAAGAACCCCGCGATATCGTCCTCTACGGGTTCGGCAGGATCGGCCGTCTGCTGGCCCGTATCCTCATCGAAAAGGCCGGCAGCGGCGAAAAACTGCGGATCAGGG
>CAZSTJ010000208.1:0-6310 GCA_964609805.1 uncultured Geobacter sp. | reverse complement strand
GTGGGAGGCAAGCTGCCCCATGTGCGGCGCGTAGGTAACCATCCCGGCCGGGAGCCGCTCCAGGTTGACGGCGGCATCGCCGCCGATCTCCGCGCGCTCCGCCAGGATGCAGACCCGAACCTGCCAGCCGGCTTCGGCCAGCAGGCGAGCGATGACGTACCCGTCACCGCCGTTGTTTCCCTTGCCGGCGATCACCACGACGCTCCCGGTGGGGCCGTAGTCATTGATGATCGTATCGGCGCAGGCCCGGCCGGCGTTTTCCATCAGCTGGATGCCCGGGATGCCGAACTCGGCGATGGTCCGGCCGTCGATCTCCTGCATGGTATGGGCGGTCACTACCTTCATGATTTCTCCAGTATAACGGTGGCGATGGCAAAGCCTCCGTCGTGGGCCAGGGTCAGGAACGCTCTGCCGAGGCCCAGGTTTAGAAATGATTCGTTGGCCCGGCCGGTCAGGATCAGATCCGGCTTGCCGAGCTGATCATTGACCACCTCAACATCGTGCCAGGAGATGCCGTCCCGCAGTCCGGTTCCCAAGGCCTTGAGAAAGGCCTCCTTGGCGGCGAAGCGGGCGGCATAGCTTGACGCGCCATTCTTCCTGGGGGAACAGTACTGACGTTCCTGCGGCGTAAAGAGCCGATCCAGGAGCGTGGTGTTGTTTTCGTCGATAAATCGCTGGAAACGCTCGATGGCGACGATATCGGTGCCGATGCCGTGGATCATGCGTATTTGATCAGCTCCACCATATCCCGCACGGCCCGGTCCAGTCCCACCAGCATGGCACGGGCCATGATGGAGTGGCCGATGTTGTACTCCTCGATACCGCCCATTGCGGCCAGGGCCTTGATGTTGAAATAGTTCAGCCCGTGGCCGGCGTTGACCCCGAGACCGACCTTGCGGGCCAGTTTGATGGCGGCGTCGATCTCCTGCAGCTCCCGTTCCTGGGCGGACCAGCCTATTGCCTCGGCGTAGGCGCCGGTATGGATCTCGATGTAGTCGGCACCGGTCTTGATGGATGCCTTGATCTGGTCCTGGTTCGGATCTACAAACAGGCTGACGACGATACCGCCGTCACGGAGCCTCTTGACGGTGTCGGTGATCATTTTGGCGTTGACGATGACATCAAGCCCCCCCTCCGTCGTCAGCTCCTGGCGCTTCTCCGGCACCAGGGTGGCCTGCTCCGGTTTGACCTTCAGGGCGATGCGTACCATCTCCTGGGTGGCGGCCATCTCCAGGTTGAGCTTGGTCTTCACGGTGCGCCGCAGGATCTCCAGATCCCGGTCCTGGATGTGGCGGCGGTCCTCCCGCAGGTGGATGGTGATCCCTTCGGCACCGGCCATCTCACCCATGGCGGCGGCGGTAACCGGGTCCGGCTCGGTTCCCCCCCGGGCCTGACGCACGGTTGCGATATGATCGACGTTAAGTCCCAGTTTTGCCACGTGTACAACCTCCATCAAAAAATCAAATCTGTATCTCACAGAGCCCGCAGGGGCCTGGATGAAAACATGTGCTACTAAACCTTAAAAGCATTCTCGCGCAAAGCTCGCAAAGGCACAAAGAAAATATAAAGGGGAGATGTTCTTGGCGCCTTCGTGCCTTTGTGTGAGCTGATTATGCCCCGATTTGGTTGAGATGTACTCCGTGCCTCTGTGTGCTCCGTGAGATACGGTGTTTCGGCCTATTTCTCCCCGATATGCTTCTTCACTAGGTCGCAGATCTCGTTGGCCCAGGTGGTGATCTCGTATTTGTCCTGCCCCTCGATCATGACCCGCAGCAGCGGCTCGGTCCCGGAATAGCGGATGAGAACTCGCCCCTCGTTCCCCAGGGCCTCCTCCACGGCGCGGATCTTTGCGGCGACTTCCTGGATCGTCATGATATCCCGGCGCTCGCGGACCCTGGTGTTGACCAGTACCTGGGGCAGCGCGATCATGACCTCGGCCAGCTCCGACAGCGGCTTTCCTTCGCGGCGCATAACCGCCAGCAGTTTCAGGGCCGAGAGGATGCCGTCGCCGGTGGTGCTTGAGTCGAGGAAGATCATGTGACCCGACTGTTCACCCCCCAGGTTGTAGCCACCCTTGCGCATCTCCTCCACCACATAGCGGTCGCCGACGGCGGTCTTGACGATCTTGCCGCCGGCCTTGCGGATGGCGATGTCGAGTCCCATGTTGCTCATGACCGTGGCCACCAGAGTCTTCTTCTTTAGTATCTTGTGCCGGAGCATCTCGGTGGCGCAGATGGCCATAATATGGTCGCCGTCCACCTCGTTGCCGAATTCATCGCAGACGATGACCCGGTCGGCGTCTCCGTCCAGGGCGATGCCGATGTCGGCCCGGTGCTGCTTGACCGCCTCGCTGATCACCTCGGGATGGGTTGAACCGCAGCCGGCGTTGATGTTGGTACCGTTTGGCTTGACCCCCAGGGCGATGACCTCGGCCCCCAGCTCCTCGAAAACGGCCGGGGCAACCTTGTAGGCGGCGCCGTTGGCGCAGTCCAGGACGATCTTCATGCCGGACAGGTCCAGGTCGTGGGGGAAGGTGTTCTTGAGGAAGACGATGTATCGTCCGGCGGCGTCATCGATACGGAAGGCCTTGCCGACCTCGGTTGCGGTGGGGCGCAGGGTGTCGATCTTCTTCGTTTCAATCAGTTTCTCGATCTTCAGTTCAATGTCATCCGGCAGCTTGAAGCCGTCGGCGGAGAAAAACTTGATGCCGTTATCCTGGAACGGGTTATGGGATGCGGAGATGACGACACCGGCATCGGCGCGCATGGAGGAGGTGATGTTGGCGATGCCGGGGGTAGGAAGCGGACCCACGATCAGAACATCGACCCCCATGGAGCAGATGCCGGCTACCAGTGCATTCTCCAGCATATATCCGGAAAGCCGGGTGTCCTTGCCGATGACGATACGGTGGCGGCGTTTGCTGCTCCCCTTGAATATGTAGGCCGCCGCACGGCCCAGCTGCATGGCCATCTCGGTGGTCATCGGATGGACATTGGCGATGCCGCGCACGCCGTCGGTACCGAACAGTTTTTTCATGCTGCCTCCTCGGAAGGGTGTCAGGACTGGCGCCTGACCCCCAGGGCTTTTTTCAGGTTCCGACGCAGTTCACTCGGTTCCACGTCGTAGGTGATCTTGGCTTCGTGTACCAGGGAAACCTTGCCGGTCTCCTCCGACACCACCACTACATAACTGTCGGCCAGTTCAGACAGCCCCAGGGCCGCGCGGTGGCGGGTCCCGAAACTCTTGGAGATGTCCGGGTTCTGGGAGAGCGGGAGCACACAGCCGGCCTTGGTCAGTTTGCCGTCTTCGATGATGACCGCACCGTCATGAATGGGTGAGTAGGGGAGAAAGATCGAATTGAGCAGTTCGCTGGTCACCTTGGCATCGATTTGGGTCCCCACCTGAATCAGGTGATCCAGGGGAATCTGACGCACCAGGACAATCAAGGCGCCGATCCGTTTGTCGGCCAGCTCGCGCAGTGCCTTCAGCAGCTCCTCAACGGTCTCCAGATCGCCACCCTGTTCGGTGGCAGAGGCGGAACGCTTCCCGAGGGCCAGCAGGGTCCGGCGCAGGTCGGTCTGGAATATGACCGCCAATATGACCGGTGTTGAAACGGCCAGGGTATCGAGGACCTGTACCAGTGGCAGGAGCCCTAATAAGCGGGCGATAAACGACAGCAGCGTCAGGGTCGCCATGCAGGCCAGAAGGCGTATGGCGACATCGCGGCGGATAACAAGGGCGCAGAGGACTACCAGCACTGCCATGAGCAGCGTCTCCGTCGTCCCGGTAACTGCAGCCTGAAGATTCATGTCCCGCCTCTGTCCGGTAAAATGGTTATGCCGCCGGTGTGTCGTGTCCTGAGCTGATCGCGGCAGCCATGTCTGCCACATCACGCATTGCCCGCACGTCGTGGACCCGAATTATCCTGGCCCCCCGATCCACGGCCAGGGCAACCGTGGCGGCGGTGCCGTACAGGCGGTCGCCGGTCTCCCTGCCCAGAGTCGTGCCGATGAACGACTTGCGTGAGGTGCCGACCAAAAGCGGCTGGCCAAGCGATTGGAATTCATCCAGCCGTCGAAGGATCTCGATGTTACCGCCCCTGTCCTTGGCGAAGCCTATTCCCGGGTCAATGGCAATCCGCTCCCGTGCCATACCGGCATCAACTGCCGAATGTATCAGACCCCGTAAGGATGAGGTGATCTCGCCGATCAGGTCATCGTAGGTTGTGTTCTGCTGCATGGTACGGGGGGTGCCGCGGGTGTGCATCAGTACCGCGCCGGCCCCGAAACCGGCAACGACCCCCGCCATGGCGGGATCAAAGGTGAATCCGCTGATGTCGTTAACGATGGCGGCCCCGACGTCAAGGGCCTCACGTGCCACGGAACTTTTCCAGGTGTCCACCGAAATCGGGCAGGGGGATTGTGCCGTCAGAGCAGCAATAACCGGCACGACCCGGTCCCGCTCCTCTTCAGGGGGGACCTCTGCAGCTCCCGGGCGGGTGCTCTCTCCACCGATATCGATGATGTCGGCACCCTCTGCGACCATTTCAAGGGCACGGTCCACCGCCTGCTGCGGATCAAAATAGCGGTTGCCGTCTGAAAAGGAATCGGGGGTCACATTGAGAATGCCCATGATCAGCGGGCGGTGGAGGGGGAGCCGCTGTCGGGCGATTGCCCAGAAACCTGCGGGGCGGATGCTGTCGGTCAGAAGCGTGCGAAGCTGGGGGCCAAGGGCAGGGAGGCCGAAAGGCTGCCCCCCCAGTTTGCCGCAGAGCCGCAATAGCTGTTTTTCGGTGCCGATCAGGATGACATCGGTCCGTTCGATGCTGCAGGCGACACTGCCCCGTGCGACTGCCGCGTCGCCCCCCAGCGAGAGCATCTCCTGCTTGAGGATGTTGGCCTGCCGGCAGAGCAGCCCTTCCAGTTTCACGCAGCGGGTCTGCATCTTGCCCGCCATGAGTGCAACACCGGCCGGGTCGACCTTGATGCGGGACAACTCCTGCTCCGCGTCAAGCGGCGTGGCTATGTGCAGAATCCGCGCCGCAAAGTCGCTCATATTACCCCTGGGGCGCCGTTTCGCCAGCGTCAGCGGCAGTATCGTTGCCGGCAGGTGCCTGGATCTGCGCCAGTATCTCGTCCACCTCGGCACCTGACAGATTCTCTTTCTCGATCAGGCGTTGGGAGAGGAGGTGGAGACCCTGCAGGTTGTCGCGCAGGATGGTGATGGCCCGGGTGTAGCTTTCGTCGACGATCCGCTTGATCTCGGTGTCGATCTCCACAGCGGTGGCCTCACTGTAATTCTTGTGGGTTGACATCTCTCTGCCGAGGAAGATCTGTTCGTCCTTCTTGCCGAAGGAAAGGGGACCCATCTTGTCGCTCATGCCCCATTCGCAGACCATCTTGCGGGCCATCTCCGTGGCCTGCTCAATGTCATTGCCGGCTCCGGTGGTGTAGGTATTGAAGATCAGATCTTCGGCGGCGCGTCCCCCCATCAGAACGGCGATGCGGGCCAGTAGTGCTTCGCGGGAGTAGCTGTGCTTGTCCTCGATCGGCAGCTGCATGGTGACCCCCAGGGCGCGGCCGCGGGGGATGATGGATACCTTGTGGACCGGATCGGTGCCGGGGGTGCGTTTGGCAACCAGGGTGTGTCCAGCCTCGTGATAGGCGGTGCTCTTCTTCTCCTCGTCGGAGATGACCATGCTGCGGCGTTCGACCCCCATGAGGACCTTGTCCTTGGCGTTGTCGAAGTCGATCGGTTCCACCACGTTCTTGTCCTGGCGGGCTGCCAGCAGGGCGGCTTCGTTGACCACGTTGGCCAGGTCGGCGCCGGAGAAACCGGGGGTTCCCCGGGCGATGACATCCAGATCGACCGTATTGGCCAGCGGCACCGTTTTGGCGTGAACCTTGAGGATCATGGCGCGCCCCTTGACATCCGGGCGAGGCACCACCACCTGACGGTCGAATCGGCCGGGACGGAGCAGGGCCGGATCAAGGACGTCAGGGCGGTTGGTGGCGGCGATCAGGATGACTCCCTCGTTGGACTCAAAACCGTCCATCTCCACCAGCAGCTGATTGAGGGTCTGCTCCCGCTCGTCGTGACCGCCTCCCAGTCCGGCGCCGCGATGGCGGCCGACGGCGTCGATCTCGTCGATGAAGATGATGCAGGGTGCGCTCTTTTTCCCCTGGAGGAACAGGTCGCGGACGCGGCTGGCGCCGACGCCGACGAACATCTCGACAAAGTCGGAACCGGAGATGGAGAAGAAAGGGACACCGGCCTCACCGGCGACGGCGCGGGCCAGCAGGGTCTTGCC
>CAZSTJ010000207.1:0-6366 GCA_964609805.1 uncultured Geobacter sp. | reverse complement strand
CCCTCTGTGTCGTCCTGTTTGCCGCTCCGCTTGCCCGCTACATACCACTGGCCACCCTGGCGGCGGTGTTGTTCGTGGTGGCATACAACATGGGCGAATGGCACGAGATCCCCATGATCCTCAGGATGAACCGCAAGGAGATCTCCGTCTGGCTGATCACCTTTACCCTGACCGTGGCCGCCGACCTGACAGTCGCGGTCGAGGTCGGCATGACCCTGGCTGCCCTGCTCTACATCTACCAGGTCTCCCGGACCACCGTCGTGGCACCACTGACCACCGAGGCCATCGAGAAGGCCAAGGCACACATTGTCCAGGACCTGAACATCCCTTCCTATATCAGCATCTTCCATATCCAGGGGCCACTCCTGTTCGGTGCCGCTGAAAAGCTCAACCAATTGGCCCTCTCCATTGATGACCTGCAGTCGGTGGTGGTACTGCGGATGCGCTACATGACCGCCATCGACGCCACCGGGCTCTATGCCATTGAGCAGTTCCAGGAAAAGATCCGCGCCTCGGGCCGGACACTGCTGATTTGCGGCCTGCGGGGACAGCCGAAACGTTTCGTCATCACCTCCAAACTGCCACGCATAATGGGTGCCCGCAACATCCTCCCCAACATCCGATCCGCCCTGCACCGTGCCGAGGTCATCCACGACCAGTTCGACGGGTTTGGTGACGAGGCAGCACACACCCTGGCCGAGGCTCCGGTATAACCCATGAGCGCACAGCCCCTTTTCAGGCATAACCGTCCCGGGCGCTGCGTCACCTTCGAGGAATACTGCGACGAGGGGGGCTTCAGCGCCCTGCGGCGGGCCCTGAAGGAGATGACGCCGGACCAGGTGCAGCAGGAGACCATCGATTCGGGCCTGCGGGGCCGTGGCGGGGCCGGTTTTCCCACCGGTAAAAAGTGGTCATTTGTCCCCCGCAATCTTCCCGGGCCCCGCTATCTGATCTGCAACTGCGACGAGATGGAACCGGGTACCTACAAGGACCGGGTGCTGCTGGAGGCCAATCCGTACCTGCTGATCGAGGGGATTGCCCTCGCCTCCTATGCCCTCGGGGTAAACCATGCCTTCATCTTCGTCCGCCGCGGCTATGAGCAGGTGGCGCAGAACCTCACCAGAGGCATAGCAGAGTCCCAAACCGCCGGCCTGCTTGGTGAGAACATCCTCGGCTCCGGTTTCAACCTTACCATCGACGTCCACCAATCGGCCGGTCGCTATATCTGCGGCGAGGAAACCGCACTGATCAATGCCCTGGAGGGTAAACGGGCCAATCCCCGGGTAAAACCCCCCTTCCCCGCCGTTAAAGGCTTGTGGGGCCAACCGACCGTGGTCAACAACGTGGAAACCCTGGCCAACATCCCGGCCATCATCACCGGCGGTCCCGCCTGGTGGAAAGGGCTGGCGGCAACCCCTGAGGCAGCCGGTACCAAGCTCTTTTGCGTCAGCGGACCGGTGGCCAGCCCGGAATGTTTCGAACTCCCTCTCGGCATAACTTTGGGTGAGATCATCGACGGCCCCTGCGGCGGCATGCGCCCCGGCAGCACCTTCAAGGCCTGTATCCCCGGCGGTGCCTCCACCCCCTATTTCACCAAAGAACAGTGGGGGGTGTCGATGGATTTCGATCCGGTGGCAAAGGCAGGTTCCCGGCTCGGCACCGGCGGGATCATCGTCTTCGACCAGTCCAGCTGCATGGTGGCCGCCACCCTCAACCTGATCCGCTTCTATGCCCGTGAATCCTGCGGGTGGTGTACCCCCTGCCGCGAAGGGCTTCCTTACGTACAGAATATCCTTGAGCGGATCGAAAACGGCCAGGGAAAACAGGATGATGTAGACATCCTGCGGGAGCATGTGCGCCTGCTGAATTATGCCTTCTGCGCCCTGGCCCCCGGCGCCATGGGGCCTTTGGACGGGCTGCTGCGGCATTTCGCTGATGAACTGACTGCACACATCACCGGTAAATGCTGCCCGTTTTCCCCGCAAATCACCACTGCCTGACAAGGAGCAGCCATGCAATGCCCCTACTGCAAGGAAGAGATCCACGACGAGGCCATAAAATGTAAACACTGCGGTTCGAACCTCGGTCCAGCGCAAAGCCCCGTAACCGCCCAGCAGCCGGTTGATGATTTCGGTGCAGCCTTCGGCACCACATTTGATCTCTGGAAGAACAACCTGACCGACCTGATCCTGATCACCCTCGTCTTCCTGCTTATCTGCTGGATCCCGGTGGTCAACATCGGCTTCATCACCGGCTATACCCGTTCCCTGACCCGGGTTGTGAGGGGGCTGGGAAGACCGGCTGTCGGCGATCTGTTCAATGCCTGGGACTGCTTCGGTTCGCTCTTCATCTATCTGTTCCTCTGCCTGATTGCCAGCGTGATCCTGCACTTCATACCGGTCATCGGTTCAATTGCCTCCCTGGCCCTCGGCTTTCTCGCCACGCCGGGGATATTTGCCATTATCGACCGGAAGATCGATGTCACCGATGCGGCAAAATGGAGCATTGAGACGATCCAAAATGACTTCATTAATTGGTTGCTGGCCTATATGGTCGGCACCGCCATCATGTTCGCAGGCTTCCTGGTATTCGTCATCTGTGCACTGCTGACCGTCCCCTTCGGCCAGTTGCTGTTGATTCGTCAGTACGAACGGGTAAGAGATATAAATATTTGCCACGGAGCCACAGAGGCACAGAGATGAATCAGGATAACGAGTTAACGGAGAAGATTATTGGAAGTGCGATTGAGGTTCATCGGAATCTTGGTCCGGGACTCTTGGAATCAATTTACGAAAAAGCGCTCTGTCATGAGTTGACTGAAAGAGGTATTACGTTTGAAAATCAAAAAACTGTTCCGGTACTATACAAATCTGCTGCGTTGGGAGAGTTTCGACTTGATCTCCTGGTGGAAGACAAAATTATCGTGGAACTGAAAGCTGTGGAACGGAATGATCCGGTATTTAAGGCCCAGTTGTTAAGTTACTTGAAACTTACCGGCCACCGGTTAGGTTTGCTCATAAACTTTAATGTTCCACTTCTCAAAGATGGAATTTCCAGGATCATCCTCTGAGTCTCTGTGACTCTGTGGCAAAAGCACTATGCCTAAATTATTAATCGACAACATATCCGTTGACGTCCCCGACGGGACCACGATTCTCGAGGCCGCCCGCAGTATCGGCATCGTTATCCCCCACTTCTGCTGGCATCCCGCCCTCGGCAAGGCCGGCGCCTGCCGGGTATGCGCGGTCAAGCTCCTGGACGGCCCGGTAAAGGGTGTGCAGATGTCGTGCATGCTCCCCGCCCAGGAGGGCATGGTGGTCTCCACGACCGATGATGAGGCCATGGCCATGCGGCGCTCCGTCATCGAATGGCTGATGATCAACCACCCCCACGACTGCCCGGTCTGCGACGAAGGGGGCGAATGCCAGCTGCAGGACTTCACCATTGCCGGCGGCCACGGCATCCGCCGCTATGACGGCCTCAAGCGCACCCACGTCAACCAGTACCTTGGTGAGCAGATCGAACACGAGATGAACCGCTGCATCCAGTGCTACCGCTGTGCCCGTTTCTATCAGGAATACGCCGGGGGCACCGATTTCGGCGTCATGGGGCGTGCCGGTACGGTCTATTTCGGTCGCCAGCAGGATGGACAGCTGGAATCCCCCTTCTCCGGCAACCTGGTGGACATCTGCCCCACCGGGGTCTTCACCGACAGGACCGCCCGCTTCCGTGCCCGTTATTGGGACTATGACATGGCTCCCTCCGTCTGTCCCGGTTGTTCCCTGGGATGCAACACCGTCCCCATGGCCCGCTACCGTGAACTGCTCAAGATGGTTGCCCGCCGGAATGAGGTCGTCAACGACTGGTTCATCTGCGACCGGGGCCGCTTCAGCAACGCCGCCGTCAACGTACCGGAACGGCCGCGGCAGGCGCTGGTGGATGGCAGACCTGTCTCGCTGGACGATGCAGTTACAACTCTGGCGGATAGGATCGTTGGCTTTCTGGCACTGCATGGGCCGGAGGCGCTGGCGATCGTCGGTTCCCCCCGCATGAGTCATGAGGGGAACATTATGGCGGCCCGTCTCTGGGAGCTGCTGGGCGCCGGGTCGCTCTGCTACTTTTCAGGAGAAGCCACCGCAGCAGGGACAGAGGCGGCTCTTGCCATGCTGACTGCCGACACCAGTGCCTCCCAGAGGGATGTGCGCCACGCCGACCTGGTGGTGATCAACGGTTGTGACCTGCTGGCCGAGGCTCCCATGATGGCCCTGGCGGTGCGTCAGGCGTGGCGTAAAGGTGCAAAGGTGTATGTCACCGAGACTCCCCCTCTCCCTTTGAAAGAGGGTCGGGGTGAGGGGGCCTCTCTCCCCTTTATATATGAGCGCATCGCCTCTTTGGCCGAGATCCCGCTCGCCACGGCACAGCGGCCAGTGATCATCAGCGGCATCAGTACAGCTTCGTTGACTGCGGTTGGCAACGCAGCCGCAACAACGACAAAGCTCGCCTTCATCCTCACCGGTCCCAATGCCCTCGGCTGCGCGCTTTTGTCGCGGGAACACGGGGCGATCCCGCTGGAGGCGGCCCTTGCCAAAGATACCATCAGAGGCATCATCTCCCTGGAAGCTGATTTTTCGAATGAATTTCCAAAAGAGATCCAGCTGATCGGTGCAATCGATTGGTGCCCGACCAACCTGACTTCACAGGCCAACGTATTCCTTCCGGCTGCCGCGTGGGTGGAACAGGACGGCACCTACATCAACCATGAAGGGCGCGCCCAACGGTTTAAACAGGTCATGCTGCCGGGAGTGCCTATCAAGGGATTGACACCGGATCTTCATCCACCACGCCTGCACCGGCACGATGCACCCGGAGGTGATGTCGCCCCCGCCTGGCAGATCATCACAGCACTCATGGAGCGCCTGGGTGATAACACGACAGAGGGGCCGCTGAGCGGGCACTGGGAGCGGTTGAGTGCCCTTGATGCTGAAGATGAGGGTATTGTCGTTTTATCAACCATGTGTCCTAGCCCATCTGAAGCCGCACAATAGCTGATCCCTGCACACCGGCACGACACCTTCCCCGGCAGAGCCTTCTCGTTTCCCTGTTGCAAGAAACCGCCGGGTACGATATCTACATTGAAATTACCATTCAGTGAGGACCCATGAAAACCGCAATCCTGATGATGGCCCACGGCAGCCGGATCGCCGAGGCAAATGACGCCGCCCGCGAGGTGGCACAGATGGTACAGGAACTGACCGGCTTCGAGATCGTCGAGGTCGCCTTCCGTGAGCTGCACGAACCGAATATCCAGCAGGGGATCGATACCTGTGTCACCCGTGGCGCCGGCCGCATCCTGCTCATGCCCTATTTCCTCTTCATGGGGGCCCACGTACAGCACGACCTGCCGGAGGAAATTGAAGAGGCACAAAAACGCCATCCCGGCTTGATCATGGAGATGGGGGGACACCTGGGCGCCCACCGCAAGCTGGCCGAGATCGAAACCGAACGCATTGGCGAGGCGCTGGACAGGCTGGGGTGGCGCTGATGGATTCCTTGAGCATGAAACCGGAAGAGATCGAAACCGAATCGTTCCGCATCATCGATAAAGAAGCGGGAAACCATGACTGGGCGTCGGACGAATGGCAGGTCGTACGCCGGGTAGTCCACACCAGCGCTGATTTCGAGTATGTCCAGTCCATGATCATCTCCGACGGCGCCATTGAGAAGGCCGTGGACGCACTGCGGAGCGGTGCGGCCATCGTTACCGACACGAACATGGCGCTTTCAGGGATCAGCAAGCCGCGCCTGACCCCGTTCGGCTGCACGGTCTCCTGCCATGTGGCCGATCCCGACGTTGCAGAACTGGCAAAACGCGAAGGGATTACCCGATCCATCGCTGCCATGCGCAAGGCGGTGGCCGACCGCGCCAACCGCATCTTCGTGATCGGCAATGCCCCGACCGCCCTGTTCGAACTGCTGCGCCTCATCAAGAGTGGAGAGGCTGCCGCCGACCTGATCATCGGCCTGCCGGTCGGCTTTGTCGGGGCCGAGGAGAGCAAGGTGGCCCTGGCCGGGATCGGCTGCGACTATCACACCCCGTTCATCACCAACATGGGTCGCAAGGGGGGCTCCAACGTCGCTGCCGCGGTTGTCAATGCCCTGTCCATCTTGGCCTCGGAAAACTGAATGTCAGACGATTCCCGCCAGAATGATTCACCCGCGGACAAGCAGCCACCGCCGTATCCCTTTGACTCCCCCCTAAGCAAACCGCTCAGGTCCGGTTATACCACCGGTGCCTGTGCGGCCGCTGCCGCCAAGGGCGCCGCACTGATGCTGAAACACCAGGTCTCGGTACGAGAGGTATCACTG
>CAZSTJ010000206.1:0-6403 GCA_964609805.1 uncultured Geobacter sp. | reverse complement strand
CCAATGGGTAGACCAGGTCTTGCCGGATTAAGGCTTGACTTAAGGTAGCTGGTCATACGACCTACGTTGTGCTCTGCTGAAAACCTACGAGTGGGGAATCACGGCATGTCATGTCAAGGCCACGGTTCCCCGTGGCCTTTTTTTATTGAGTGTAATTTGAAGCGGAAAGGTGGTGGTCATCCAAGTTGGACAGTCATAGTAGTGAATACCCATTACCCATCCCGTCCCGTTGACGGTTCCTCCCCCAAAGCATCCTCCCTCCCCCCTGCCTGCTTTGAATGGTGCCAATCCTTCGGAATGGGCAACCCATAAAAGCAGGGAGTATCCATTTCTGGTTTCTCCCATCCAGTGCATACTCAAATTTATCAGGACAGGTTAGAGCCTGAGCCTGATCGGATAGGAGGGAGTGTATATGTCACTCCAGATCGTTCAGAATCTGATTTCACAATATCGACGGGCTGAAATCATGGCCGTCGGGCAGGAAACGCCCCACCTCGATCAAGGTACAAAACAGTACATCACCGAGCTTCGCAATCTGATTGTCGGACTTGATTCCAGCGAGATTGCGCTGATCCTCGACTCATTGTCACCGGATGATCTTCTTTTGGTTTGGGGGCAGATAGATGAAAACAGGCTTGATGACCTTCTCGATGAAGTCTCCGACGCAACGCGCGATATCCTTGCCAGTCGGAGCAACTACCTCGGGTCTGCCTGTGTGGTAAATGCCTTTGAACTTGCCCAGGGTCGCCTCTCCCAGATCACAATTGAATCGGTGGAAGACCTGGATGGCATCAAACCGATCTGGGTTGATCTTGTAGGTACAACTAAGGCGGACCGCCAAAAAATCGGGCAACACTTCGGACTTGAGCTTCCTGATCCCGAAGAACTTACCGATATCGAGTCGAGCGCACGCTTTTATGTCAGGGAGAATGGCGAAATCCATCTCCATTCCGATTTCCTGCTCGACAAAGAAGGTGAATCCCGCAACGTTCCGGTAGCATTCATTCTTTACAAGGACATCCTTTTTTCGGTCCGCGAAGAAGAACTCCCGGTGTTTCGTCTCCAGCGCCTTCGCGCACGCATCCAGACAGATTACGTCTCGGATGGGATGGATATGCTGCTTGACCTTTACGCTGCCGATGTCGAATATTCCGCGGAATCGCTTGAGGATATCTATACAACGCTTGGCGAAGTCGGCAAGAAAGTGCTCAACGAAAGCATGACGGACGAAGATGCAGCCAAAACTCTTGCGGAGATTGCAGAAGAAGAAGACCTCAACGGCCGCATCCGGAGAAATGTCCTGGACACGCGACGGGCGCTTACCTTCCTGATTAGAAGAAAGCTGCTATCAACGGCACAGTTTGAGGATTCCCAACAGGTGCTGCGGGACATCGAATCTCTCGATGGACACACTGCGTTTCTGTTTGACAAGATCAACTTCCTCATGGATGCGACGGTCGGTTTCATCAATATCAACCAGAACAGGGTCATTTACCGCCTGACCGTACTCAGCGTCATCTTCATGCCGCTCAATGTCATTGCAGGTATCGGCGGCATGTCGGAGTTTTCCATGATGACCAAAGACATCCCCTGGCCGGTTTCCTACACGATTTTCACCTTCGGGATGTTTGTCGTTGCCTGGATCACCTATGTAATACTGAAAAAGTTCGAGAAGAATAACAGCCGTCAACGCTAAAATGCCTTCCCGAATTACCCATCGGGGAGGCGACAACCGCAGAACTCTGCTGACGGTGATCATGACCCAGGACATCGCGTTGCCGGGCATGCTTCAATACCTGCTGCAGTGGTAAATGACAAAAGCCCCCCGGAATAATTTCCGGGGGGCTTTTGTGTAGAACGTTCCTGCTGTTATTTTCTGAATTCAGCAGGCAGCCCGACCTTGTTGGCCGCATCATTGAGATCGTTATAACTCTTCAGCACCTCGCGATAACGCATCTGGGTCTCCTTGAACCGGGGGGACAGCTGAGCCATCTCCTCCCGTGACACACCGCGCGGGCTCTTGATCCGCTTCTCAAACTGCTCTAGCTCCTGTTCAAGCCTTTTTACCTCTGCATAGAGCGGTCCCATTTCCGCCTGCCACGACTCCGGTTTCTTCCCCCCGTAAAGCCCGTCTGACTGCTGTGACTGTGCCTGAGAGGAACCGGCGGCTTCCGCCTTCGGTGCAGCCGCAGGTTTTACGGAAACGGCTGCAGCGGGCGCAGACTGGCTCGCGGCGCTTCCTTCGATCCCGTCCCTGGTGGTAATCGTACCCCGGTATTTCTTCGGAACCCGCGACAGGTCTTCGGTAAAATTCCAGGTGCCGTTCTCATCAACCCACGAATAGGTCTCGGCCCCGGCCTGAATGGACACCAGGAGCATCAACACCGCAATTATCGACAGTTTTTTCATCGTCCCCCCTAACCCGGCGGCCAGGTAAATTCCCTGCCGGCCAACAGATGGAAATGGATATGGAATACCGACTGCCCTGCCCCTTCGCCATTGTTCTGGACGATCCTGAAACCGGATTCCGCATATCCCTTCTGACGGGCAATATCTCCCGCGATGCGATAGGCGTAGCCGACCAGCGCTTCGTCGTCCGGCGTCATATCCAGACAGTTGACAAAATGGCGCTTGGGCAGCACCAGCAGATGCAGCGGTGCCTTGGGTCCGATATCCTCGATCACCAGCAGGCGGTCGTCCTCGTAGACTTTGTTCGAGGGGATCTCCCCCCGGATAATCTTGCAGAAGATGCAGTTTTCCATCTCGCCCCCAAATAACAAGATAAAGTTGCTCACCACAGAGGACACAGAGGTATTGGAGAAAAGCAGGAAAGACGGGTGTCAAACCAAAAATCTTTTCTAGTGTGCTTCCTCAGTGTACCTCCGTATCCTCCGTGGTTAATACTTTTGATTCTGCTGTTACCTATCGGGGACATCCAGCAGAATAAGAAATTCTTTGTTGCCATCGGCACCCAGGATCGGCGAATCACAGATAGCGCGTACCATAAGGCCGAGTTCACCTGCAGCCTGTCGGACCCCCTCCACGGCCTTCTCATGGGCGGCGGGATCGCGCACGATGCCCCCCTTCCCCACTTCACCGCGACCTACCTCGAACTGCGGCTTGATCAGCGCGATAATGAAAGCTCCCGCCTTCAGCAGCGCAACGGTTGCCGGCAGGACCTTGGAGAGTGAGATGAACGAGGCATCGATGACCGCCAGGTCCGGCCGTTCCGGCAACTGGTCAGGTGTCAGGTGGCGGATATTGGTCTTTTCCATGCTGACCACCCGCGGATCCTGCTGCAGTTTCCAGGCGAGCTGACCATATCCCACATCCACCGCAAAGACCTTTACGGCGCCGGCCTGCAGCAGACAATCGGTGAATCCGCCGGTCGAGGCCCCCACATCGATGGCAACCATCCCGGTGACATCGATACCGAACTGGTCCAGCGCCTTCTTCAGCTTGAGGCCGCCGCGACTGACGTAGGGGAGAACATCACCCTTGATGCGGATGGCCGCATCCTCAATCACCTGCTGCCCCGCCTTGGTGACGGCATGGTCACCGACCACCACCTGACCGGCCATGATCAGCGCCTGGGCCTTTTCCCGCGACGGGGCCAGACCACGCTCCACCATCAGTTTATCAAGGCGCTGTTTGGCGGACATCAACCAACGAGTTCGGATTTTGTAAAGATCGCCTTCAGCCAGTACCCCTCGGCCTCGATATTTTCCCGGCCGCCTTCTTCACGATCCACCAGGGTGACGATGCCGAGCACGTCCAACCCCTCTTCCTTGGCACGGTTAACCGCCTTCATGGAGGAACCGCCGGTGGTGACCACGTCCTCGACGATGACAACCTTGGTGCCGGCGGGGAGGTTTTTGCGCCCTTCCAGCCACTGGCCGGTGCCATGCCCCTTGGGCTCCTTGCGGATGATGAAGGCATGCATGTCCGTGCCGTCAAGGTGAGCGGCGATGGAGGTAGCAGTGGCGATGGGATCTGCACCCAGGGTGATGCCGCCGACAGCCTGTACCCCCGGCACATCCTTGATGGCCTCATAGAAGAGTTTGCCGACCAGGTATCCGCCGACTGCGTGCAAAGTGGTCTGCTTGCCGTCGAAATAAAAATCGCTCTCCCTGCCTGAAGCAAGCTTCACCAGACGTTTTTCGTAGGACAGCTCCAGGATGATCTTTTTCAGCTGTTCGCGATCACTCATGTTCCTTAAACTCCTCTTCATGAAATAGACCCATCTGCGGTTTTTCCACCGGCTTGGGAAAAGCAACCGGATACTCGCCGGCAAAGCAGGCCTTACAGTAATTTGTGTTATTGACGCCGACCGACTGCAGCAGCCCGTCTTCCGAGAGGTAACCGAGCGTATCAGCAGTAATATAGCGGCAGATCTCATCGATGGTATGGGATGACGAGATCAGCTCCTTGCGGTTGGGGGTATCAATGCCGTAGTAGCAGGGGTAGCTGGTGGGCGGGGATGAGATACGCATGTGCACTTCAACCGCACCAGCGTCCCGCACCATCTTGACGATCTTGCGGGAGGTGGTGCCGCGTACGATGGAGTCATCGATCACCACCACCCGTTTCCCCTTAAGAAGCTCGCGCACCGGGTTGAGCTTGATCTTGACACCGAAGTGGCGGATGGACTGGGCCGGTTCGATAAAGGTACGGCCGACGTAATGGTTGCGGATCAGCCCCAGTTCGAACGGAATACCGGACTCTTCCGCGTACCCCATGGCGGCCGGCACACCGGAGTCGGGTACGGCGATGACGACATCGGCTTCCACCTTGTATTCACGGGCCAGCTGACGTCCCAACTCCTTGCGGACCATGTAGACGTTCTTGCCAAAGATGGTGGAATCGGGACGGGCAAAGTAGACGAACTCGAAGATGCAGGGTGTGGGTACTTTCTTTTTAAAAGGGAACAGCGACTCAATCTCGCCATTAGGGGTGCAGACGATCATCTCGCCCGGCTCGATCTCCCGCACGAACTTAGCCTCAATCAGGTCCAGGGCACAGCTTTCCGATGCAACCACCCAGGCGTCGCCCAGCTTGCCGAGGCAGAGAGGACGAAAGCCGTTAGGGTCACGCACCGCGATCATACGGCTCTCAGTCAGAAAGAGCAGGCAGTAGGCCCCCTTGATCCGGTTCAGGGCTTCGACGATGCGCTCCACCAGCGAGTTGGTGCGGGCCACGGCCAACAGGTGGATGATGATCTCCGTATCCATGGTGGTCTGGAAGATGGAACCGTAGGCCTCCAGCTCCGCCTTCAGCAGCTGGGCATTGACCAGATTGCCGTTATGGGCCACGGCGATGGAGCCGCGGGAGTAATCGACCATGATCGGCTGGACATTTTTCTCCACCGAGGCGCCGGCGGTAGAGTAGCGCACATGGCCAATGGCCGACTTGCCGGGCAGCTTCTTGAAGACGTCCTGATTGCCGAATACATCCGCCACCAGCCCCATCCGTTTGTGGGCATAGAGGCCGCTGCCGTCGGAGGAAACGATACCGCAGCTCTCCTGACCGCGATGCTGCAGGGCGTAGAGGCCGAGGTATGTCAGGTTGGCCGCTTCGCTATGGTTATAGATACCGAAAACACCGCATTCTTCCTGGGGACGTGACAGTTTCATAGGAGATTCTTCCTCACATAGTCGGCGGCGTTGGTGTACAGGACCAGCCCGTCACCCTGCTCCGGCAGGGATTCACGGGTCCAGCGGGGGTGCTGGGTATAGTGGACGAACGCCTCGGGGTGCGGCATGAGCCCCATCAGTCGGCCGGTCGGATCACAGAGACCGGCAATGGCGTTGGTGGAGCCGTTGGGGTTGGCGGGAAACTCCATGGTCGGTTCGGTAAAGTCAGGGCCGGAGTACTTCAGGGTCGCCAGATGCCCGGCCTCGATACGGGCCAGGGTCTCCGGCGTATCGGTCAGGAACTTCCCTTCACCATGGCGCACCGGCAGATAGATACCCTTCTGAATCCCCTTGGTGAAGACCGACGGGGATGCGGGATCGGCCTTCAGGTAGCACCAGCGATCCTGGAACCGTCCGCAGTCGTTGTGGGTCAGGGTAGCGGTCTGGCCGAGATAGTTGCCGTCCAGTGCCGGCAGCATCCCCATCTTCACCATCAGCTGGAAACCGTTGCAGACCCCCAGGATCAGCTTGCCGTCGGCAATGAAGCGGGAGAACTGTTCCACCAGTTTCTCGCC
The DNA here is from genome assembly GCA_964609805.1 of uncultured Geobacter sp. GTDB lineage: Bacteria > Desulfobacterota > Desulfuromonadia > Geobacterales > Pseudopelobacteraceae > CAIPTY01. The sequence continues at coordinate 195 of CAZSTJ010000206.1, read as the reverse complement.
GCTGCCGGAAACCGCGGCATTCTTGAGCCGGTTGGCCTGGGCCTTGGCGCTCCCCAGGTCGTCGCCGTCCAGAAAACCGCCGGTCAGGTTGAGAAAATGGAAGTCATCCAGCCGGACCTCGCCGGAGAGAATCTCGGCGATGTGGGCGATAACAGCCTCGTCGAAGCCCCCGAGACGACAGGCGTGGGCTGCCTC
>CAZSTJ010000205.1:0-6432 GCA_964609805.1 uncultured Geobacter sp. | reverse complement strand
GCCCTGAGAAATTCCGGCAGAAGCGTCAAGAGCGCAGCACCGAGGAACGAGCCATACACGCTGCCGAGACCGCCGATAACAACCATGGTCAGGACTTCAACCGAGAAATTGAACCCGAATGAGGCGGGGGCAATAAAGGTCATCGTATGGGCATACAGACTGCCGGCAATGGCGGAGATCACCGCCGACAGGGCAAACACCTGGACCTTCAGCAATCGAGCATTCACCCCCATAACCCGGGCAGCCACCTCCGAATCATGGACAGCCCTCAGGGCCCTTCCGACGCGGGAATTGGCGAGATTGAGGGAGAACAGTACCACCAGCAGGGTGAATCCCCAGATCAGGTAGTAATTCTTCACATCGGAGTCAAAGGTAACCCCGGCAAGGGTCAGGTTCGGGATGCCGGACAGACCGGAAGGTCCGCCGGTCAGATCCACGGTCTCGTTGAAGACAATGTAGATAATGATCCCGAGTCCCAGGGTGGCCATGGCAAGGTAATGACCTTTCAGCTTGAGAATCGGGAACCCGATCAGAAACGCCAGCAGACCAACCGTTGCCGCCGCCACGGGCATGGCAGCCCAGGGATTCCAGGCATAGTTGACCGTGAGAATTCCGGAAAGGTACGCACCAAGACCGAAAAACCCCGCATGCCCGAGTGATATCTGGCCGGCATAGCCGAGCAGAAGATTTAGGCCGATGGCAAGCATCGTGTGTATGCCGACGAACACCAGCACGTTCATCAGATAGCCACCCTTGAACAGCACGGGGGTCACCATGATCAACAGCGAGAAAACGATAAATTTCACGAGTTCGCGTTTCACGTCACACCCTCTCGCTTTCGGCCTTGCCGAAGAGCCCCTGCGGACGGATGAAGAGAAGCAGCAACAGGATGATGAAGGCAATGGCGTCCTTGTAACCCGAGGAGACCAGTCCGGCCCCCAGTGACTCCAGAACGCCCAGGATCAGTCCGCCAATCACCGTGGCGATACCGCTGGACATTCCACCGATAATGGCGGCGCAAAACCCTTTTAGTCCGAGCATGACACCGACATCGTAGGCGGTCATGGTGAGGGGGGCAACGATAATCCCTGCAATCGAACCCATGGCTGAACTGATGATAAACGAGAAGAGGACCATCCGCCGGACATCAATACCCACGAGTCCCGCTGCGCGGCGATTGTAGGAACAGGCTCGCATCGCCTTGCCGCTGATGGTGTGATAGAAGTAGAACCGGTTGACGACCACGATGATCATTGTAATAGCGAGGATCCAGAGATGCTGCGGCAGGATGGTCGCACCACCGATCGCAATCGGGTCGTCCCCCGAAAACGGCGGGATCGCATGGGTGTCCTTGCCCCAGGCGAGCATCGACAATCCGCGGATCAGGATACTGCCGCCGATGGTAATAATGACGAGATTGATCGGCGTCGGCTGCCGCAGGGGACGGATTGCAAGCCTCTCGAAGAGAAGTCCGGCCACGGTCGAACAGGCAATGGCACAGGGTATTGCCGCCCAGAGCGGCAGCTTGAACGTCTCGAGAAAGAGAAGCGTCAGCATCCCGCCAAGCATGACAAATTCACCCTGGGCGAAATTGATGATGCCGGTCGCATTGTAGATGATCGAGAAACCGACCCCGATCAGGGCGTAGATGGCCCCGGTTGATAGTCCTGACAGACTGTACTGTAATAACTGGTCGAACTGCATCGTACCTCATAAATGTAGGGGCGAACGGCTGTCCGCCCCTACGGAGAATTTCTGAATTGATCTGAAGTTACTTGACGACAACCCAATCTTTATTCTTGATCTCCACCAACACAAAGGCATCCTTACCCAGACCGGCATGGTCCTGGGGTGAATAGGTGAAGGTACCGCCTATGCCATGAAAGTTCCTGGTCTTCTCCAACTGGTCCCGAATGGTCGCGGCAGATTCACCGCCACGCTTGATGGCGTCCTCGATCAGCTTGACGGCGTCCCAGGCATGACCGCCGAAATGGTCGCCCTCGGCACGGTAGTGATTCTGGTAATCCTTTACGAACGCCATAAGGGATTTTTTCTGACCGTCCGAATTCGGCAGGACGTCGGCGACGATGACCTTGCCCGACGGGAGTTTGATCCCCTCGGCGGCATCACCGGCCAGTTCGATGAATTTCTTGGACGAGACACCATGACTCATGAAAAGGGGAATCTTGACCCCCAGCTGTTTGGCATTCTTGGCAATGACTGCCGGGCCGGGATTGGTACCCCAGCAGATGAGGGCCTGGGCCTGTGACCCGCGGATCTTAGTCAGCTGGGCGGTCATATCGGTATCCTTGGGACCGTAGGTATCGTCGGAGACGATGGTGATACCGTACTTGACGGCCTGTGCCTTCAGCTGTTCGCGTCCGGACGAACCGAAACCGTCGGATACCGTCAGGATGGCAACCTTGGTCTGTTTCTGCTTCTGCAGGTATTCATAGATCCGGCCGACAGCCAAGGTATCATTCTGGGCGGTCTTGAAGACCCATCTCTTCACCGGATCGGTGATCTTGCTGCCGGCTGAGCACGAGATCAGGGGAACCTGTTCCTTCTCGGCGACCGGAATAACCGCCATGGTCTCACCGGTCGTGCTGGGACCGATGATAGCTGCCACCTTGTCGTCCTTGATCAGTTTGGTTGCCAGTTGAACCGCCTTGGTGGCGTCGCCCGCGGTATCATAGGCCACCAGCTCCAGCTTATGCCCCTTGACGCCGCCGGCCTTGTTGATCTCTTCCACGACCATCTTGGCGGTGTTGCGTTCCGGCTCTCCGAGGAACGCGGCCGGACCGGTCACCGCAAACAGGGCGCCGATCTTGATGGTCGATGCAGCAAAGGCGGAACACGTCGTGACAGAGACGAGGATCAATGAAAACAGTATGCTTATAAATCGAGAAACCATGAAATTCCTCCCTGTGATGTGATAACTGCTATTTCACCAGCGACCAGTCGCCTTTGACGATTTTCACCATTTCAAAGGCGGAGAGGTCAAGGCCGTTGTGATCCTTGGCCGTCATATTAAATACACCGGAGATACTGACCAGCTTTGCGGTATGCTCTACACCGTTCCTGATCTGTTCCGGCGTTGTCCCGGACTTTTTGATCGCATTCGTGACCAGCAGGAATGCATCGTAGGCGTAGCCGCCAAAGGTGGAGGCCTCTACTCCGTAGGCCTTCCGATAGGCCTGATCGTAATCCTTGAGCAGCTTGAACTGGGGATCGTTTTTGGCAAGTACATCGTAGATGGCCAGTTTCCCGGCAGGGAGCATAACCCCTTCCGCAGCATCGGCACCGGCCAGCTCGATATATTTCTTGGAGGCGACGCCGTGGCTCATATAGAGCGGAATCTTGATGCCGAGCTGTTTGACGTTCTTGGTAACAACGGCCGGACCGGGGTTGGTACCCCAGCAGATGATCGCATCCGGCTTGATGCCGCGGATTTTGGTCAGCTGGGCGGTCATATCCGTATCCTTCGGACCGTAGACCTCGTCAGCAACGATGGAAAAACCTTTCTGCTTGGCCAGCGCCTTGATCTGCTCACGTCCCGAAGAACCGAATCCGTCCGTGACGGTCAGCAGGGCAATGTTCTTCTGCTTCTGCTTGGCCATGTAATTGAGGATCTTCTCGGCTGCCACATGATCGTTGGCCGGAGTTTTGAATACCCAGTGCTTGGCCGGTTCGGTGATCTTGATACCGGCAGCGCAGGAGATGAGAGGAATCTTTTCCTTTTCCACCACCGGGATGACCGCCATGGACTCGCCGGTGGTACTGGGTCCGATGATGACAGACACTTTGTCGTCCTTGATCAGCTTGGTGGCCAATTGAACCGCTTTAGTGGCATCACCGGCGGTATCATAGATAACCGCTTCCAGCTTCATGCCGTTGATGCCACCCTTTTCGTTGGCCTCCTTGACCAGCAGCTCAAGGGTCTTTTTTTCCGGTTCACCGAGAAATGACGCCGGACCGGTCACAGAGAACAGGCCACCGATCTTGATCGTTCCGGCTGCCATGGCCGACGTAGCCATAACCATCACCATCACCACCATGCTGCATACTGCAAGAATCCGTTTCATACACCCTCCCGTGATTGGAACTACAGACTGTACAGGCGCTCACCATCAAGAATATTGAATGACTGTGACTTAAGGACCGCAATCGCTTTGTCGGTCTCGTCAAAACGGAAGATAATGACGGCATTGCCGCCGCATCGCTCGACAAAGGCGTACATATATTCGACGTTGATCTTTTCACTGTCCAGTGTCTGCAGGATGGCTGACAAGCCGCCGGGGCGGTCGGGGACCTCTACGGCCACCACCTCGGTCTTGTTGACCGTGAACCCTTTTTCCTTCAGGACCAGTTTGGCCTTCTCGCCGTCATTGACAATCAGGCGCAGAATACCGAAGTCAGAGGTGTCCGCCAGTGAGAGGGCGCGGATATTGATGCCGGCATCCCCGAGAATGCGGGTGATCTCTGCAAGCCTTCCCGATTTGTTTTCGATAAAGATGGATATCTGTTCGACTTTCATGTTTCCTCCAGGGATTAGGGACCGGGAACTGGGGACCGGGAAAGTCAAAAGCCGTTCCTGGTCACTGGTACCCGGTCACTGGTTACATTTTACGGTTATCAATAACCCTTTTTGCCTTCCCTTCGCTGCGCTGGATTGTTTTCGGTTCCACCAGCTTGGCGGTGCAGGTTACCCCCAGCATATCCTTGATCTCCTTCTCGATCCGCTTGGCCAGCCGCTGCAACACCTTGACCTCATCGGAGAAGAGACGTTCATCAACCTCCACCTGAACCTCCAGGGTATCAAGGTTCTCGGTACGATCCACCACCAGCAGGTAGTGGGGCTCGACCCCTTCGATGCCGACCAGGATCGCCTCTATCTGGGACGGGAAGACGTTGACGCCGCGGATGATGAGCATGTCGTCGGACCGGCCGCTCATACGGGAGATGCGGGCGTGGGTCCTGCCGCACACACAGGGTTCATAGGTCAGGCTGGTGATGTCTCGGGTACGGTAGCGCAGCAGCGGGATGCCCTGCTTGGTGATGGTGGTGATGACCAGTTCGCCCCGCTCGCCTTCGGCCACACGCTGTCCGGTTTCCGGGTTGATGATCTCCGGGATGAAGTGATCCTCCCAGATATGCAGCCCCTGTTTGGCTTCAATGCACTCGATGGCAACCCCGGGTCCCATGATCTCCGAGAGACCATAGATATCGATGGCCGCCAGATTAAGCTTTTCCTCGATCTCTCCCCGCATCGCCTCCGACCACGGTTCGGCACCGAATATGCCGACCTTCAACTTCAGGTTCTTGAAATCAACACCCTCGTTGCGGGCCTCTTCCGCCATGAACAGGGAATAGGAGGGGGTGCAGGTGAGGACGGTCGAACCGAAGTCCTGCATGATCATGATCTGACGTTTGGTATTGCCGCCGGAAATAGGAATAACGGAGGCACCGAGCCGCTCTGCGCCGTAATGTGCACCGAGGCCGCCGGTAAACAGGCCGTAGCCGTAGGCATTATGGATGATATCGCCTTTATGGGCACCGGCCGATACGAACGAACGGGCCATCAACTCAGACCAGGTATCAATATCCTTGAGGGTATAGCCGACCACCGTCGGTTTGCCGGTGGTACCGCTTGAGGCATGGATGCGGACGATCTCCTCCATCGGAGCGGCAAACAGGCCGTATGGGTAGGAATCCCGCATATTCTGTTTGGTCGTGAAGGGAAGCCGCTGCAGATCGTCCAGGCTCTTTACGTCAGAGGGCTTTATTCCTGACTTATCGAGCGATTCCTTATAAAACGGCACGTTGGCATAGATTCGTTCAAGCATTGACTGAAGCCGTTTCAGCTGCAGCGCCTCCAATGCGACGCGGGGCATGGTTTCGAATTCTTCATTGAAATACATGGGCATCATTCCTTGGTAGTGGAACTTGCGGAAAAGACCGCTGGTTTCTCAACTGCAGCAGCCTGAACCTGTCGTCGGTTCGGGCTGTTCTGCTTCCAGAGCCGCTGCAAAACTCTCCTGGGTATAGCCGTTGACTACAATATCCAGATGACCGTCATTGGGGCAGAACAGGAGGCCGTGCACCGGCACGTCCTGGGGAATAAGCGGATTATGCCTGATGATTTTGACCACCCGCTCGACATTGTGAATCGGATGCGAAAACACACCCAGCCACTGCTTCAGATCAGGCACATGGATATCGATCACGTCCGGAGAAATACCGCGTTTAACCATATTCTTCTTAACCGAATCGGCGTCGATCTGGGCCATGCCGCAGTCACGGTGCCCAATAACGAAGATCTCCTCGACACCCAGCATGAAGATACCGGCGACCAGACTCCGGATAACCGCACCTGACATGGGGTCGACAATGGTATTACCTGTCTCTTATACACATCTCCGAGCCCACGAG
>CAZSTJ010000204.1:0-6444 GCA_964609805.1 uncultured Geobacter sp. | reverse complement strand
TTCTGATCGTGTTGGGTCGGTTACCGACGCGGGAGGTACGTCAGGAGGAGATCGGGAGGACTACGTCGTTCCGGAATGTGAACACCCCGGAGGAATACGAGCAGATGAAGGGGAAGGGATAGACGTTAAGGAAAGTCGAAAACAATTTTCACGCAACGCCGCAACGACGCAACGAGAGGCGTAGAATCAAAAGCTGATCTGCCAAATGTTTTGTTTTAGTTTTGTGATCTTTACCGGAATCGTTTGTGAGGTTCTGACTTTCGTAGCGTCGTAGCGTCGTTGCGTGACACCAGATGTTAAGATGTTCAGCTTTTCTTTGCGCCCTTTGTGCCTTTGCGTGAGACAAGACGTTCTACCGGTTTCCGTTTTGCCTTCTTGCGCTCTCGCAGCGCGGCGAAGAAGTCGCTCAGCAGGGCGGAACATTCCCCTTCCCGTATCCGGGGCACCAGGTGGACGGAGTGATTGAGGCGGGGATCGTCGGAGAGATCATAGAGTGAGCCGCAGGCCCCACCTTTGGGGTCGTAGCAGCCGAAGACCACCGTGGGGATACGGGAGAGGATGATGGCCCCCATGCACATGGTGCAGGGCTCCAGAGTCACATAGAGGGTGCAGTCAAGAAGCCGCCAGGAAACCAGTTTCCGGGCGGCTTTTCTGATGGCGATCAGTTCGGCGTGGGCCGAAGGGTCGTTGGCCGACTCGCGCAGGTTGTGCCCCCGGGCGATGATGCGCCCGCCCCTCACGATCACACAACCGATCGGCACCTCGCCCTTCCCCTCGGCCTTGCGCGCCTCGGTAATGGCCCGCTGCATCCAGTAGTCGTGGTCTTTCTCTCCCATGGAAGGGAATCTAGCACAGGGTGGATACGGGGGGAAGAGCAAAGTATCAACATCACGTAGGCTTTTCGCTTCCTCTACGCAATGAATCCCCTGACACGACCTGAGGTCTTTGAGAGTCATCCCAACGGATCAGGCTCCACGGCTCATTTCTTCGTCACTGACCGTTCCAGGACCGCCCGCAGTTCGGCGGCACCGGGGTTGTTGACTTCCTTACCCGCGAGAATCTCCCGCGGCGACACGTCCCGGCCATAGTAGGCACTGTTAAGGCCATCCCTGACCTTCATCAGCGATCCTTCCAGGTTGAGCCCGCCGTAGAGTCCCTTTGTCCTGGTAAAGGAGACGAAATCGGCCGTCACCTCGGGGACGGTCACCGCCCCCTTGGCCCCGCCGCCTATCGGGCCGATGGCGATGGAGACATCGCCCCCCAGCTTCACTGACGAGGAGAGCAGGGAGTCGATAGCCTTCTGGTTCAGGGCCACCATGATCACCTCTGCGGCCTCGCCACCAATCTGCAGGCCGAAGGTTACCGAACCGAGGGTGTAGAAGGCCGGTGCACTCCAACTCCCGGTCGCCTCGTTACGGACCAGCAGCACACCGGTACCACCGGAGCCCCCAAGGAAGAAACCGCCCTTGAGCACCTGGGGAAACACCACTACACCCTTGGCGCCCTTGAGGTACTCGTGCAGCCAGGCGAATAGATTATCGTTAAGCAGATCGGTGAGGGTTGCTTTGGATTTGTCCACGATGGACTGGGCCTCAGTCTTATCTGAGGCTATGGCCTGCCGGGTTTCACCCACGACAGCCGTCGCCAGCAACAGACCGGTCACCAGCATTAGACATACCTTCCCGATTGTTATCATGCGTTGTCTCATGGCACTACTCCTCTCATTGCAGCTTCGGCATCATTCCGCACGATGCCCCCTCCCCTTCGCCCTCCATTCCTTCCGTCGTCAGTAATCGATCCCCAGCTGGGGTTCTCCCCCCTGGCGATAGGCGTGTTTGAACTCCTGCATCACCGTCACGGTATGGGCCCGGGCGCAGACTTCGGGGTGGGCGTCCCGTCCGGTGAGGATCAGGTGCTGCTCGGGCCCTTTGGCGTCAATCAACTCAATAAGCTGCGACAGTTCCACCAGCTTGAGTTGCACCGCATTATTGACCTCGTCCAGGATGACGACGTCGAAGCCGCCGTTTCGGATTTTCTCCCGGGCCAACTCCACGGCGCACTGGGCATTGGCCCGGTGTTCGTGGTAGGGGATAGGGTTGCCCTGGATACCACAGAATCCCTTGCCGGTCTGGTGAAACTCCACCAGGGGGTGAAGCCATTTCAGACCGTTGATCTCGCCGGTATAGAGGTTTCCCTTCATAAACTGGATGATGCAGACCCGCAGTTTGTGTCCCACGGCCCGCAGGGCCATCCCCAGGGCCGAGGTGGTCTTCCCCTTGCCGTTGCCGGTCAGCACCACGATCTGGCCAACCTTTGTGTGCGGTTCCAGACGATCCATACGTGATCGCCACCTTTCTTCGACTGCCATCTTACAGCCCCATTTTAACACACACAGCCCGGTGAGACTGCGGAAGATTCTTTCAGGAATGCAATAGGGGCAACACTTGAAAATGGAAATTTGTTATTCAAGGATGATCATAATTATTTTTTCGAAGGCTGACTCCCTGACCACCTCTTAACTTCACCTCTCGCCCCCCATCGCCCCCCGCGATCATGTCCGAAAATGGCCAGTATCTCTCCCCGTTATGCTATACGTATAAGGTAAGGACGAGGTACAAGGAAATGGTCGAAAAAATCATGCTTGATCATGCAGCCTGCTATGCCGCCATGCGCGCCCACGATGCCCGTTTAGACGGCCGCTTCTTCTGCGGAGTTTCTTCCACCGGCATCTATTGCCGGCCCATCTGCCGGGTGAAACTCCCCAGGAAAGAGAACTGCTCCTTTTTCCCCAGCGCCGCCGCTGCCGAAGCGGCCGGCTACCGACCCTGCCTCAGGTGCCGCCCCGAACTGGCGCCGGGGCTGGCCCCTGCGGATGCCTCTACCCGCCTCGCCCGGAGCGCCGCGCGCATCATGGAGGAGGACTGTCTGACAGACCGCAGCATCGCGGAGTTGGCCGAGACGCTCGGTATTTCCGACCGGCACCTGCGACGCGTCTTTTTCGCCGAGTACGGCGTGAATCCGGTGCAGTACCTTCAAACACAGAGACTGCTCCTGGCGAAAAGCCTCCTGACCGACACCCACCTTTCCGTGACCGACGTAGCGATGACCGCGGGATTCGGCAGTATCCGCCGCTTCAACGACCTCTTCAGGAAGCGCTACCGACTCTCCCCGAGCCGATTCAGAAACCGCGACCTCGCGGCTGCCAACGACGGGGACGCCATTACCCTCTTTCTCGCCTATCGCCCCCCCTATGCCTGGGACCGGCTTATCACCTTTCTGGCCGCCAGGGCCGTTCCCGGCGTCGAATGGGTGGGAGATGGGGCCTACCGCAGGACGGCAGCCATCAGGAAGGGTGGCACCACCCATTACGGCTGGCTCTCGGTGGCACACCAGCCGAAGCGCAACGCACTCTCGGTAACCGTGGCATTTGCGCTGTTGCCGGTTCTCCCCCAGGTGCTCGCCAGGGTACGGCATCTCTTCGACCTGAACTGCGATCCAGTGACCGTGTTCGAGCAGCTGGCGACGATGGACAGCGTCGCCCCGGGCATACGCGTGCCGGGGATCCGACTCCCCGGGGGCTTCGACCCGTTCGAGATGACGACCCGGGCCGTGCTGGGACAACAGGTGACGGTCAAGGCGGCACGCACCCTCGCGGCACGGCTGGCAACCTCTCTGGGGGAGAAAATCGATACGCCGTTCGAGGAGCTTTCCCGCACCTTCCCGCTTCCCGAGCGCATCTGCTCCCTCGAACCTCCCATCGAAGACCGCCTGGGTCCGTTGGGGGTGACTGGCGTGAGGGCCCGCTCCATCCTTGCCCTGGCGCGGGCGCTGGTGGACGGCACCATCATCCTGTCCCCCGGGGCCGATCCGGACGCCGAGATGGGAAAACTTGCTAAATTCCCCGGATTCGGCCCGTGGACGGTGCAGTACGTTGCCATGCGCGCCCTCGGGTGGCCGGATGCGTTTCTGGCGACGGATCTTGGGGTGAAGAAAGCGCTGTCAGAGATCCCACTGAAGGAAAGAGAGGTTCTGGCCCAGGGGTGGCGGCCATGGGGATCATATGCCACCGTCACACTGTGGAACAGCTTGATATCGAAAGAGGAGCGAGGAGGAGTGTCATCATGACGACGTACACGTGCACGGTTGAAACACCTTTGGGGTCCATGACCGCCGCTGCCGAAAACGACGCCCTCATCGGATTGTGGTTCATCGGACAAAAATACTACCCGTCCGCAACGGACACGTGGGTCTGCGATCCAGATTACCCTGTCTTCACGGCGCTCCGCCCCCTGCTTTCCCGTTACTTTTCCAGTGAAGCGGGGAGAGAGGATTTTCCGCTGGCGCCGCAGGGGTCAACTTTCCGGATGGCGGTGTGGGACGCCTTGAGGAGGGTTCCCCACGGAACGACGGTCACCTACGGGGACCTCGCCACGGAGATCGCCCGCGCCCGCGGGATCAACTCCATGTCGGCGCAGGCGATCGGTGGAGCGGTTGGCCACAACCCCATCTCCATCCTCATTCCCTGCCACCGCGTGGTAGGGTCCGACGGAAGCCTTACGGGGTACGCAGGCGGGCTGGAGAGGAAAGATGCCCTGCTGCGGCTCGAGGGAAACAGGGTGCCGCAGCCGGCAGGCACGCCCCTGCCCTGACCGTCCGACCGGGGAAATAGCCCCGGACGCACGACGGGCCCGGCTCTCCTAGAGCACGGGCCCGTGACCGCTGCACGTTATTGAATCCCCCCTACCCTTTACCCATCAGTCCCCGGAGGGCCGCCGGCAGGTCGGCCGGCAGTACGACCATCTTGGCGTTCGGCGACATGGCCAGTTTCTGCATCATATTGACGTACCGGTCTCCTAGCAGAAAGACCGCCGGCAGATCGTTGTCCTTGATGGCCAGACTAATATCGGTAATGGCCTTGGCCGAGGCCTCGGCTAGCCGGATCTGGGCCTCTGCCTCGCGTTTGGCGGCCTCCAGTCTCCCTTCCGCCTCGCGGATGGTGGCCTCCCGTTTCCCTTCGGCCTCAAGGATGGTGGCCTGTTTAAAGCGGTCGGCGCTGGCCTGCTGTTCCATGGCCTTCTGCATGGATTCGGACGGCTTGATGTCCTGGATCTCCACCGACTGGACATAGATACCCCAGGCCGCGACCTCCTTGGAGATGTTGTCCTGCAGACGGGCCTTGATATACTCCCGCTCGGAGAGGGCGCTGTTCAGGTCCATCTGGCCGATGATGGCCCGCAGGGAGGTCATGACCAGGTTCTGGATGGCGTATTCATAACTCTGGATCTCGTACACCGCCCGGGTCGGGTCGGTCACCTTGATGAAGGCAATGGCGTTGGTGATGATCACGGCATTGTCCTTGGTGATCACCTCCTGGGCACCGACCGACAGCACATCACCCTTGGTGGACACCCGGTACGCCACGATATCGATGTAGGGAATGATGAAATTGAGCCCCGGTTTCAGCGTTGTATGGTACTTGCCCAGACGTTCAACGATCCATTCCTGCCCCTGGGGGACGGTTTTCACCCCGGCAAACAGGGTTGCAGCAACGACGACAAACAGTACTCCGAAAACAAACAGACCCGGCATGATGCCCTCCTAGATTTTAACCACCTTGAGTATCTGACCTTCGATGTCGACAACCCTGACCGAATCGCCCACATTCAGTATCTGTTCCGAATAGCATCCCCATTCGTCGGCCCCCAGCACGGAGATACGGAACCTGACGGTGCCCCGGCCATAGCTGTCATCTGTGCCGCGGATGATGATGCCGGTCTCTCCGACGATCCCTTCTTTGGACATCCCGGCATGGGTACGGTCCTTTTTGGGACGCAGGAGCTTGAACCACATGACCGTGAAGCAAACGGACGCAACGGACCAGAGCAGCACCTGACCCGCCACCGGAAATGCCGGCCAGAGAAACGCCAGCAGAGCTACCACCAGGGCCCCCAGACCGAACCAGATGATGGTGAACGACGGCACGATCAGCTCCAGGCCGATCAGACAAAATCCGGCGACCACCCAGTACCACCACTCGATTTTCATTGTGTGACCTCGCTTGCGGATGAAATCAGCCCTGAGTATATCACAGTTTTCGGCGTGCGCTTTATTTTGGGACGTGTTCCGGGGACAGGGGGAAAATAGCCTACATCCCACCCGGTGTACGTGATAGAATATGAAAACAAACCATCGGGCTGGCATCCCGTAAAGAGGAGACTCAGAATGAAACTTTATCTACGACTACGGGGATTCCTGTGCGTCATGACGGTCGTGGGAATGCTCGCGATGACCGGCTGCGGCGGTTCCGGGAGTGGGACCGTAAACGGCGGCGCGGCGAACCAGACGCCGGTTTCGGCCAGCGTCACCCCTGCGGCGCTGCTGGCATCCATCACCGCCGCCACCAGCAATCCCCTGAATATCGCCCGCTCGCTGGGTGGGTGGGAT
>CAZSTJ010000203.1:0-6454 GCA_964609805.1 uncultured Geobacter sp. | reverse complement strand
CCCCCACCCTGACCCTCCCCCGTCAAGGAGGGGGGGGCAGTACACTCCAGCCGCGCCAGATGGTCAAGATCCAGCCACTGTTCTGCCAGATCGGCCAGACGGTCGAGGAAACCGGCCGGCAGGGGGTTGTCCTCGGCGGTCACCAACCCCAGGTGCCGCGAAGGTATCTGCACTGACTCGTCGCGGGGGATACACCCCACGACCGCCACCCCGGGCAGCGTATCGGCCAGTGCCTGGCGCAACAGATTTCCGTGGGACTCGCTCCCCACATTGTTGAAGATCACCCCCGCCAGGCGGATCCGCGGATCAAAATCAGCAAACCCCTTTACCAGGGGCGCGGCACTGGCCGACATTCCACGGGCATTGACGACCAGCACGACCGGGCCCCCGATAAGTGCCGCGATCTGGGCGCTGCTCCCCTCGAAGGGATCGGCCCCCAGGCCGTCGAACAGTCCCATGACCCCTTCCACGATCGCACAATCGGCCGCTTCCGCATGCAGGTGAAAGGTGGTCTGTACGAATGCCGGCGGGCACATCCAGGCATCAAGATTGATCGATTCCCTTCCCGTTGCCAGGCGGTGGTATCCCGGATCAATAAAGTCGGGGCCGCATTTGAACGGGGCCACCCTGTTCCCCCTTCGGGTCAGGGCAGCCATGATCGCCAGGCTGACGGTGGTCTTGCCGCTGCCGCTCTGGGGGGCGGCTATCAGGAATCCCCTCTGTATCACCGGAGTGATCTCCTCGCGCTGCCGTACTGAAAAAATGCGATCAGGTGAAACTCATCCTTGTCGTACCCCTTGGGAAAGCCCCCCACGGGACCAATCATCCGGAGTGTCCGGAGCACCTCTTCGTCAAGAACGACGGCGCCGGAACTCTCCAGCATTTTGACGCTGACGATCTCACCCCGTCTGTTGAAGGTGATCCTCACCGGAGTGATCCCCTCGATCCCCTTCATGGCGGCCTCCTGCGGGTAGCGCCAGACGCCGTAGACCGCAGTTTCAAAACGCCGCAGGAACGAACCGAAGAGAATGTCGTCACTGTTCAGAAAAAGGGTCTCACCCTCCGCGATCTCATCGCCATACTTGCGACGGTAATTCTCCTCCATGCGTGCCATCCGGCTGGCGCCGGGAAAGAGCTGTGGAGTCGTGGCCTGACGGCCGGTCGGCGATTTCGGCTTGAGCAGACTGGTAGCGGAGGAACCGGGGGCGATCGGCATTTCCTGAGACGGCGCCTTCGACGTTTCCCGCTGGCGGGATGATGCAGAAGGTGGCGCAACCCGCTGCTGGGACTGATCGGGAGCAGACCGGCCACGATCAAAGGCATCCTGACCCCGGGGGGCAGTTTCCCGGGGGACTCGTACCCTCTGATCGGACTGGCGCAGGGTTTCGGTCTGGCGGGGCTGACTCTCGGCCTTCAGTTCGGGCATCTGCTGCAGATCGATGAAGACCGGCTCCTTGGGTTTGGGCGGCACTGGCTCCGGCAGGTAATACAAGAGCGCGCCCACCGCCACATGCAGCAGGAGCGAAATGGCCAGTAGGGCCAGAAACGATTTTTCAACGTAGCGATCAGACATGTATGAGGAGCATCCGGAGCTCGCGGGGCAGGCAAGGGCCCCGGTGCAGAATGAGTCAGCCTCCCGTTATCGGGACGGATTGAAAACCTTGATCATAGGCCTGGACCTGGTTGCCATCCTTGCCGGTTTCCTTGCGCAGGAAGGCCAGGATCTCCTTGAGACTTTCCAGGATTACCGGCTCCGACTTCGGAAACTCGGACGGGTCCAGTTCCAGGGTCACAGTGCTTTGGTAATCGGTGCTGCGCAGATGATTAAGAAAGCGGGTCAGGGGCAGGATGCCATGCCCCGGCAGCAGATGTTCCCGCCCGTGGCCGTAATCGGAAAAATGGATATTGCGGATCCGTCCCGATTCGTAGAACAGGTAGAAGTCGTTGATGAAGTTGGCTTTACCCGACCCCATATGGGTACAGTCGAAGGTCATGAACAGGTTGTGTTCGTGGATGAAATCGATCATGCGCTGGGTATTGGAAAGGATATTCGGATTGATCTTGAACCTGCCCACCCACGGCATGTTCTCGATCGTGACGATGACCTGCCCGTTGTTGCCCACCTCTTTCTGGAAGTCCCGCACGCTGTAGAGCCAGCGGAGAAATCCCACCTCGAACCCCATCCAGGAGGGGGGGTGAAAATTCACCAGCGGGATGCCACGGTCGGCGGCCAGCTCGACACAGATCCGCAGGGATTCCATCGGGCCGCCCCAGCCGTCCAGCGGCATGAACGGCGCATGGATGGAGTGGATGGTCGTAATCTGCTGCAGGGACGCCACGAGCTTCGACGGATTGACCTTCTGAAAATCCTGGTTGATGATCAGCTCGACGCCGTCGAACCCCGCCTCGGCAGCCAACTCGCAGACCTTTTTCAGCGGCAGAGTGAACAGTGATCCGGTAGAGAGGGAGATCAGCATGGACGATTACTCCGCCGGGCCACTGAAATTAAGGCCTATGTGCCTCTGGATGGTTCCAACCGCCTCCAGCGACTCCCGGAAGGTTTCCTGTTCCTCAACGCCCAGGGGATCTATATCCAGGTGCAGGGGGGACGCATCGTTCCAGTCAGGCTGTACCTCCTGTTCCCGGATCAGCCGCATTTCATGGAGTGCATGCCAGGCCGTGAGCAGGCTCTCCGCCATATCCACGTTCAGGTCCCGCCGCCAGAGCAACTCCCGTATCCGGCGGGGGGTGGAAACCGTCTCCAGGTGTTTCAGCAGCCCCAGCACCGAGGCGGAAGCGGAAAGGGGTTGCAGGGCATGTTCGAGCAGCGCGAATCGCCCCTTGAACGGACCGCTCTTTTCAAAGCGCAGCCCCCCCATGATGCCGATACCGTTTGACAGGGCCACCGCACGGGAGACGAGGTTGGCGGTGGCACTGTGACTGGAGGAAAGGATCTCAAGGGAGGAGCGCCGGAACTGTTCAAACAGCTCGGTATCTCCATGGAGCAGCGTCTGATCCGTCAGGCGCAGCAGTTCGACCAGCTCTGCCTGGGTACCACTCTCCAGATCGCTCTCCAGACGGCTTTCCCACTCGTTGATGCTCCCCCGCCAGAACGGCATATGGGGGGCAACAACCTCGTCCATGCGCAGGCCGCTGGCGGTAAAACCCTCACGCAGGAAAGAGGTGAAACGGGCAATGAGCAGCAGGTCCGTTTCACTGGCCTGACCATGAACAAGCATGATCTGTAGCGGGCAGAAGGGGGAAAATTCCTGACGGCCGGCCGGCCCGAGCGCTATCAGTGCCAACGACGGCAGCTGTCGGGGAGATGCATCCAGCTGCCTGAAACCGTAGCCGGCAACCGCACCGGCAAGGGCATGGAGGTAGTGCGCACTGAACTGGTAAAACGCCGGTGCGGAGCGGTGGATGGCAAAGTGCGCATACAGTTCGTTGAAACTGGTCGTGGTCAACTCCCGCAGCCGGGCAATGTCGGTGCACTGCGACACCTCGTTCAGCAGAGAGTCGAAGCGGGAGCAGAAGGCTTCATTCGCCGCCACCAGTCCTTCCAGATGTCCGATGACCCCGTTCAGGATATCCTCAGCCTCCCCGGAACGGCAGAACTCCATCCGGTCAAGGATGATCTGCCGGTAGGTGGCCGTAAAGTCACCCGAGGCGCGCCAGGCGAGGACATCATTACCTTTGGCTGAAACGAGCTGGGCCATCACTCCTCCGTACAGTCATGCACGTCGTGGGCGAGAAATCGCCGAATCTTGTCCGATGGCGCCGGGGTCATCAGTGAGACGACGATCATGACCAGGCTGACGAATGGGGCGCCGATACAGGCCGTCGAGGTGGCGGGAAGCGTATGGGCCAGTCCCGGGAAGATGTTCCCGGCAAGAAACGGCAGGAAGGTGATCAGGATACCGCAGAGCATGCCGCAGATCACGCCGGGGGCATTGGCCCGGTCCCACCAGATCCCGAGCAGGAACGCCGGGAAGATGGTATTCCCCGCCAGGGCGAAGGCCAGGGCGGCGATCTCGGCAATCATCCCCCACGGCTTCAGGGTCAGCACCAGGACAACGGCGGCCAGGACCAGGAAGATCCCCTTGGCGGCATAGACCTTGTCGCTCTCAGATGCCGAAGGGCGGATCAGGCGCGGGTAGATGTCGTAGGAAAAGGAGGCGGAACCGGTCAGCAGCAGGCCGGCGGCGGTACTGAAGGCAGCGCTCATCCCGCCCGCCACCAGCAGGCCGACCACCCAGGGGGGCAGGCCGCCGTTACTGACCGCTGAAAGCAGTATCATGT
This sequence comes from uncultured Geobacter sp., assembly GCA_964609805.1. Classification (GTDB taxonomy): domain Bacteria; phylum Desulfobacterota; class Desulfuromonadia; order Geobacterales; family Pseudopelobacteraceae; genus CAIPTY01. The sequence goes on along the minus strand of CAZSTJ010000203.1, from coordinate 2,152 downwards.
CTGCCACTGCGGGATCGGCAACGAAGGGTATGCCGGCGCGGGCCTCGAACAGTCGGGCAAGCACACCGTAGGCCGGTGCCGACCAGTAGATCAGTGCAATGAAGAACAGTCCCCAGACCACGCCCCAGCGGGCGTCACGGATTCCCGGCACCATGTAGAAACGGGACAGAACATGGGGCAGACCTGCTGTGCCGAACATGAGCGTAAAACAGAGGGCCAGCCAGTGGAAGGGAGAATCGCCGGCAAACGGCTCGGACCAGGCAAACCCGAACTGCTGCTGCAGGTCGCTGATGGCCACGCCGTAGCCGAACTGGGGGAGGAGCCAGAAATAGCCGAGTTTGCGGGTCAGGAGCATCAGTGGCAGGATGAAGGTGACGATCAGCACAAAGTACTGCAGCTTCTGGTTGCGGGCAACCCCCATGGAGCCTGACACCACCACCATGGAGACGACAATTGAGGCCGCCAGGATTACCGACGGGAGATAGGCGATCCCGAACAGCCACGACACCAGCAGTGCCATGCCTCGGAACTGGGCGACACTGTAGATGACCGCGATGGCAATGGAGATGCAGGCCACCAGAGTGCGGGCAACATCCGACTCGTAGCGGAAGCCGACGAAATCGGGGGCGGTAAACTTGCCGAAACGGCGGATCTGACTGGCCATCAGCACCAGCAGCAGCACATACCCTCCGGTCCACCCCACCACGTAGGCCATGGCGAAATATCCCTTGAGGTAGAACATCCCCGCCAGACCCATAAAACTTGCCGCGCTCATCCAGTTGCTGGCAATGGCGGCACCGATGCCGATACGGCCGGTATAGCCGCCGCTGAAGCCGTAATCCGATGCCTGCCGGCTCCGGGTGCGCAGCCCCGAGAGCACGAAGATGGCGAACATGCCGGCGACGATCGCCAACGGGATGAGATGTACGCTCGAATCGCCGGTCATGGTTCCTCCTCGCGATCATAGGTGCGCACCATGAAGCGCAGGGAGCCCTCGACATTGCGGGGTGAATGGCGGTCCATCCAGACATTGAAGAGGGCGCAGAGGATAATGAACCAGAGCGGCAGGAAATGTCCGGTCAGCCAGAAATGGATCGGCAGGTTGAAGAAGGTCCACTCGTTCAGCAGCAGCTCCGAATAGTTGGCCTCCAGAAGGTACACAAAGAGCTGGAGCCCGAGAATAGAGAAGAGCCATCCCGCCAGCACCAGCCACACCACGCGCACCTCACTCCGCATCGTTTCGCCGCGCGGCCTGAAAAAACTGAATCCCTTGCGCTTGCCGTTACCCTGCATGAGCCCCTCCCCCGTCACCAACGGTCCGGTAATGCACGTAGTAGATCTGCTTCCCCTCGCCAATGAACTTCAGCATGTATTTGGAGAGCGGGTACCCCTCAAGCTCATGACGGAAGAGATCCGGCACCAGCACATTACGGAATCCGGCCACATCCGGCATGAATTCGGACACATCAATGCCGTAATCGACAAAATCCGTGGCAAAGTAGAAATCCGCCCCGGGCATCATGAATGACGACAGGTAGGCCACGAATTCAGCGTTCACCAGCCGTCGTTTGCGGTGGCGTATCTTGGGCCACGGGTCGGGGCAGTTGATGATGACCGCCCGCAGCGATCCGCGCGGGATACAGCGTTCCATGAAGGATCGCGCCTCGTCCCGTACGACCCGCAGGTTGTCGAGCCCGGCCTTGTCGGCCCGCTTGCAGGTCTTGATACATCCCTTGTTGTAGTAATCCAGCGCCAGATAGTTCCACTGGGGGTGGAGCGCCGCCATCTGTGCGGCAAAGTCGCCGACTCCGCAGCCGATCTCAAAGACCAGCGGGTTGTTATTGCCGAACACCAGTTGCCAGTCCGGCATATCCGTCAGGGTTTCCGGGGCCAGGAAACGGGGGGAGGTTATGGGAATCAGGTTCACGAACGCCGCCTTACCTTGTTTAAAATCATTGTAATTTAGCACAAAGCGGGCACGGATTTCACCGCTTTTCGCACGGCCGCGGGAAAAAGTACACCGCCACGGCGACGATACCGCGACTGAGTCGCCACCCCACTATCGGTTGTCGGCCAGGCAGCCGGTCATCCCCTACGGATCAGCCTGTTTTCCCTTTAACATTTTTGTCCTGCTGTGGTATAGACATAGGGG
>CAZSTJ010000202.1:0-6576 GCA_964609805.1 uncultured Geobacter sp. | reverse complement strand
GCTCCTGGGCATCAACCCCGGGGCAGCCTACGGCTCTGCCAAACGCTGGTACCCGGAGCGTTTTGCCGAGGTGGCCCGGTGTCTTGCCCTGGAATGGGATGCCCGGATCGTGATCTTCGGGGGACCGGGTGAGACGGAAATCGCCGCAGACATCGAGGGGAATCTTGCGGGGGAATGCCTGAACCTGGCAGGCAGAACGGGGGTGCGCCAGCTGATGGCACTGATCAAACGCTGCAACTTCTTTATTACCAACGATTCGGGGCCGATGCACATTGCTGCCGCATTCGGCGTTCCGTTGGCGGCGATCTTCGGACCGACAGACCACGCGACGACATCGCCCTATTCTGACCGTGCCGTCATGATACGTGCCGATGCGGAGTGCGCCCCCTGCAAGCTGCGGGAATGCCCAACTGACCATCGCTGCATGACCGGCGTCAGCGCCGATGACGTGGTGGCGGCGGCCCGGCAGTTGTGGGATCGTCTGTCGCACTCTACGAAGGAACCATAGTCCATGTACATCCTCGGAATTTCTGCATATTATCACGACTCCGCCGCTACGCTGCTGCAGAACGGTGAAATCCTGGCCGCTGCCCAGGAGGAGCGTTTCACCAGGAAGAAACAGGATCCCTCCTTCCCGGTGAATGCCGTGCGCTACTGTCTGGAACACGCCGGCATCGGCATTGCGGATGTGACGGCGGTAGTGTTCTATGACAAACCGTTCCTCAAGTTTGAGCGGCTGCTGGAGACCTACTACGCCTTTGCCCCCCGGGGGCTTTCCTCCTTCATGTCGTCGATCCCGGTCTGGGTCAAGGAGAAGGTCATGCTGCGGGGGCTGCTCCTGGATGAGCTGGAGGCCCTGGGAGGGGTGGATCGTACGGCCATCAAGCTGCTCTTTCCGGAACACCATCTCTCCCATGCGGCCAGTGCCTTCTTTCCCTCTCCTTACCGGGAGGCCGCCGTCATGACGGTGGATGGGGTCGGCGAGTGGTCCACCGCCTCCATCTGCCATGGCAGGGACAACGGGCTCACCATCCTCAAGGAACTGCATTTCCCCCATTCCCTGGGTCTGCTCTACTCCGCCTTCACCTATTACCTCGGATTCAAGGTCAATTCCGGCGAGTACAAGCTGATGGGGCTGGCCCCCTATGGCGACCCTTCCTCGGGGAGGGTGGAGCGTTTCGAGCAGATCATCACGGACCATCTGGTCGATATCCGTGCCGATGGCTCCCTCTGGCTGAACCAGGAGTATTTCGACTATGCGACCGGCCTGACCATGACGGACAACGGCCGCTGGGAAGGGCTGTTCGGCTTCCCCCGACGGGGTGAGGAGTCGGAACTGCAGGCGGAACATTGCGATCTGGCCCTGGCGATCCAGCGGGTGACTGAAGAGGTCGTTCTGCGGATGGCCCGGGAGGCAAAACGGCTGACCGGTGCCCGCAACCTCTGTCTGGCCGGCGGCGTGGCGCTGAACTGCGTGGCCAACGGCAAGTTGCTCCGGAGCGGCCTGTTCGATTCGGTCTGGATCCAGCCCGCGGCCGGCGATGCCGGCGGTGCCCTGGGGGCCGCCCTGGCCGCTCACCATATCTACTTCGGCGCGGAGCGGACCGCCGACGATGTGAACGACCGGATGAAGGGCTCCTACCTGGGGCCGGAATATTCGGACCTGGAGATCATGCAGACGATCCGGCGTTACCGGGCGGTCGGTCATCGACTCGACGATTTCACCGAGGTCTGCCGCACAACCGCCGGACACCTGGCCGACGGCAACGTCATCGGCTGGTTCCAGTCCCGCATGGAATGGGGACCCCGCGCCTTGGGAAACCGGAGCATCGTCGCCGACCCCCGTAGCCCGGAGATGCAGCGGAAGCTCAATCTCAAGATCAAATACCGCGAGGGGTTCCGTCCCTTCGCCCCCTCGGTGCTGATCGAGGATGAACAGGCATATTTCGACATCGATGTGCCATCCCCCTACATGCTGCTGGTGGCGGATGTGCGGGAGGAACGCCGCAATCCGCTGCCGCCGGGGTATCACGCCATGCCGGTGCGGGAGAAGCTCTACCACCTCCGTTCCGACATCCCCTCCGTCACCCATATCGACTATTCGGCGCGGCTGCAGACTGTGCACCGGGAGACCAACCCCCACTACTGGGGGCTGATCAACGCCTTCAAGGAACTTACCGGGTACGGGGTGATCGTCAACACCAGCTTCAACGTCCGCGGCGAGCCGATCGTCATGACTCCCGATGATGCCTACAAATGCTTCATGCGCACAGAGATGGACTATCTAGTGGTAGGTAATTTCATCTTCGCCAAGCACGAACAGCCTCCCTGGAGGGAGGAGAAGGACTGGCGCGAAGAGTATGGCCTGGACTAGGCTTACGTAGTTTTGAACGAAGGAGCTGAAATGCCCCGTATCCATAAGAGTGAGCAGCATCAATCCCTGGAGACCCTGGCGGTCCTGGCTGCATTCCTGCTGCTTCTGAACCTGCTGACGCACCGGCAGTGGCTGGTGCCGGCCGCATTGATCCTGTTGGCCGTCGGGCTGTTCGTCAGGCCCCTTGCCCGGCTCCTGTCGAAGGGGTGGCTCGGTTTTGCCGGCGTGCTCGGCGCTTTCAACAGCAAGTTGATTCTCGCCCTGGTTTTCTATCTCTTTCTGACGCCACTGGCCTTTCTGTATCGGCTGTTTACCAAGAACCCGCTGCAGTTGAAAAATGATCAGGTGCCCGGCAGCCTTTACATCGAGCGGGGTCATCACTACAGCGCCGCCGACTTCGAGAAGATGTGGTGAACTAGATAGATTCCGGTGAAATGCTCGTCACACAAGGAGCCAATTCATGGCTAAGCAGGATATATATCAGTCAAAAACGAGCAGGTATTTCCAGGGGGACCGCGGAGACGTCGTCGCGCTTCTTCCCTTTGGTGCCAATAGGGTGCTTGAGCTCGGTTGTGGGGTGGGCCGGACTCTTCTGAATGCCAAACAGCAGGGTAAAGCACGTGAAGTGGTAGGAATCGATATTATTCCCAGAAATGATCAGCATGACTTGTTGGATGATTACATACAGGCTGATGTCGACAGTCTTAACCTCACGTACGAAGAAGGGTATTTTGACGTTATCATCTGCGCGGATGTTCTGGAACATCTCGTTGACCCATGGGGTACGGTCTCACGATTGGCTCCATATCTCAAGAAAGATGGCATTTTGGTGGCTAGCTTGCCAAATGTTCGTGACTATCTCCTGTTTCTTGCCATATTTGTAAAAGGTGATTTTCGTTATGCTACTGAAGGGCTGTTAGATAGAGGTCATTTGCGCTTCTTTTGCAAGAAAAACATCCGGGATCTCTTCGATCCTGACGTATTTGTTGTAAACGCATTTCACTACCGTCTGGCAAAACTCAGAAAAGTAATAAATGCAGTTACCTTTGGACTGCTGGAAGAATTTCTTGTTAAACAATATCTTGTTGTAGCCGGGAAATTGTGACCTCTGTGCATACTCTGGAATCAGCATGTCTGTAACCATCAGCGCCATTGTCATAACCAAGAACGAGGAACAGCGCATTGGCGCCTGCCTGGACAGCCTGGCGTGGGTCGACGAGATCGTAGTGGTCGATTCGGGCAGCACCGACCGGACCCGCCAGATCTGTGAGGCCCATCCCCGGGTCTCTTTTTTCGAGATGTCATGGGAGGGGTTCGGGACCCAGAAAAACCGGGCTCTCGACCGCGCCACCGGCGAGTGGGTCTTCTCACTGGATGCCGACGAGATCGTTCCCCCGGAGCTGGCGGAGGAGATTCGCCGCACCCTGGTTGCTCCGGTCTGCGCCGGCTACCTGGTCCGGAGGAAGAACTTCTACCGGGGGCAATGGATTCGCCGCTGCGGCTGGTGGCCGGACGAGATCCTGCGCCTGTTCCGCAGGGACAAGGGGCGGTTCAACGACCGGCTGGTACACGAATCGGTGGAGGTTGCCGGCCCGATCGGTGCATTGCAGGGGGCGATCGAGCACCGATCCTTCCGCTCCGTATCCGACTTCATCGCCAAGGCCGACTCCTATTCCACCCTTGGGGCCCGGCAGATGAGGGAGAAGGGGCGGCGGGCCACCCCCGTTGGTGCCGTGACCCATGCCCTGGCGACATTCTTCAAGGTCTATCTCCTCAAGCGGGGCTTTCTCGACGGTGGGGCAGGGCTGTTGATCGCATCCTCCAACGCGGCAGGGGTCTTCTACCGCTACATGAAGTGCTGGGAACTGCAGTCGGGTGATCATGAGTAACCGCGTTGCTGTCATCATAACCACGTACAACTCCCCTGAATACCTGGACAAGGTGTTGTCCGGTCATGGTCGCCAGATCCGTCTGCCGGACGAGATCCTGGTTGCCGACGATGGTTCGGGGCCTGCCACGGCAGAGGTGGTCCGGACGTGGCAGGGACAGCTGGCCTGTCCGGTCCGTCACGTGTGGCACGAAGACCGGGGCTTCCGGGCCGGGGCTGTCCGCAACGAGGCGGTAAGGAGGACCACCTGCGATTATCTGGTCTTCACCGACGGGGACTGTATCCCCCATCCACGTTTCATTGAAGACCACCTGATCCTGGCGAAGCCGGGCCGGTTCATCCAGGGGAAACGGATGCTGGTGGGAGAGGGCGCATCGGCCGGCTTCACCGGCAGCTCCCTCACGGAACTGCTTCGACTCTGCCTGCAGGGGGGGCTGTCCGGCTGTCATCACCTGCTGCGAATGCCGTGGGTATCTCTGCAAAAGAGCGGACTGAACGGTATAAAGACCTGCAACTTTGCCGTCCATCGTAGCGATTTCGAGGCGGTCAACGGTTTCAATGAAGAGTATGTCGGCTGGGGGCGCGAGGATGCCGATCTGGCCCTGCGGCTGATGAACAGCGGCGTGAGGCGCTATGACGCCCCCTTCGGAGCCCTGGTCTACCACCTGTGGCACCGGGAGAACTCCCGTCAGCAGCTGGACGCCAACGATGCGCGCCTCAGTGATGCCGCTAAGAATCGGGAGACCCGGTGCCTGAACGGTCTGAAAAAGGATCACCCGTGAAGAGTGCGCTGCCGAAAACCATCCTGATCTCCTCGATCCGCCTCATCGGTGACGTGATCCTGACGACGCCGCTGATCTCGCTGCTCAGGGAGGCCTACCCCGGGGCGGCCATCGATGTCCTGGTGGCCGATGGTACCGGGGGATTCCTGCGAAAGGATCCGCGGGTCAGGAATGTGCTGACCGCCCCTTCGAAGCAGATTAATTCCGGCTCGGCCGGAGACAATGGTTTCGGGTTGCTCCGCAGCATATTTCGCCGCTACGATCTGGCGGTTACCATGAACGCGTCTGACAGGGGCGCCCTGGCGGTCGTCTGTGCCGGGAAACGGCACCGGATAGGGTTTTACGAGGAGAGCGGTTTTCTCAAGAACTTCTGGAAGAAGCTGCTGCTGTCGAAGGCATTGTACTACGATACCAGCGGCCATGTGGTGCTGCATTGCCGCCAGATTGCGCACGCTCTGGGGATACCGGCGGAGCGCCTTGAGGTCGCGGTCTACTGGGATGACCAGGACCGTGCTGCCGTGGCACGCCATCTTGCAGGCGTGCGACCGGATACCCCCTATGTCGTTATTCACCCCTTTGCCCGCTGGGAGTATAAGTACTGGGACCTGGATTCCTTCGTCCGGTTGAGCGACCGTCTCGCGGAGGAACACGGCCTTGTTCCGGTGTGGACCGCTTCGCCCGATCCGCGTGAGCTCGAACTGCTGCAGGCCTACTCTGCCCGTTGTGCCGTGACGCCCCTCTGTGTTCCGGGGAGTTTGACACTCAACCAGATGGCCTGCCTGATCTCTGGGGCGGCCCTGTATGTGGGGCTTGATACGGCGGTGACCCATATCGCCGCCTCCACCGGCGTGCCGATGGTGGCCCTGTACGGTCCGACCCCTGCCTGCCGCTGGTTTCCCTGGAATAACAGCGCCCCTGCCGGGCAGTTACAGGGCTCCCCGCGCGGCCGGCTGCGCAACGGCAGGATCGTCGTGCTGCAGGAGTCGTGTGCCCATCCGGACTGTATCCGACCGAACTGTCAGGATCCGTGCATGGTGCGGATCGGGATGGAGGATGTCTGGCGGGAGGCTGCGGCCCTGCTGAAGGGAGAGGGGAACGGTTGTGATGACTCGTCCGATGTATGACATAGCCTTCGTCACCGTCAATTACAACACCCGATCCCTGGTGGCGGATATGCTGGCGTTCTTCGAGCGAACCAGTCTCCCCTTCCGCCATACCCTGGTGGTGGTGGATAACGGATCCACCGACGGTTCCCACGAATTGCTGTCAGAGGAACGGAGGGGGGTGCTCTATATCCCCGCCGGAGAGAATCTGGGATACGGCCGTGCCATCAACCGGGGGATCCGGGCGGTGCGTAGCCGCTACGTCTGCGTGCTGAACACCGACATCGCGATGACGGCCGAATGCCTGACCCGGCTCTGGGAATTCATGGAACAGACTCCCGCGGCAGGGGTCGTCGCACCGCGGATCTCCAACCGTGACGGTTCCACCCAGGGGTTCATCTTCCAGAAATCGACACTCGCCATGGTCTC
>CAZSTJ010000201.1:0-6583 GCA_964609805.1 uncultured Geobacter sp. | reverse complement strand
GAATTTCTCAGGGCTGCCCATGATTACGACATCATTATCTACGGTGCACTGCTGATGCTGATGGTCATGTTCATGCCTGGTGGCCTGGTTAGGGGCATACCTGACTTGATTCGCAGGATTGCCGGCAAGAGAGGGGGGGCGGGACATGCTTGAGGTCAGCGGCATAACCCAGATATTCGGCGGAGTCACGGCTCTGCAGGATGTCTCCTTCCGTATCGAAAAGGGTGATATTACCGGCGTGATCGGCCCGAATGGTGCCGGTAAGACGACGCTGTTCAACATCATTACCGGTATCTATACCCAGACGTCCGGCACGGTTTCACTTGAAGGCAAGGATGTTTCCGGCCTGCCGCCGGAACGGTTGGCACGGCTCGGCATGGTGCGCACCTTCCAGAATATCGAGCTGTTCGGTCAGATGACCGTGCAGGAAAATGTTATGGTCGGCATGCACACCAAGAGTTCCTGCGGACTCCTGTCATGTGCCCTCAAGATGCCCTGGAGCATTGTTGAGGAGCGGCGTATCCGGCAGGGTGCGGAGAAATGGCTGGAATTCACCGGCATTACCGACCTGGCCGATGTCACGGCGGGCAATCTCCCTTTCGGCAAGGGGAGGCTGCTGGAAATTGCCCGGGCTCTTGCAGTGGAGCCGCGCATCATCCTGATGGACGAGCCGGCGGCCGGTCTCAACAGCCAGGAAACTCTCGCCCTGGCGAAACTCATCCAGCGTATTCGGGAGATGGGCATCACCGTGGTACTGGTGGAACACGACATGGAGCTGGTCATGGATATCTGTGACCGCATTGTGGTGCTCAATCTCGGCAGTAAACTGGCCGAGGGAACGCCTCGGGAGATCCAGGAGAATCCGGAAGTCATTGCGGCGTATCTGGGAGAAGAATAACATCGGTTCGAAATTCGGAGTTCAGGGTTCGAAGTCCAACCCCAACACCCGAACCTTGAACATATAACCTCGAACATAGAAAATACCATGCTCAAACTAAAAAACATAAATACCTACTACGGCAAGGTCCATGCCCTGAAGAACGTCTCCCTGCACCTTGCGGAGGGTGAAATCGTCACCCTCATCGGTGCCAATGGTGCGGGAAAAACCACGATCCTTAATACGATCTCCGGTGTGACGCCGTCGGCAAGCGGTGAGCTGATTTTTCGCAAGGAACCGGTGCAGTCCCTCTCTCCGGATCGCATAGTGAAACTGGGAATATCACAGGTGCCGGAGGGTCGCCAGGTATTCAAACCGCTTTCCGTCGAGGATAACCTGGAACTGGGGGCGTATCTGCGGTATCGCAGCAGGGAAGGGAAGGGGACCATCCATGAGGATATGGAGCGGGTCTTCACCCTGTTTCCCCGTTTGCTGGAACGCCGCAAACAACTGGCAGGTACCATGTCGGGCGGGGAACAGCAGATGCTGGCCATCGGCAGGGCCCTCATGGCCAAACCGAAGCTCCTGCTGCTGGATGAACCCTCCATGGGGTTGGCACCGCTTGTCGTTCAGGAGATTTTCCGCGTATTGGAACAGTTGCGCACGGAAAGCGGCGTAACGATCCTCCTGGTGGAACAGAACGCCAAGGCGGCACTCAAGCTGGCTGATCGAGGCTATGTCCTGGAAACCGGCAAGGTTATTCTGGAAGGACCGGCAGATGAACTGATGGAAAATGCCGAGGTTAAACGGGCCTATCTGGGCAAGGATAAAAAGGAAATCTGGGAGCGCTAAATGACGCACGACGAGGCAAAAAACAAAATCATCTTTGCCCTGGATGTTAACGGGCTTTCCGAGATCGATCGCTACGCGGGGATGCTTGCCGACAAGGTAGGCATGTTCAAGGTCGGCAAGGAGCTGTTCACGGCAACCGGGCCTGAAGCGGTCAGGACGGTACAGCGCCATGGCGGCCAGGTATTCCTTGATCTGAAATACCACGACATCCCCAATACCGTGGCCAAGGCCATGGTGGAGGCCGCACGCATGGGGGTGCAGCTGGCCAATCTTCACGCACTCGGTGGTGCCGAAATGATGGAAACCGCTGCTATGGCGGTGCGCAAGGAGTTCGGCGACGAACGTCCGCATCTTCTGGCGGTGACGATCCTTACCTCATCGACCGAGGAGACCCTGCGCGGGGTCGGCATCGATCACCCGGTGCAGGACATGGTCGTACGCCTGGCACAGCTGGCCCAGAATGCCGGGATGGACGGGGTGGTGGCTTCACCGCTGGAGATCGGCATGATTCGCAAGGCGTGCGGCCCTGACTTTCTCATTGTAACCCCGGGGGTTCGCCCCTCCTTTGCCAGTGTCGACGACCAGAAACGGATCATGACGCCGGCAGAGGCCGTTACCGAGGGTGCCGATTATCTGGTGATTGGCAGACCGATCGCCAAGGCTGACGATCCGCGGGCGGCTGCGGACCTGATCGCCGACGAGATCGTGGCGGCCTGCCCATGAAAGGCGAACTGATCTTCGGGGTCAACCCGGTTAAGGAAAGTCTGCAGGGAACCCGCACCGCCTACAACCTGTATGTGCAGGTCAGTGCCAGCGATCACCGGGTCGAGAAGATCATCAGACTTGCAGAACAACGGGGGATAGCGGTCCACCGCCGTGAGAAGATGGACCTGACCAAAATGTGCGCCTCATCCCATCATCAGGGGATCGCCCTTGAGGTCGAGCCGTTCCGGTATGCGGACCTCGATGACCTGATGACCGGCATCGACCAATCGGGACACCCCGGTTTTCTGCTGGTTCTGGATGGTATTCAGGATCCGCACAATCTGGGGGCTCTGATCCGGTCTGCTGCCTGCGCGGGCGCAGACGGTGTCGTCATTCCACGGGACCGTGCCTGCGGCATCACGGCTACCGCCGAAAAGGCATCTGCAGGAGCGGTGGAATTTCTGCCGGTTGCGCAGGTCGTCAATATAGCCAAGAGTCTCGAGGCCATGAAACAATCAGGCTACTGGGTTTACGGGCTTTCCGGCGAAGTTACCCGCCCCGTTTACTCGGAAAAATTTTCAGGAAACAGCGTGCTTGTCATCGGCGGTGAAGGTGAGGGGATCAGGCCGCTGGTCCGCAAACAGTGTGATGTCATCATATCGATTCCACACTACGGCGGGGTCAGTTCACTGAATGCGTCCGTAGCCGGCGGCATAGCCCTTTTTGAAATGGCACGTGGTTTGCGAGCTTAGTTCGTCCCCCGCATTCCAGCAATGGAGATAAGACCTATGGCACTTCAAGGCAACCTGGAACATTTTCCCATCATAGATATCATCCAGATGCTTCATGGAGCCCGTAAAACCGGGATTCTCCGTATTTCCAGCACCAAGGGCGAAAGCCAGCTGGTCTTCCATGAAGGTGATCTTGTCAGCGCCAATTATCTGAACAACCGTGTCAGGATCGGGCAGGTTCTGGTCAGTGCCGGCGCTTTGAGCGAGGAACAGTTGACCCGCGCCCTGGAAATCCAGAAGAGCGCCGGCGATAATCGCAAACCACTGGTCATAACCCTTCTCGAACATGATATGGTCGACGAGACGGCAGCCTACAACGGCATCGAATCGTTGATAGAGATGACCATTGTCGAGGTGTTGACCTGGAAGGAGGGGCAGTTTGCCCTGGAGATTGCCAGAAGCGATACGGCGGACGGCTATCATTTTTCCCGCACCAGTTTCCCCCAGAGAATCCTCCTCAATGCCCAGGGAATCCTGATGGAATCGCTGCGTATCTTTGACGAAAAGATCCGTGACGGCACCATGGACGAAATACTGAGCATTGCCGGGGTGAATAATGTCGACCTCGGGGCTGAACAGCCCGGCAGCAATGTACCGGTCATTACCGCAGGCGATTCCGCTCAGGATGATGGCCCGTCTGCATTACAGCATCTGCTGGCTGAACAGCGGAACATGATCCAGCGCAGCAGCGACCAGAGCTATCGGTCTGTCGAGGAGGTCAAGAAGCTGCTCGTTGAGGAATTCCCTTCAGGCGCAAAGGAGCTGAAACGCCAGCTGCTGGAGCGTATGTCCGGTGCGATCACCGAAGAGGATAACTCAAGAAAGCCTCCCGCTGTAGCAGTCATTGTTGTGACCGGTTCTGCACTGTTGTCTGCCATGGTACGTTCCGCCTGTTACCGGGAAGGGGTGTACGCGGTTGCCACCGATAACATCACTACCCTCGATATCAATATCAGGCTGCTCCTCTGCCAGACGCTGCATCTGGTTATCTTCATCGACGTACCCCATGGCGATGCCATGCAGCAGACTCTTGATACCTGCAGGGATCTGCAGCGGTACCCCCAGGCCTCTGTTGTGCTGCTCGCCTGCTCACGTTTCTGGGACACCCTGGGTCTCCAGGCTCTCAGCTCCGGCGTTCACTCGATCATCCCCCGTCCGTGCAAGGAGTGTTCGGCAGAAAGCGCCCTCCAACAGTCCATTGCGTTTTGCTCTGACCTCGGTGCGTTTCTGCGCACCCTGTCGGCTGAACATTCCGGAGGAGACGACCAGCGGTTTTTTGCCTGCATCTCCCGGTTGAGAAACTGCAAGACCCGGTCAGAGCTTACGGTGACTATCCTGCAGTACCTGATGGATCTATTTGAGCGTGCAGCGGTCTTCCTGGTTACGGAAAACGGCCTGGTGGCGGAAAAGTCATTCGGCGTCAAAGGGCCGAAATCGGATGGAATCGTGCCGCTTGCCAACCTGACCATTCCGTTGGACGATCAGGAGATCTTTGAGGATGTCGTCAAGACTGGCCAGATGTATTACGGGTTTCACAGTGACTCAACCTGGCCCCATGAACTGTATCGTCTTGCCGGGCGTCCCGAAAGCCCGGAGGTCCTGCTGTTCCCGTTTGTGCGGGCCAACAGTGTCATTGCCTTTATTTATGCCGACTTTGGAGATATGCTTGCGACGTCCCCCTCGCTTCATTATCTCGATGCCATTGTGCAGTACACAACGGCCCAGATCAGTGTCTCTGCATACCGTCAGAAGTTGAAAACCATGCTTGATAACGCGGAGTCAGCAAAAAGCGTACAAACGGCGTAAATCCAAAATCGAGAGATGACCTTTTCAACATACAAATATGTTATGAAAATATCTCAAAGGTTGGAATCACACATGGACTCAGAAAGGAAGGTTCTTCTCATGAAAAGAGTGATAACAGTCATAACGGCAGGCGTTGCAGTTCTTACAATATCCGGAATCCTTTATGCTGCGGAAACACCAGGTACTGTTCCAGCTTCTTCTCCAGCGACAGCAGTTAAGCCCGATGCTCACCAGAAGGCTATCAAAAAACTTCGGGACAGAAATATCAAGGCCAAGGCGAAGTCGGGGACAGGGCACCGTAATAATACATTGCCATCAGCCACACAAACGACTGATACAAAAAAAGTAGAAAAGCTGAAAGAGCGTAACCAGAATGCCAAAGAGAACACAAAAATTCTTGGTGTCGGCAGCGGTACCGGTGATTCGCAGAACGTAAAGTAGTCCGCTTGATCAATAGTTAAAAATACGGGGCATGTCCGTTAGGATGTGCCCCGTATTTTTATTACAGCTTGTGTGTCACACCTGTTAACTCACTCGGTGCCAGCGTGCATCGAATCTGCGGAAATATTCATCTCTGCACCAGTTCTCCACATCCACCAGCGCTTGGAATGCCTCTCTGAAACCGGTCCTGCCGATGGCAAAGACGCCGTGGCCGTAAACGATGACGCGCCCCGGACCACCGATCACCGGCGGGACGTTGCGGGCGATCCCGCCGGCGCCAATCTCTCCGGCAACGACCGGTGTACCTCCCAGAAACCTGACCGTCTTGCACTCTTTCCAGCAGTCGGTTATTCCGCACCGGCTCTGCTCTTCGCAGAGCATGCTCATTACTACCGAGAATCGGGGATGACCGTGGAGGATGGCACGGCAGCCGCTGGAATCAAAGATGCTGCGATGGGCCACCAGTTCGCTGGATGCCGTAATGCCGACTGTTGAGCTGTTTTCAAAGGGGACCGGATCGATGCAGCCGGCCAGTTCATCGAGGCTGGACGCCGTCTGTGAGATGTAGATGAGCTGTCCGTCAGAATAGGAAATATTGCCGAAGAAGGAGTCAACCAGCCCCCGTTGGACCGTGTATCTCCCGACCCGGGTGATCTCATCGAGGATCATGCCCCGGTCATGCAGGCTCTCGTCACGAAATTCGAGCCCCTCCGTGGTGAGCGGCAACAGCCATTCGGCACGGAAACGGTTGAATGCCTCCTTCTCCCCGGGGATCAGATATCCGGTTTCAAGCAGATCCTCCAGATATTTGATGAAGGTGGAGTGAAACACCGATGACCAGTTGATGTAGGCCTGTTCTACCGTGAGGGTACCCGTGGCGACAATGCCGATCCCTTCAACAACGACACCTTTGCGGCTGCCTAATAATAAGGCAATGCTGGCAGCCGGATCTGTGCCCAGGTCGGCCGTGCGGATCAACGGGATGTCATGAAGAAAGGTGCGGGTCTCCGTGTCTCGGGGGACAATGTCGTGCTCATCCGGTTGTGCCCTTTGGAGAAGGTATTCCGCAAAGGGGAGGGCGGGGGTGGCGATGCACAGGGCAAGGCAGTTG
>CAZSTJ010000200.1:0-6595 GCA_964609805.1 uncultured Geobacter sp. | reverse complement strand
CCGTCTTTGATCGAAATGATTGGCGGCCAGACACTGGAGCAGGGCGGATTTGCCGCTGCCAGTCCGACCGGCGAGGAACAGAAGGGATGCGCTCCGGGCCAGTTCGGCGCCAAGATGAGCGGCGGCGTTCTGCGCCGCCTCAGTCAAATGATAGAAGGCCGGATCTGGAGACGAGTCGAAGGGCGGGCGTTTGAGCGAAAAGAACTCGAGATGCATGGGATGGATTCACCCCATGAATCAGTTTTCAACGATAAGCTCAACCCGTCGATTGCGGGCTCGTCCTTCGGGATTGTCCGATCCGTCTTGAAAAGTGTTGGCAGCAATGGGGCTGCTCATGCCAAAACCCTTGACCGCCATCCTCTCCTTGTCAACTCCGGAAAATACGAGAGCGCGGGCAACGCTTTCGGCCCGGCGTTCGGAAAGCATTCGATTGTACTCGGGACTGCCAACGGCATCGGCATGCCCCTCGACAGCCAGTCTGCGGCTGTTGACGCCTTGTTGGTTGAAGATGCGGGCAAGCTCCTGCATCTTCGCCTGGCTTTCGGCCTTCAACTGATCACTGTCGAAATCAAAGAGGAGGGTATCGGGGACGTGGATTTCGACGCCTCTCGGAGTCTCCCGGACCTCGATGTTCAGCTTGGTCACATCGGCGATAATCTTTTTGTTTTGTGCGCTCCGACCCTGCATAGCACACCCGGAGGCTAACAGCAGGAAACACATCAGACTGAGCAGGGCTTTCTTCATGGGGTTTGACTCCAGTAGGTTGATATACGCTATTTGTATCGTCTTTGCCCGACCGCCTTGGCGGAGTACTCGCGCAAAGTGGGTTAATGAATAAAAATCATTATCAGTAGCAAGGATTCCTGTCAATTCCCAAACAAGAAGTTTGCCCTATCTTTATCGAGTGGTGGGGGAAATTGCGGAAGACATCGAATAGTTGACAAATCACTGGTGACGCCAGGATACATTCGGCTCTCTTTCCCTGTCTTCCCCCGGCCACCCCGCTCCGATTCTATGGAAACAGCGCCCACCAAGCCGCCTCATTCGCCCGTGGTCAGTCTCACCGTGCGCTGCAGTTGGCGCAGGCAGAACATGGCTGCGCAGACCACCACCATCAAACTTGCGAGAAAGACCCGCCAGCCGAAGTGCTCGTAGAGCGCGCCCGGTGCAAATGAGCCGATGGTGCCGCCCAGATAGTAGAACGAGATGTACACCCCGTTGGCGATGCCCTTCTTGCTCTTGGCCAGGGAGTTGATATAGCCGGAAAGCAGCGAGTGGGCCATGAACATGCCAGTGCAGAAGACGAACATGGCCAGGAACATGGCCCGGTGATCGGCTACCATGAAACCGGCAATGCCGACGAGGTACAGGAACAACCCGGCCATGGCGACCCGGGTTTCGGAGCCGAACAGGCTGATCAGCCGGCGCACGTTCAGCGACACCAGGATGCCCATGACATAGCCGAAATACATGAAGCCGATGCCCGTTTCCCGGAAGGCCGGATTGATCCCCTTGAGGCGGAAGGGGAGGAAGTTGAGCAGGCCGGCAAAGACAAAAAACACCGAAAAGATGGCCAGGTACAGCCAAAGGAATCGCGGCTGCCGGATGAGTTCCGCCACCTCGGCCATCCGGGGACGGCTGTATTCCAGGTTGGCGTCTTTTTCCAGGGTGCGGAGAAGAAAAAATCCCCAGATCAGCATCAGGCCGAGCACAAAGAAGAAAAACCGCCAGCCGAACAGATCGGTGAACAGACCAGAGAGAAACCGGCCAAGAAAGCCGCCCAGGATGGTGGCGGCGATGTAACGGGCCACGGCGGCCTGGATGTCCTCCCGGGGCGCGGTGAAGCTGATGTAGCTCACCAGCGAGGTCAGGATGGCCGGGATGGCCATTCCCTGCAGGCCGCGCAAACTGAGCAGCACCACATAGTTGCTGGTCAGACTGAACACCAGTTCAAGCACGCCCAGCAGAAGGATGGCGGTGCGCACGATCAGGCGGGCCGAGAGCGATTCGAGCAGGACGCCGTAGAACATGGGGGCAAAGCCCAGCGGCAGCATCATCAGGGTGGTGAAGAGGATGGCCTGGAATGCGCTGAGGCCAAACTCGTGCTGGAAGACCGGCTGGATTGGCTGGGCGGCGTAGAGCGAACAGAAGGTGACGACCGTGCAGAAATAAATCTTGGTCAGCGGGCCGCGCGGGATGAGTGAAGTGGCAACGGACAAGGTCCTCTCCTCGGTTGGCAGGCCGAAAACCCTGCCGGGAAATAGTGGATGGGCGCGCCGCTGCTCCCGACCCGGCTTGGAAATGACAGTCCCCGGTCAGGAACGGACCATCCGCTCCAGGGAACACAGGCGGTAGACCTGCAGGAGGCCGAAGCTGATCAGCATCGCCGCCGTGACCCGCACGCCGACTATAACCCAATAATTGGCGCCGAAAAGGACAAACAGCAGCACGTCCTCGATAATGGAGTGGCAGATCATGAGAAAGGTGCCGATGAAAAAGATGTCCTTGCGTGACAAAGCGCCCCGGTTAGCCTCGCGGATGAGGATGCCGGCGCCGTAGGTGATGCCCAGCAATTGGCCGGCGATGATGGAAAAGGAGGTGTTGACCTTGTCGAGATGGGCCCGCATCATCCGGGTCGATTTGAGCAGGTCCATGCAGACGATGATCAGGCTGATCAGGAGGATGACCTTGCACGACAGCACTCCGGCGTTCCACAAGGAGTGCAGGAGCATGTCAATCATGCCATCATAGTGGGCGATCGCCACCTCGTTGGTCTTGGTTGTCGTGCCGAACCAGGAGGCAGGCATCATCAGCACCGGGATGATGGTGAGGCAGGCGCCGATCACCCGCAGCACAACTGAATACACGGAGGAGATGCCGAGCTTGGCCATGATCGCGCATTCGACGATCATCGAATGGCAGACGCCGAGGAAGACCGCGAGCACGGTCCACTGATAGGGCGAAAGTCCAAGTGGCGCGGCAAAGGCGATGCCGGCGTAGATGTTGATGAGCACCCCGCTGGCCAGGGCTACTGCGGCCTCCGCCGGCAGGTCGAGCAGGGAGGTGAAGGGCTCGAAAAGAAAGCCCAGGTACTTGAGCAGATCGAAATAGATCAGGACGTCGGCCAGGACATAGAGCGGCACCACGAACTTGAGGATCAAGAGACCACTGGAAACCGAGGACTTGAGGCTGTCGAGCAGAAGCTGATTCATGTGGGGTTGGAGAGCCAGGGATTGGACGTCCGCATCCGGCCGAAACGTTGTTGTTGGCTTGCGCATTGTCCAGAAACAGGATGCACGGCGCGGGAACCATGGGCCATCATCGGATCGTGCGGGAAGGGTTAGCGACCGCCGGTGACGAGGCTGAGAAAACGGGGGCAGATGCCTTGCAGCGCCCGATGGCAGAGAACCAGAAAGACCATGAGCAGAATCGGGATGAGCAGGTAAATCGCCAGCATCATGCCTGGCATCTGCAGCGGCAGGTACTTGTAGGCGAGCATGCGCAGGACCAGCAGCAGTGGTTCGTGGGCCGCGTAGACAAAAAAGCTGGTCCCGCCCAAAGCAAGAATGGCGTTTTTCAGGCGCTCGTGTTGCAAGAGGGGCCTGGTCAGGTAGAGGACGGCAAATATGCCCACGATCAGGCCGGTGCGGTGCCAGTAGATGTTGAACCAGGAGGTGTACCAGATGGCGTCCACCAGCAGGATCGGGATCATGGCCCAGCAAGCCAGCGGGCCGAAGCGGTCAAAGGCGAAGAGGCTCTGACCCTTGATGCCGCACAGCGCGCCGGCCGAGAAAAAAAGCACACCGGCGTTGTCCGGGATGTACAGGGGCCAGGTACCGCTCACCCAGAGCAGGTACACCGCCAAAAGAAAGGGCAGGGCGGCGTAGCGGAGGATGATCGCGATTACCGGCGCCAGCAGCACCAGCACCATCAGGTCGCGGATAAACCAGAAGTGGTAGGCGATGGGGTAGCCCTTGATGCCGAAGATGACGTTCAGGTACTCGAAGAACGGCAGTTGGCTGATCAGCGCGGTGCTGCCGGTGAAGTAGGGCCGCAGCGCGGGAATGGCCTGGACCATGGCATAGAAGGCAAGCACCAGGCAGTTCCAGAAGACAAAGGGGATGAGCAGGGTCCGCAGTCGGGTGAGCACCTTGGTGAGGAAGGTGGTTTTCGACCAGCGGAAGTTGGCGAAAAACAGGTAGCCCGACATCAAAAAGAAAAGCGGCACGGAGATGCGGGTCACGCCTTGGGAGATGAATGTGCGGATGAATTCGGTGACCGGGTCGAGCGTATCCAGGCCGAGTTTACCCTGCGAGTAGGTAATGGAACTGAAGTAGGCGTGGATGTAGATGACGCCGATAATCGGCGGAAACCGCAGCAACTTGAGCCGCAGGGACGATTCACTGTCGAGCATGGATTCTCCTGATCGGAACGGGACAGATCGCCGCCGCGGCGCCGGCGCAAAGGCGCCGGCTGGGAACTACCAACGGCCCCTGGGGCGATAATAATGGTGGTGGCGATAATAGCCCCGGCTGCCATGATACCGGTACACGGAGGGACCGTAGTAGACAGGCCAGGCCGGGGCAACCTCGACATACGGGGCCCGGTAGTAATAGGGGTAGGAGTACGAGTAGGGAGCGGGTCGGTATCCATAATATCCAACCGTGCCGTACTCGTAGGGGGCAACGACGCAACCGCCGAAAACCATGGCCACACCGGCCAACAGGATGAAACACATTGCCTTTTTCATGATGAACCTCCTTTGACGGCCAGGGCGCCAAGGATCAATCTGTCATCGCAAGGAGCGGGGCGATCTCTTGAAAAAAAAATCAGGAAACGCTGCCTTGCCCGCGATGACGGAACAACCTCTGTTCCCCCTGATGCACGGTCGTCCTCCCTGCGGTCGAATATCCCAGCAGAGGGAAATATTATACCACGAAGCGGCGCGGGCCGGGGGAAATATTTTTCAGGGCAAGCAGGAGAATCCAGAGAAATCACCAGCTGGGGCGGAGGCCGGCCGTTGCCTGGCCGAGAGGTCTCCGGCGAGAAGATCGACCAAGGGGCCAAGCCCATGGCCGGTGAGCAAGGGGATCCCGATGGACAAAACATTCGTTCAATCGCCCCCTGTACAACCGAGGGCGATCGGGGCTCTGGCGAGCCCCGATCGTGTTGTGGCGGCGGGTTATTTCAGGCTGTCCGGGTCGTGGCAGGAGGCAGCGCAGGAGTTGGTGTAGGGGATTGGCATGGCCTTGTCCGGCTCGATGCCCTTCACGTGTTTGTTGTTCTTGAGGGGGACGATGAGCAGGTGGGAGGTGATGTCGTTTTCCCAGTAGTTCTTGCCGTCCGCCGTCACCAGACCCTTGCCGAAACCGGCCCCGGTCTGCGCGGTCTTGAACTGGTGACAGTTGGTGCAGGTGATCTTGGTCTCGGGACCATGCGCCTCGCCCACGGCGGTCTTGGTGTGCTTGGCAATGTCCTTCTGCGCCGTGTGGCAGTTCTGGCAGAAGGTATTGCCCGGAGTGACCGCATCCTGGCGCATCTGGTGTTTGAAGGCCCATCCGCCGTGCGGGTCATGGCAGGTGGTGCAACTCAGGATCTGATCGCCGTTGCGGTACTTGCTCGAACGGATGAAATCGAGATACTGCTGATGATGCGATTTGGAGTGGGATTCCCACACATCTTTGGGTGAGGCGTCCTCGCGGGTGGTGTAGTTGACCAGATAGTCGTTGCGGCTGGTCCCCGG
The DNA here is from genome assembly GCA_964609805.1 of uncultured Geobacter sp. GTDB lineage: Bacteria > Desulfobacterota > Desulfuromonadia > Geobacterales > Pseudopelobacteraceae > CAIPTY01. The sequence continues at coordinate 852 of CAZSTJ010000200.1, read as the reverse complement.
GACCATCATCTTGTTGTCCTTGTTGACAGGCTGGTCGTTGTTGAGGAACCCCTGCGGCCTGGAGTGACACTGGCCGCAGATGACCGAGGCCCGCTCCGAGGCTAGCTTGCCGGGGCTGACGATGGTGGCGGCCTTCTTCTCGGCCGTGGCTTTGACGTGGGCGGAACCGGCGCCATGGCAGGACTCGCAGCCGATGTTCAACTCGTTGGGCATGCCGTCGCCGTCGATGTCTAGTTCGCCGTTCGGGTCGTTGACTGCGCCGGCGACATATTCTCCGGATTCCAGCTTGGTGAGAGTGTAGCCGGTGTAATGGCAGGAAGCGCATTCCTTTTCAAAGGATTTGGCAATCGGCGGTTCTTTCAGCTTCTTGGTGTCCTCGTCAAAGAACCAGTCGGCATGATAGTCCCTGAACTGCTTCCGCGTCCGGTTGCCGTACTCGTCCTTGCCGTGCTCGTTGAACTGCAGGAACGGGTAGAGGCTCTTACCGATGCGCAGCAGATAGCGCTGCTTGTACAGGCCGCCGCCATACGTCATCTCCACCGGATACTCCCGCGGTGGATCGGCAGGATCCTTCAGATTCTGCATCCTTACCTTGACCTGGCCCTTGTCATCGACGGAGAAGGTTGAACTCAGGCTGGCGGTGGCTGGATCCTTGGGCATTTCCCGGGCCACCTTGTACTTGTCGAAGCCCCGTTCCTTGTCGTAGTCGTAGAAATAGAACGTGGTTCCGGCCTTGAGGATGTTGAGGCCGTTGTCGATTTCGGGGAATCGGGAGGAATCCTGAAGCTTGCTGTTCTTGCCGGCCACGCGGATGCCCAGCTTATGCAGGGTCATCTTCTCGGTGGCGTACCC
>CAZSTJ010000199.1:0-6626 GCA_964609805.1 uncultured Geobacter sp. | reverse complement strand
CAATTCAAGCGGCAGCTCACCAACCTCATCCAGAAAAAGCGTGCCGCCATCCGCCTGCTGGAATTTCCCGATCTTGTCCTTGACCGCTCCGGTGAAGGCCCCTTTGACATGGCCAAACAGTTCGCTTTCCAAGAGTTCGCGGGGGATGGCGGCGCAGTTGATGGCGATAAAGGGCGCTTCCCGGCGAGAGCTGTTGGCATGGAGGGAGCGGGCAACTAGTTCTTTGCCGGTGCCCGATTCTCCGGTAATCAGCACCGCAGCCTCGGTGTCGGCCACCTTACGGATAACTTCGAAGACCTTATCCATCTCCCGTGACGATCCGACCATGGTCCGCAAATCCGCCTTGTCGGACAATTCGCTGCGCAGCCGCCTGTTCTCTTCAGCTAGTCCAATGAATGCCAGTGCTTTTTTTACCGTCAGCCTAAGTTCATCCCGGTTGAACGGCTTGGTGATATAGTCATAAGCGCCGGCTTTCATAGCTTCCACAGCAACATCGACTGTACCAAAAGCGGTTATGATAATAACCAGGGTCTCCGGCGAACGTTCCTTGATTGACTTGAGAACCATGAGCCCGTCCATTCCCGACATTTTCATATCAGAAATGACCAGATCGGGCTTGGCCTGACCGAACCAGTACAGTCCTTCCTCCCCAGATGAGGCGGCCATCACCTCGTATCCCTCTTCCTGAAGGTTGTATTCCAGCACCCGCCGTAACGAGGTGTCGTCATCGACAATCAAAATTTTATGTTTCACCGTCAATTTCTCCTTCTAAAAATATGTCACGGGGAGGCACACGGTAAAGCGGGTGCCGCCATGTGGTGAGTCGAATGCTTCAACCGACCCGCCGTGACCTTCGACGATCTTGCGTGTGGTCGGCAGTCCTAGGCCAGTTCCGTCCGGTTTGGTGGTAAAGAACGGTTCAAAGATCTTATCTTTGACATCGGCGGATATTCCCGGGCCGTTGTCGTCAACGTGTATCACAATCCAGTCCCGCTCATTTACTTGGTCAAGGATGGCAGCAACTTTAACAAGACCACCATCTCCGGCTGCCTGCCTGGCATTCTGGATGAGATTGAGAAACGCCTGCCGCAGTTTTTGTCCATCTGCTTCGATGATCGGCAACAAACCGGCCGTAAACTCTATGGCAGTTTTTGGGGCACTGGATTCCTGAGAGACCAAGGCAATGATGGTTTGCAACTCATCCCGGATATTGCACAGTTCAGGACGAATAACGATCGGCCGGGCAAAGCGCAGAAAATCCTTCACTACGTTATCCAGCCGGTCAGTCTCCTTGATCTGCATGCTCAGGAACTCATAGAGCGTGTCATCAGGTGTGAAGGCACCCTGCAGGATTTCGGAGGTGCCACGGATCGAAGCCAAGGGGTTACGAATCTCATGGGCAAGTACGGCGGACATTTCGCCAATTGATGAAAGACGTTCGGCATCCCGCAACTGCTCTTCAATCATGCTGATCTGCTTGGATTGCACACGATAGTCCTCGTAAGCCCGCTTGAGATTCTCTTCGCTTTCCTGTAGGGCGGTAGTACGCTCCCGTTCCTTTTGGGAGAGCAGACCGGTCATGCCGCCAACGATGTTGTACAGCACTATTTCCAGGTACTTCTCCATTTCCATGGTGACGTCACCTCCCCACTGAAAGAGCAGATGAGGGGCATAGACTATGCTGACAATAATGGCGCTAAGCAGACCGCCGCGGAAACCGAACCAGAGTGCTGCAAGGATGATCGGCAGATAATAGAGCCGCTGGTAAATATCATGCAGATATGGCAAATGAAGCGGTGTCAGGTAGTGTAACAGGCTGACACATATGACGAAGAACAGCACAACAAGCGAACGAATGGTGAATGATGTTTTTTGTCCTGGTGTCATAATTAGTTTCCTGCTGGTTGGTTATTCCGCCGGGCCAATAATGCTGACATCATTGCCAGAAGCACCGGGGCGTTGCAGCTCCACTTTGCCGCTCACTGGTATGCGACGAGCTAGGGTGTCCTGGACAGGACAATGCTGTTCAACCAAAGAGGCCAGTTGACCAATCAGCTTTTCAGAAGCTGATGATACGATCCTGGTGGTAAAGGAGATATTGCTGAATCCTGGTGGGACTTCCAGGTCAAGGCCAAGGAAACCATGCAAATCAAGATGCCCTTTTGCGTGGACCTCAATCCGTTCGATGTCTATGCCTAACACTGCCGCGTAGGCGCGATAGACAATCTCCTGGCACCCTCCCAATGCGGCAAGGAGAAGCTCCACCGGGTTCGGTGCCGTATCATTGCCGCCAAGTTCGCGAGGTTCATCAATGGGAACCATGAACCCACGCACTTCCGAGCGTACCGTAAAGTTGGGCTGGTCAGAGTAGGTTGAGGCGCGGAACACTGAGTTTGCCATCTTTGGATTCTTCTTTACCGCTTCAATCAAGTGTTCCACTGAAGCCTTGATGGAGTCAGACATTATTCACATCTCCTTTGGTGGTGTTGGTACTATAAAATCTCATTGTCCTCCCTGACCATCAGACGTTGACCGGCCGATCGTCCTGAATACGGAACTGATTGCGTCATCCATTTGCTGTTCATACCGGTCGCGTTGGCGGCTGTTATCCATTGTCTGCCGCATTCGTTGATCCTCCCTCCCGTCTTGCTCCACGATCGGTTGTCCGCTCGGTATCAACTCAAAATGGACATGGGGGCCCGTTGACCGGCCTGTGCTACCAGAAAAAGCGACAACGGTTCCCGATTCGATCATTTCACCTGATGTGACTCGCACCAAAGAGTTGTGACCGTACATGGTACGATCACCGTTATCATGTTCAACAATGACCGTTGCACCGTAACCGCGACGTTCACCGGCAAAAACGACCCGTCCTTTCCGGACGGCCTGGACGGGAGTGCCGACAGGTACGGCAATATCAATACCGCGATGGTAAATCATTTTACCACTGCCGAACGGATCTAGCCGCAACCCTACCCCAGACGTTATCGGGCCGTTTACCGGCAGGTTGAGATCGGCAAAAGCAGGTGCGGGAGTCATAGCAAAAGTGGTACTTGATAGCATCAGCAGGGCAAGCACGACCTTCAGGTTCATACGACACTTACGTAACAATGGCACGATGAAGGGAACGCGCTCGCGATACCGTGCGTAGGTCTCGCCGAACTCCCGTGCCAACCGTTTTTCTTCAATAATGGCGCCGATCACAAAATACAGCGTTCCCAAGCTGGTCAGCATCAACCAGCGTACCGACATGACCGGATTCAGAAACATAAAGAGTGTGGAAAGCAGATACAGCGGGTGACGTACAATCCCGTACCAGCCGTCCATTGCAAGAGATTGGGCGGAACTGCGGCCGGATTCAGCCGTTAAAGCATCGAGCCCAAGAAACGACATTATCCCCGTGTGTATCAGGCATGAAGCAAGCGCCATCAGCAACACAGCCTGCACGAGATAGAATACATACCTGGCAGCACCTGGCACCTCATACAGGATGGCTGAATGACTGTCAGCCGACATGACCCAGCCGAAAACCAGCAGAGAAATGATGTTGTAGCCAAGCCGGTACGGAGCTGGACGCAACCCTGTCCGCCGCATGATGATCTCTTTCACACGCGGGATCGCGAGCACTGAATGGAGCGCAGCAAATGCAACAAGACGCAGTATGAATGTCAGATTGTTGCTCATGTTTGTCACCAGCGGTTTACTCCAGCAAGAAAACTTTGCCGGTTTCCCGGTATTTGATATCAAGCAACATATCGCCGAAATTATACGCTTTCAAAGGCACTTCAGAGATGTCGGAAACTGTTGGATTCAGCGTAAGCCGCAGTACCTGTTCCGGACTATCCGCGACATAAAGCACAATATTCAGTTCAGTATCGATATCATGCGCCCGACGGGCCAGTTCCACCCCAACCATTTCCGGCATATCAAGCGCAATGAGCATAATTTTGTATCGACATTGCTGCAAATTTTCGAGAGCCAAAGCAGTGCTGATAACACTATCAACTTTGATTCTGAAATAACTGAACATCCTCACAATGGTATCAAGAATCTCCGGGTTGCTTTCGACGACAAGAATACCGGGATCTCTCATAATACCCTCGATTATGCCGCATGATTTTTCTCAATTTCTTTACACTTTTACTGGACGATGTTAACCATCTCCGGCTCAATGTCCAGAGCATGCACGGTACCTGATTCAATCGCAGCAGCGGCCATAGTGAAGGTTCCGTAACCGCAACCGAACTCCACGATGTCCTGGAGTCCACAGTCGAGGCCCAAGGTGGCAAGCGCCTTGGGCGGGTCGAAGAATTCGGCCCACATCAGTTCATCCGGCATGCCGCTGTCACGCACTTTCATCTTAAGCCTGCCCCATCACCATGCCATCACGAAGGCTGATGGTTCTGTCCGAATAATTGCCGTTCTCCGGGTTGTGGGTAACCATGACCACGGTTTGGCCGGCATCGTTCAACTCCCGGAACAGCGCCATGACCTCTTCGCTGGTCTTGGAATCGAGATTTCCGGTCGGTTCATCCGCCAGCAGGATATGCGGGTTGTTGACTATGGCACGGGCGATGGCGACGCGCTCCTGCTCACCGCCCGAGAGCTGATTAGGGAGCCGGTCCAACTTTGCACCGAGACCGACCCGCTCCAGCGCCTGGCGAGCTGCGGTTTTCTTGGCCTCCGTGCTCATCTTCACAATGGCCAGCGGCAGCATGACATTCTCGATGGCGGTCAGATACTGAATCAGGTGGAACGACTGGAAGACAAACCCAAGGTTCTGCGCCCTGAAATCGGCCAGCTTCTCTCCCGGCAGTTCATATAGTTTGACTCCGGCCATTTCCACATCGCCGAAGGTGGGATGGTTCATGCCACCAAGAACCGACAGCAAGGTGCTTTTGCCGGAGCCTGACTGACCCATGATGGTGATGAATTCACCAGCCTCGATACTGATATCCACACCGCGCAGTGCTTCGACTACGTCTTCGCCGCTGGTGTACTGCTTCTTCACATTCTTAATTTCGATGAGTGCCATAATTTCCTCGTATTAAAGCGCGCGCAAAGCTTCAGTAGGGTCCATCTTGCTGGCATGCAGCGCCGGGTAGAGGCTGGCCAGAAGCCCTAATGTCAATGCCAGGCCTATTGATCCGAATGCTATTGTTGAATCCCATATAAGATGGGCATTTTTGCTCTCAGCCATGAAGGGCAAGGCTAGCTTTGCACCACCCATACCGACGGCATAGCCCAGGAAACCGGCCAATAAACTGACCAGTGCCGCCTCCAGGAGGATGATCCGCATGATGTGGGTCTTGCGGAAGCCTATGGCCCGGAATACGCCGATCTCGGTGGTCCGCTCGTTGACGCTTCCCATCATGGTGACAAAAACGATCAGGGAGCCGATGAAAACCACCACCCCGGCCATGGCATAGGAAAAACGTTTGAACTGATCCAGCGCCTTGAGACGCCCTTCCACCACCTGCTGGATGGCCGAAACCTTTGCGTCCGGCAGTTTCTCGGCAATCTGGGTCACCATGTCGCCAATGGGGCAACCGGAACAAAGGGCCGCCACCTCGGCCAAGGTGATCTTTCCTTCTTTGCCGAGCAGCTTCTGCGCCTTAGGCAGGCTAGCGAAGACCAGTGAATCATCCTGGGACCCTGTCTGCTCCAGCACCCCTGCTACGGTGAACTGCTCACCCTTGAGAGTCAGATTGTCGCCTGGGGAGACGTTCAACACCTTGGCAGCATCAGTCCCCAGCAACAGATCGTGCTCGGCCTTGGGCTCATTGCCGAAGACCTTCCACCACTGTTTCATTTTCAGTTCACTCTCGAAATGGACCCCCACCAGCAGTACATCGTGATTATTGACTGTGATGCCGCCAAGCACTTTCGGGCTGATGGCCGAGATGTTCTTGTGGTTCTGGATGGTCTTGATCTTGGCCAGATCCTCTTCCCGTATCTCCCGCTGGTCAAAGGTGACCCCACCCAGGCTGATGCCTCCGTAATTCATTGCCAGACCATTGCTTTGAGGGGTGACCAGAATATTAGCGCCGAATTCGTCCATTTTTCGTTCGATGTCACTGGACATAGAACGGGTCAGGGTCACCAGGGTGACGATAGTGGCGATCCCCACCATCAGGCCGATGGTCAGGAATGCCATCTTGGCCTTGCGGCGTTTCAGATTGTTGATGGATATGGTGTGCAGTTTCATCAGAAGTATCTCGCGCCGTTTTTGAGGTCTGAAACCTTGATCACCACACTGCCGCCAGTGACCTGGCTGGGGAGATAACCGGGGTTGCAACCGCCGGTTGCATTGGGGCCGAGTTTGGCGATGGCAAATTTCTGGTTGCAGTTCTTGCAGTTCATCTTGTCACCCTGCTGCTCATACCCTTTCTTTGACTTGTAGCAGGAGTCACAGGCGTCGAAGGCGGCCTTGTAGCTGCCATCGGCAGCCTTGGCGACGAAAAAGGCGATTTCCTTGCCGCCATCGCTGAATTTGAAAAAATGTGCCTTACCGTCGGATACCTTGTCTACCGCTATGGTTGCTACATCACCACTCACCTTAACTTTTTCGTACTTGCCAAGCGAGAAGGCGAAAGCGCTGACTACTCCAATCACCAGTACTGCGA
>CAZSTJ010000198.1:0-6647 GCA_964609805.1 uncultured Geobacter sp. | reverse complement strand
CCACCCGCCCGAACATCAAGCTCGGCATCTGCGGCGAGCATGGCGGTGATCCGTCATCGGTTATTTTCTGCCACAACATCGGCCTCGATTACGTATCCTGCTCTCCCTTCCGGGTACCTATCGCCCGCCTGGCAGCGGCCCACGCCGCCCTGGCCTGATTCGACCCGGCTTAGCTGAAATGAAAAAGGGGATGACCGCTACGGTCATCCCCTTTTTTGTGTTCATTCATTGTATTCCGGTTTCAGATCAAGGATGATATCAAGGCGGCGAGGAATGAGGTGACGAGGCGTACCCCAGGTACGTTGAGGATCCGAAGACGAGCCAACGCCGATAGCGCCTTGATGTGGAAGCGGCCTATTTCTCCCCGAACACCTGGGCGCTGAAGATATATATCTCGCACTCCTTCTGCCAGGCATTGTCCGGCAGTCCGGCCTTCTGACAGGTGTGATTCAGGAAGGTCTCCCGGTCCCAGCCGTACTCCGTGGCCACCTGGGGCAGCAGCACCCCGCGGTAGCTCCCCTTGACGATATAGATCCCGTGGGTTCCCACCTCGATCTCGTCAACCGACTCCGCCAGCCGGAGCGGCGACAATACCGAGATATCCAACTCGAAATCCGCCAGATCGGGCTCTTTCATGGGGTAGAAGCGCGGATCGCGGGTCGCAGCCGAGACCGCCATCTCCTGTACCAGTTCGTACAGCGGCCGGTCGGAGACGAAATTGCCGATGCATCCCCGCAGTTGCCCCCCCTGTTTGATGGTCACGAAACAGCCGCTTTCCAGGAGTAATCCCTTCGAGGTCCTTTCAATGATCGGAACATTGCCGGTGGAGACATACGACACAATGGCATCACGGGCGATCTTCAGCAGGTCCTTCTGTTCTTTCTTGGTCAGCAACTCCGACATAGAGAACTCTCCCAACATTTTACTCAGCGATCCTTCATGCCCTTTGTAGAGGATGATCAACCGTCCTACGCATAGTTCTTGCGCCGGAACAATCCTGTCTTGATGCTCACGATTCGATCCAGGAAGAGTACCCCGTCCAGGTGATCCATCTCGTGCTGGATAGCCACCGCTTCGAAACCGCTGGCCTCCACCACCCGCAGATCACCGTCGGGCTCGCGGAAGCGGACCGTGATAGCTGTGGCACGCTCCACATCGCCGGTATAGTCCGGCACGCTCATGCATCCCTCGCGCATGATCGCCACTCCATCCCGGGCGGTAATCTCCGGATTGATCATGCGCAGCAGACCGTGGTTATTGTCCCTGCCGTGCCGGCTGTTCGAGACGTCCACCACGCAGACCCGCAAGGTGACCCCGATCTGCGGTGCCGCCACCCCAACGGAGCCGGGTCCGGCCCGCATGGTGTCCAGCAGGTCGGCAATGAGGGTCTGGATTGAATTGTCGATAATCTCCACCCGGCTGCAGAGCTTCTTCAGCACTGGATGGGGATAACGGAGGATGGGTTGAATTGCCATACGTTACAGTGAAACCGGTGTTACCAGGCGCACCCCGATTTCCACATTAAGCTCCTTCTTGAGATCACCCAGCAACCCTTCGACCCCTTCCGGAGTCTGCCCTGCAGGAATGGCCACCTCCAGCATCATCACATACACCGGTTCTTCCGGTGTTCCGATCAGCTTGGTGTTCAGGTCCATGATATTGACACCAATCTCTGCCAGTTCACTGGTCACGCGATACACTATCCCCGGCTGGTCGGCACCGTAGACCGAGATCAGACAGATATCGCTATCGGTCTCTTGGCGGTTCACCTCATCGGCATGCAGTGAACGCACCGCCAGCGACATCCCCAGATTGTCACAGACCGGCTTCAACTCGTCATGCAGCCGCGCCTTGGTGAAGGGGCGCGGATGGGAGACAATCAGGATCATGGCGAACTCGCCGGCCAGCATGGTGCAGCTGGAGTCGGCGATATTGCATCCCAGGCGAAAGAACACCTCGGCGATGCCGGCCACAATACCGGTGCGGTCCTTGCCTACCACCGAAACGGCGTAATGGGCTATCTCTGGCTGCTGGGTCACGGGGCCTCCCAAAATCCTGCAAATAGTCGTTAATTGCGTGAAATTGTTATAATGCATTTCTTGCCGCAAGGCAATTTTTCTTGTAGATTCAAAAAATGGAAACGAACGACACGAACAACGTAATTATCTACCAAAGTCCCGACGGGACCACTGCCCTTGACGTGCGCCTTGACCATGAGACCGTTTGGCTGACGCAAAAACAGATGGCCGAACTGTTTGGCAAGGACAGCGACACCATTAGTCTGCATATTCGCAACGCTTATAAAGAAGGCGAGTTGCAGCCTGAGGCAACTGCCGAGGAATCCTCGGTAGTTCAAAAGGAGGGGGGCAGACAGGTACGAAGGACAATTCGTTTCTACAACCTCGACGTTATCATCTCTGTCGGCTATCGCGTCAAGTCGCAACAGGGCACTCGTTTTCGCCAGTGGGCTACTCAAGTACTCCGTAACCACATCGTCAAGGGATACACCCTCAACGAGCAGCGTTTTCGCGAACAGGCGGAGAAGCTGGCCGAGATGCAGCGAAGCGTGGAGCTGCTGGCCCGTACCCTCGCCAATCAGGAATTGGTAAGCGAAACGGGCAAGGATGTGCTGCGGGTCATCACCGACTATGCCTATGCCCTGAACCTGCTGGACCGCTATGACCATGGCACCCTGGCGATTGAGGGGACGACGCCGAAAGCGCTGCACTTCCTCGATTACGAAGAGGCCATCGGGATTGTCGGCTCTATGAAGGGTGAGTTTGATGGTCTGTTCGGCATCGAGAAGGATCAGGGATTCAAGAGCGCCCTCGGCGCTATCTACCAGACCTTCGACGGCAAGGAGTTGTATCCCAGCATCGAGGAAAAAGGCGCCAACCTGCTCTACTTCGTAGTGAAGAACCATGCCTTCAGCGACGGCAATAAACGCATTGCCGCCGCCCTGTTCATCTACTTCCTCGGCACAAACGGCGTCCTCTACCGGCCGGACGGCAGTAAGCGGCTGGCCGACAATGCCCTGGTGGCGCTGACACTTTTGATTGCCGAAAGCCGGCCTGAGGAGAAGGAAACCATCGTCAAGGTGATTGTGAGTTTGATCAATCAGAAGAATGGGTAAAGACAGCACCAGACAGGCTCCCAACTCTGGGAAGATGCCGGGTTCCGTATATTGGGAATAAATTCCGTATATTGGTAATATGTTCCCAATATACGGAAACCTACTAACAACGAGTTGTAGCAGAAGAATAAAAAAGATGATTAAAGGCAATAGGTGAGTCTATGGGATGGTATCTGGCGGAGTTGGTGCTGGAGCACGCAATTGAAGATGAACCTCGGAACGTTGTCCACATCAACACACATCTGATCCGCGCAAAGAGCGAATCGCAGGCAGAGAAAAAGGCAAATGCTAAAGGCGAGGAAAGTGCAATTTCATACAAGAACACCGACGGAAAAAACGTCGATTTAAAATTCAGAGGTATCCGGTGCCTCTACGAGCTACTGGACGGAGTACAAGATGGCGCGGAAATCATCTGGGAAGAGCACGTATCTGTTTCTGAAGATAAAATCCAAAAATGGTTGACTCCACAAGACCCGAAACGGTCCCGTCGCCGGGCAAGGGCGCTGCCGAATTACATGCCGGAAGATATTATGCAGGATTTGGAAGCAGCTGGGTTTGACAGGGAAGAACTCTTGAAAATGTAGCTACAACCACTCGGCGGCACGCGGTCTTCGCTACGCTCCGCCGGTGCGCCTCGACCCCGTTGGCGAAATGAAGAAAATGATAAATAACTTTTCAATAGTTAGCATGGTGCTCATTCTCTTAATTGCCGCACTTTGGATCAATGATGTTGTTTCGGATCGAAAACACGAAATTACGGTCCTGAAAACGATCACTCTCCTTGAGAAAGCTCCGCAGGATTACCCTGCTTTAAACAGAGAATCAGGTAAAATACTGGCCGGAGAACACATAATGGTTCTTCGCATGGGATACGGAAAAGACTTTAGAGCTTGGAAAGTCAGAGGACATGCGGGTCAGGAAGGATGGTTCGTAGAGGAAAAAGATAACATTAAAGTGACAGAAAACCAGCTCAATAATGATAGCGACAGGCGATAACTACAATCTCTGTTTCTTCCACTTGGTAAACAAGCCGATGTTCCCTATCAATCCGGCGCGACCAACAACCGGCAAGCTGAAAACGAAGTGGTTCTGGTTTTCCTGTCCCCTCAAAAGGGGTTCGCCGGATTTCTTCGAGAAGCGCTAAGACCCGTTCTGCCTGGCGTTTGTCAGTCTTGAGCCAATAACGCAGGTCGTCGAGGGCAGTTGGTGTGAAAGTGACATTCATAGCCCAAGGGCATCCATGGGCGTCCGCTTGCCGGACTGTGCCTCTTTAAGCGATTGTAGCAGTCGTGAAGCATTGGCAGGGCTTGAGAGCAAATATTCGCTCTCTATAATGGATTCATAGTCTTCCAAACTTACGAGAACCACGCTCTCACCCTTTCGACGCGTGATCAGGATCGGTTCATGGTTGTTGCAAGCATCGTCCATCACATTCTTTAGGGCATGGCGTGCTTCACTGTATGAAATAGCCTGCATAACCGCCTCCATAATGACAAGATGTTGTACAATAACATGCTGATTTGAAATTGGCAAGAAGAACGACTGAACCGGAACAATGTGGACTAAAACGCCAAGCATCGGCGGCAGCGGTGAACCCGCTGCACCTCATCACCGTTATAAATATAAGGAAACACCATGACCATCCATCGCTCCGTCTGCCCCTATGATTGCCCTGACACCTGCGGCCTGCTGGTGGAGGTGGAGAACGGCCGCGCCGTCCGGGTGACCGGCGACCCTGACCACCCGGTCACCCGCGGGCTGCTCTGCCCCAAGATGCTCCATTACGAGCGGACCGTTCATTCGCCGCGCCGCCTGACGACACCGCTCATGCGGATCGGCCCCAAGGGGAGCGGCGAGTTCGCACCGATCCCGTGGACAGAGGCGATTGAACGGATCTGCAGCAGATGGAAAGAGCTGATCGCAGAGCATGGCGGTGAAACCGTCCTCCCCTACTCCTACGCCGGCACCATGGGGCTGGTGCAGAGGAACAGCGGCCACCCCTTCTTCCACAAGCTGGGGGCCTCACGGCTGGAGCGGACCATCTGTTCACCGGCCAAGGATGCCGGCTGGAAGGCGGTCATGGGGGATATGCCGGCCATGAATCCGGAGGCGGTCCTGGAGAGCGATCTCGTTATGCTCTGGGGGATCAACGCCGTGGCCACCAGCATCCATGCCATGCGGGATGCCCGGGAGGCCCGCAGGCGCGGGGCGCGGGTCTGGGCCATCGACACCTACCGCACTCCCACCTGCGATGTCGCGGATGAGGCCTTCATTGTCAAACCGGGCGGAGACGGCGCACTGGCACTGGGGATGATCCATGTTATGGTTCGGGACGGCCTTGCCGACCGGGCCTTCATTAATGCCAACGTCACAGGTTTCGACGAATTCGAGCAGCAGATCCTGCCGGACTGTTCCCCCGAACAGATGTCCCCGCTCTGTGGCCTGCCGACGGCGGTCATCGAACGGCTGGCACGGGAGTTCGCACTGTCCCATCGCCCCTTCGTCCGTCTGGGGAGCGGCCTGACCCGCTACGGCAACGGCGCCATGACCGTTCGCAGCATCGCCTGCCTGCCGGCGGTCAGCGGTGCCTGGCAGCGGGGGGGCGGGGTCTTCCCCGGCACCTCCACCGGTGCCGCCTTTCCCTTGGCCGCCGTCGTTACCCGCGAGGATTTCATGGTCCGGCCGACCCGGCTGGTCAGCATGAACCAGCTGGGGCACGCCCTCACCCAATTGAACGATCCGCCGGTGACGTCACTCTACGTCTATCACTCGAACCCCGCCTCCATCGCCCCGGACCAGAACCAGGTCATCAGTGGGCTCCTGCATGACGACCTCTTCACCGTCGTGCACGAACGTTTCCTGACCGATACCGCACGTTACGCGGACATCGTCCTGCCGGCCACCAGTTCCCTGGAGCACCCTGACCTCTATCGCTGCTACGGCAGTTATACTGCCCAACGCTGCGGGACGGTCATCCCGCCGGTCGGCGAGGCAAAGAGCAACTGGGAGGTTTTCTGTCTGCTGGCAGCAGGAATGGGATGGAACGAGCCGTTTTTCCAACATTCGGCCGACGAGCTGATCGAGGGTTTGCTGAATGACGACACCCCGTGGCGTGACAAGGACGTGACGGAACGTTTGCGCCGGGGAGAACCGGTCCTGCTGACGCCTCCTGACCGTGGCAGATGGCTGACACCATCCGGAAGGATCGAGATCCTCAACCAGCGGGAGGAGCACCCGCTGCCCCGTCCCCTGCCGCCCCATGCCGCAGAGGACGGCCTCCCGCTCCGGCTGCAGCCGGCAGCGACTCCCCAGGCGCTCAACTCCAGCTTCTACGAGCAGGATGGATTACGCGAACGGCAGAATTCCATGGAACTGCTGATGAACCCGGCCGATGCCGTGGAGCGGGGGCTGACTGACGGAAGCCGGGTAGTGGCATACAACCAGGAGGGTGAGGTGGAGTTTACGCTGAAGGTGACGGAGCGGGTCCCGGCCGGGACCGTGGTAACGGAAGGGG
>CAZSTJ010000197.1:0-6671 GCA_964609805.1 uncultured Geobacter sp. | reverse complement strand
CCTACAACACCCCGGCCGACGCCGACTATTACACCCTTACCCTGCGCCTCATGGAAGTCTAGCAGCCATCCGTGGGACAGGATTCATCCTGTCCTCGGCAAACTGGAGAAGCAATGCCCATATCAGTCGAAGATGTAAAACTCATGGCCAGCCAGCGCCTCGCCGATACCGACGATGGCGGTGGCCGCATGACCGGCAACGAGATCGTGGACGGCAACGTCAACAACCTCTTCCCGGACATCAGCCGTCTCGACCGGGTCTATGGCCGGGTCAGCCTGCGCAAGGCCTTTGTCAGCATCCAGACCGCGGACAACGACACCTACAACGGCTCACACGTCACTCTCTCGGTACCGGCGGCAGATCCCAACGTCAACGTCTGCCTGTTCTCGACCTTTGACCCCAACGACGAACGCACCGCGGCACGCAACTACATCGAGAGTTATGTGGTCATGGGGCCGCGCTTCCCCGGTTGGCTCTGGGGCAATCACCCGGCCGGCTCCCGGCAGCTCGCCATCTTCGCCATCAAGGGCACCCCTTCGCCACGCATCGGCGACGTGCTCTATCTGACCGGAGGCAGCGGCCAGTACGTCCGTATCACGGCAGTGGAGGTCACCAGGTCCGAGTTCAACTCGACCTCGGACAGCCAGTACGGTGCCACGGCCATGAGTTTTGCCCGAGACATTTTCAAGGTGGATATCGGCGAGCCGCTGCGCGAGAACCAGACCGGCGTGGAGATCACCAAGAACGACTCGGTGGCCACCACGGTCTACACCACCGTGGTTCGCGACGCGGCCAAATATTACGGCGTCATGCTGCCCACGGCTGCGATCAACCAAGGCGACGTGGCCATTAACGTCAATTCGATCTACACGCACCTGGTACCATCAGCCCAGGGCGAGTCACCCATGGTCGACCTCAGTGTGGGCGAGGCCGGGCCAGTGCAGGGCAGTGGCGTCCCCTACACCGTGACCGTGGTCAGCTTCGCCATGACGGTCGGGGCACAACTGCACTTTGGCCGGGGCATCAAACCGGGGAGCCTGAGCGTGGTGCATGGCAGCCACACCTACACCGACGACGGCGGCGGCATGCTCTACGAAGGTACGGCCCAGCGCGGGACTGTGGATTATGGCACCGGTACGATCACCTTTGCCGAGGTGGCCAACTCGACCACCACCGCAACCGCGACCGCCATCATCGGCACGGCCCTGACCAGAGTCTGTAATTCGCTCGTCGAGCCGATCAGCCTGGCAAACCAGGGATACAACTATACCGCCATCATGGAACCGCTGCCCGTGCGCAACACGGTGATCGTCGACTACATGAGCCAGGGTAAATGGTACCGACTGCGCGACAATGGCAACGGCACCTTGGTGCCGGACATCGAGGGCACCGGTACCGGCACGGTCAACTATGCCACCGGCTCGCTGATCCTCACCTGCGCGGCCCTGCCCGATGTCGATAGCGCCGTGCTCTACGCCTGGGGCAGCCCGGTGGAGGTTGTGGACATCCGCCAGAACGTGACCGTCGAGGTGGCCGAGATTACCCACCAGCTGCAAAACGTGCCGGTCAAGCCTGGCAGCGTGGTTATCACCTGGCCATCCGGCGCAGGCACGGCAACGGCAACGGACAACGGCAACGGAGGCATTACCGGGGCTGCGGCCGGATCGATCAACTACGCCACCGGGGCGCTCGCCTTCACCCCGACTTCGTTGCCCCAACCTGGTTGCGTCTATACCATTGACCATGACCGATACCCAGCAGTCATAGGCACGGCCGGCGGCGGGATGGCCGGCGGCGTGCTCACCATCAACCTACCCGAGGCCCCGGTCAAGCCAGGATCGGTCAGCGTGGGTATAACGGTCACCTTTCAACAGGGCGTCAGCCACAACTACCTGCTTCGCGACAACGGTGGCGGCGGGGTGTCGGCCCCTGGTTTCGGCGGCACGATCAGCGGCGAGATCGGCGCACCAATTCTGTACGGCGCGCCGGACAACCTGCCAGCCATCACCGTGACCCTCCCCGGGCTGTCCGGGACCATTGATTATGTACTCGGCCGGATCCAGCTCAACCTGGGATCGCTTCAGGGAACGCGGGTGGAGCAGAACTACGAGCGCGAGTACATCAACGTCACCTGGCAGATTTAAGGAGGCTATTCCGTGCCATCAGCATCAGTACCAACTCCGGTTCGATACGTCCTCACCGAGAAGACCGACCAGATCAACGTGGTCGGCGCCTCCACCGGTGGCTGCAGTTATGCCTTGGCCTCCTCGGTGCAGGAGGTGGCCAGCGAGACCACCCCGGCCAAGCCCTTCGAGATCGATCTGACCAAGGGGATAACCGGCAAGACCATCATGCCCGGCAGCGTCCACTTCACCCTGGGCGGGGTGCGCTACATCGACCGCCTGGGCAAGATCTACCGCAATCCGGATCCCAAAACCGGGCTCGGGGCCGAGTGTGGGACTATCGACTACACCACCGGCCTGGTCACCCTCGACACCTACGACACCGGCGACAACACCATCGCGGTCCATTCGCTGCTGGCCAGGTTCGGTCGGCAGTTTTTACCCACGGTGACCTTCCGCACCCCGGGAGCGCCGCTGAGGCCGGGTTCGTTCCAGTTGATCGGGGTCATGGCCGACGGGACGCAGATCGCCGGCAGCGGCGAGATGGACGGCACGGTCGGGGGAACGATGATCAAGGGCTCCATCGACTACCAGACCGGCATCGTTGCCCTGGCCTTTGGCGCCATGGTCAGCGCCTTCGGCCGGGAGGAGGAAACTTGGTACGATCCCGATGATGTGGTCGGGGGTATGATCTGGGAACCGATGATGGCAGTGGCTGACTCCCTGGTCTACACCTGCGTGGCCTACAGCTACATTCCCCTGGACGCCGACCTGTTGGGCCTGGACCCGGTGAGGCTGCCGGCCGATGGCCGAGTTCCAATCGTCAAGCCGGGCGACGTGGTGGTCATCCACAACACCCAGACCACCCAACTGCCCAACCCGCTCAGCGCTGGGCAGCACGTCACTCTGCCCCGCGAGGGCATCAGCCACGTGGAACTGTATGACGCGAACGAGCAATACGTGCCCTCGACCAAGTACACCTGGAGCGAGCAGGCCCAGACCCTGACCATGGCCAGCCCCCTGGACCTGACCGAATTCGTCCAGCCGCTGTTCGCCATGCACCGGGTCGAAGACATGAGCCTGGTCTCCCAGGTGCAGATCAACGGCCAGGTTATCCTGGCAAACGGCGTGGCCCACGCCTACCCGGCCAGCGACACCTATGTCTCCAGCGCCCTGAAGTTCGGCGACCTGCGCAGCCGGTATTACAATCTCTTTGACCAGAAGACCTGGACCAATGCCTGGTCCGACACTCTGATCGGAGACGCGGCCAACGCCACCTATAACGAGGTCAACTACCCCATCCTGGTCACCAACCAGGGCGCGGTCAAGGAGCGCTGGGCCATCGTCTTCACCGGGCCGACCGACTTCTATGTCATGGGCGAGAAGTTGGGCATCGTCGCCACCGGCTACACCACCAACGACTGCCAGCCAATCAACCCGGCTACGGGTCAGCCCTTCTTCTTCATCGATTACCGTGGTTGGGGATCGGGTTGGGCATCGGGGAACGTGGTCCGGTTCAACACCGACGGCGCCAATGCTGATCTGTGGGTTGCCCGCACCACCTTGCAGGGCCCGGTGACCGAGCCCAACGACCAGTTCACCATTCAGATCAGGGGAGACGCGGAATGAGCGCACCAATCGTCTATCGCTGGGATGACGCCAATGCCCCGGTGGCCAGGGGCGAGCGGCGTTCGCTGCCTGACATCCTCTATGCCTGCCTGGTTACCGGCTACGGCAGCAAGCCGGCTGCCGGCTGGACCCGTGAGTACGTCAACGCCACCTTTGACAAGGCCGCATTCCGCAACAGCGTGACCGATGGGACTGGGTTCTATCTTCAGGCCGATGGCGCTGGAGGCGCAAACACCTACACGCCAATTATAAAAGCCTTTGAGACCATGACCTCCGAGAGTGCTGGCCTTGGTCCGTTCGCCACAACCTATGGCAACACCTACCAGACCTCAAGCGGAGCTGACACAACGCCGCGTCCATGGCTGTTGATCGCTGACAACAGGGCATTCTATCTCTTCATCTGGCCAAACAACTCAGCAGCTTCCATTCCAGGGGGAACCGCTCAAACCTGCACACTTTTCTTTGGCGATTTAATTCCCAGGAAAAGCGATGACTATTTCTGCTGCGCCCTGACTTCAGGCGCATGGGGCGGTTCTATCGGTGGGGTAAACAGCGCGAGTTCGGGCGCAGGAACTGGATACAACAGTATTTACATGCCGAGAACCATCGCAGGGGTCAACACGCCAGTGTCAGCCCTACAGATAAGGGGCGGCGGCCCTGGCTCTGATGGCGGGGCGTGTGGCGCTTCCGGCATTCCATGGGTCAGCGGTGATCAAATCTTAATCTCCACGCCACACGTCAACGATGCGACTGCGTATAGCATGCGTGGCTGGATGCCAGGCCACTATTACCCCTGCCATCCGTTGGCCTTCGGACAGCTTGCGTCAATTAACAGCGACGGCAAGAGCTTCCTCAGTGTCCGTCACACAGCGATGGGCGGCACGCAAGCAAACACCTTCATTTCGCTCGATGACTGGTGGGCGTGATGATTTTCGACATCATCAAATTGAGCACTGTCCCCTTGCGCACCGACCGCCACCGCCTTGCCGGGACCGTCTTTGTTGATGGCTCTCCAGGGCGGCGGCTTGTGGTGGTCATTGATCGCGTGGCCTTCGTCCTCGTTGCCTCGAAATGGAGCGATCCAACCACCGGGGTATGGGAGATCAAGGGGTTGGCCCAGTTCGACGAACGGCAGTTGCTTGTGCTGGCCCTTGACCACACCGGCAACTACAACGCCGAGGTGGCTGATTTTGTTAGCCAGGTGACGGGGGCTTGATGTGGCCTATGTTCCACCGGGCGGCAGCAGCATCGACCTGTATCTGGTCACCGGTTACATGGCGCCGGCGGGTGGCGCCATTGTTTTTGGCGAGACCATTTCAATACCAGAACGGTTCACCCCGGATTTTGATGTTCTCTGGGGCAAATACCCGAACCGTGATCGCCGCACCGGCAGCGGCTGGTCTGGCAATCGACAATTGTCCCGTTCATACCGCTGTGGTTGGCGGCGTTCCCTCTCGCTCCTGGCAGAGGGGGTGGCCTGCGGCTGGGCCCAGCCTGAGCCCAAGGACCACCAGCGCAGCCTGGTCTGGGACCGCTGTGCCCTTGAAGACAGTGCAACCCTGTGCTTGCCCTGGCGCAATCTTGGCATTGCCGATCGCAGCCAGCGTCTGCCCTGGGGTTCCTTTGGATTGCATACTGACACCGATCTGGCCCTGTCCTACCTCTACCCGCCCCGGCTCAATGTCGGCAATGACATCCCCTGGACCACTGCTAGCAGCAGGGATCCTGGACCGTTCGATTCGCCCTGGCGCAACCCGCCGGCCAAGGATCGGCTACACGACACCCTCTGGGGCCGGAAATATTACAACGAGATCTGCTGGCGCAGGTATGAGCCACCATCCGGCGGGGCCATCCGCTTCGACCTCGACAAGCCGCTGTCCCAGGTTGGGGATGAAGATCACATCACCTTCTATTTTGACCAGTTCACTTATGACCGGCGCTGCCGCTGGCGCGAGCCTTCAGGGTGGCGCGACGCCTATTATTATATTCCTGGCGGGCAAATCCCCAGCGGCGAGATCCGGAGGTGCTACTTCGTGCTGAACACGGCCCTGCTCACCCGGTTGCCCGAGCGCACGCCCATCGATGTGACCAGTCTGACCGTGGCCATGGATGTGGACTCGTTCTGCTGGTCACTCAATGCCACCGTGGGCTCGGTGACCGCCCTGGATCTTCTCCGGCCAGGCGCACCAGTGGAGGTGGAGGTCAACATCAACGGACACCTTTGGATCATGCAGGTGGACCGTTGGAACCAGAGCCGGAAATTTGCCGGTGGGGATCGCTCGGTCTCGGGCCGCAGCCGCTCGGCCAACCTGGCCGCGCCCTTTGGCCCGCTGATCAGCTTGACCGAGACCCAAGCCCGCACTGCCGAGCAGCTGGCCCAGGCCGCGCTCGATGAGGCGGCCCTGGCTGGGGTGAGCGGCTGGACCGTGGACTGGGACCTGGTGGACTGGCTGGTTCCGGGCAACACCTGGACCATCGCCGACCAGACCCCCATGCAGGCCATCCAAGCTATTGCCGCCGCAGCTGACGGAATCGTGCAGACCCACCGCACCAACAAGGTGGTGCAGGTGCTGCCGCGCTACGGCGTCATGCCCTGGCAGTGGGCCGGGGCCACCCCTGCGGTGATCATTCCCGAGGCAATGATCCTGACCATAGACGGCGGCTTCGAGCCCAAGATCCAGTTCAATGCCGCCTTTGTTGCCGGCACGACCGCGGCCGGGATCTCGGCCAAGGTCACCCGGGCTGGATCCCCGGGTGATGTGATCGCGCCCATGGTGACCGATACGCTGATCACTGACACCGACGCCGCCCTGGCCAAGGGTCGCGGCATCTTGGCTGCCTCTGGCAACTGGGAGCAGCAGCGGTTGTCCATCCCCCTGTTCCCGGCTACGACCGCCCCGGGCCTGGTCCCGCCTGGGG
>CAZSTJ010000196.1:0-6686 GCA_964609805.1 uncultured Geobacter sp. | reverse complement strand
CGCGAAGGTGGCCGTACCGTTGGCGCCGGCGTCGTCAGCTCGATTATTGAATAATATCTGATTGTTCCCGGTCGCCTGCTGGCGGCCGGGGGCTTTCTCAGTTCATACAAAAGGATGTCGCAATGAGAGATATCATCACGCTCGGTTGCACCGAGTGCAAACAGAGAAATTACACCACAACCAAGAATAAAAAAACCAAGCCGGAAAAGCTTGAGTTCAGCAAATACTGCCGTTTCTGCCGCAAGCACACTCCCCACAAGGAAACCAAGTAATCTGAGCAGATTGATGGATGTTAGGCGTACAGGGCAGTAGCTCTAACGGTTAGAGCACCGGTCTCCAAAACCGGGTGTTGAGAGTTCGAATCCCTCCTGCCCTGCCATTTCACCCCAGCTGCATACGAAGTACCACGTGGTTACCGTAATGACGCTATCGCAGACACTGCGGGCGCACGGGTTAGGAGTTGTTATGCAAAAAATTACGACGTTTTTTGAATCGGTGAAGGTTGAGCTCGGCAAGGTAACCTGGCCGACCCGCAAGGAAACGATTGCAACCACCACCGTGGTTATCACGATTGTATTCCTGATCTCGGTCTATTTGGGCGCCTGCGATATCGTGCTCTCGAAACTGATGCGACTGATACTGGGATAAAGGATTTATATATGTCCATGAAGTGGTACGGCGTTCATACTTATTCCGGTTTTGAAAACAAAGTCCGGCTTAATTTGCTGGAAAGCATCAAGAACGAAGGTGTTGAGGAACTGTTCAGCGAAATTCTGATCCCCTCGGAGACGGTTGTTGAATTGAAAAAGGGGGAGAAGAAAACCTCCTCACGTAAATTTTTCCCCGGTTATATCCTGGTTAAGATGGAGCTCACCGATGAAACCTGGCACATCGTCAAGGAAACATCGAAGGTAACCGGTTTTGTCGGCGGCAATACCCCATTTCCCATTGCGGACGAGGAAGTTGAAAAGATTACCCGTCGCATGGAAGAGGGTGCTGAAAAGCCGCGTCCCAAAGTGCAGTTCGAGGTCGGCGAAACCGTTCGTGTCATCGATGGTCCCTTCCTCAATTTCTCCGGTATTGTCGAGGATGTGAAGCCTGACAAAGGCAAGCTGCGTGTCACGGTAACCATATTCGGCAGAGCTACTCCGGTAGAGCTCGAATTCATGCAGGTAGAGAAAAACTGATCATAAACATAAGTTACGTACCGATAAAGGCATCAGTCACACAAAGGAGCACCACATGGCAAAGAAGATTACAGGCTATATCAAGCTGCAGATTCCCGCCGGCAAAGCAAACCCGTCGCCGCCGATTGGTCCTGCCCTGGGCCAGCACGGCGTCAACATCATGGAATTCTGCAAGGCTTTTAACGCAAAGACCCAGGCCGAGGAAGGGACCATCACTCCGGTCGTTATTACGGTCTATGCTGACCGTTCTTTCACCTTTATTACCAAGACTCCGCCGGTACCGGTTCTGATCAAGAAGGCTATCGGCATCCAGAGCGGGTCCGCTGTCCCAAACAAAACCAAGGTCGGCAAGCTGACCAAGGCCCAGGTTGAGGAAATTGCCAAGAAGAAAATGCCGGATCTCAACGCCGCTTCCGTTGAAGCTGCCATGAGAACGGTTGAAGGAACGGCCCGCTCCATGGGTGTTGATATAGTTTAGTCTTCTCTATACTCACGAGAATCATAAAGAGAGGTTGTATCATGTCGAAGAGTGCTAAAAAACACGCCGCGGCTATGTCGCAGATTGACAGGACCAAGGTCTATGAACTCGGAACTGCCCTTGACGTCGTCAAAAAGGCTGCCTACGCCAAGTTTGATGAAACCGTTGATGTCGCAGTGAAACTGGGTGTTGACCCGCGTCATGCCGATCAGATGGTGCGTGGTGCGGTTGTTCTCCCTAACGGTCTCGGCAAGGATGTTCGTGTCCTGGTCTTCGCCAAAGGCGAGAAGGAGAAAGAGGCCCTTGAGGCCGGTGCCGATTTTGTCGGCGCAGACGATCTGGTCGCCAAGATTCAGGAAGGGTGGTTCGATTTTGATACCGCGATTGCCACCCCGGACATGATGGGTGTTGTCGGCAAGATCGGTAAGCTCCTCGGCCCCCGCGGCCTGATGCCGAATCCGAAGGTCGGGACGGTTACCTTCGAGGTCGGTAAGGCTGTCAAGGAATCCAAGGCCGGTAAGGTCGAGTTCCGAGTCGAGAAGGCCGGCATCATTCATGCTCCGGTCGGCAAGGTCTCCTTTGAGGCTGATAAGCTCAAGGGTAATGTGCTTGCGCTGGTCGAGGCCCTGGTAAAAGCCAAGCCGTCAGCCGCCAAAGGCACCTATATCAAGAAGATCTCGGTTTCGTCTACCATGGGCGCCGGCATCAACCTTGATATCAGCGACGTAACTTCTCAGATATAAACTGTTTTCAGTTTGCCAAAGTCAAAGACAGCAGGCGCGCCGTCTTAATCCGGATGCACCGGACCTGCCGAGACTTGGGTTCGTGTACTATTGCACGCTCCTGACTTTGGCCGGGGGAGCCCCCACAACCAAAAGAAAGGAGGAAGTCGCTTGAACAGAGATAACAAGCAAGAACTGGTTACCGAGATGCATGAGCGGCTCGCACGCGCCAAGGCGGTTTTTCTGGCCGATTTTCGCGGTATGACCGTCGAGAAGGCCACGACCCTGCGTAACGAGCTTCGTAGTGCCTCGGTAGAGTACAAGGTGTTCAAGAACACCCTGCTCGACCGTGCTGCCAAAGGCACCGATATGGAATGTCTCACTCCGTATCTGGCCGGTCCGACCGCCATCGCCATCTCCTATGACGATCCGGTCAGTGCAGCCAAGGTTCTCAGCAAGTTCGCCAAGGACCCGCAGGGCAAGTTCGTTCTGAAGGCCGGCGTGCTTTCCGGCAAGGTCATCGACGTCAGCCAGATCCAGGCCTTGGCCGATCTGCCGTCGCGTGAAGTTCTCATTGCCAAGATGCTCGGTTCCATGCAGGCACCCGCAACCAACTTTGTCGGTGTGCTCGCTGCGCTGCCGGGATCGCTCGTCCGTGCCCTGGACGCTATCCGCGCTCAGAAAGCCGGTAATTAATCGGTATCTTACCATCAACTTTTAAAAAATATTTCGGAGGAAATGAACAATGGCTATTACCAAAGCAGATGTCGTCAGCTTCATCGAGAACATGACCGTACTGGAGCTCGCAGAGCTCGTTAAGGAACTCGAAGACAAGTTCGGTGTTTCCGCCGCCGCTCCGGTTGCCGTTGCTGTTGCCGGGCCTGCAGCTGCTGCAGCACCTGAAGAAGAGAAGACCGAGTTTGACGTTATTCTGAAGGCTGCCGGTGCCAACAAGATCAACGTTATCAAGGTAGTCCGCGCTCTGACCAGCCTGGGCCTGAAAGAAGCTAAAGACGCAGTTGATGGTGCCCCCGCACCGATCAAGACCGGCGTATCCAAGGCAGAAGCCGAAGACGCCAAGAAGCAGCTGGTTGAAGCCGGCGCTGAAGTCGAGATCAAATAATACGCTGTACCTTTGTTGAAATGTAAGCCAAGGTCGCCCTGAGCGGCCTTGGCTTGTGCCGTTTGGGCTAAACACCTTCCGTTCCGATAGCCAGTGATTCCAGCTAGTTATGTGTGTTGCCGCTGGACATCTTTATGATACTCGCCAAAGGAGAAGCCATGGCTTATTCGATCGCCAATAACACCCTCTTGCGTAAAAACTTCGCCAAGATCAAGAACATCATCGATATCCCCAATCTTATAGATATTCAGAAAAACTCCTACCGGCGTTTCCTGCAACAGGAAGTACCACCAGAATCCCGTAAAAATTCCGGGCTTGAAGCGGTGTTCCGGAGCGTGTTCCCGATCAAGGACTTCAGTGAAAGTGCGTCCCTCGAATACGTATCCTACGTCCTCAACAAGCCGAAGTACGATGTGGAGGAGTGCCACCAGCGCGGCATGACCTTCGCGGCCCCCATGAAGGTCAAGGTGCGGCTCGTAATCTGGGATTCCGGTAAAGAGTCCGGTGTGCGTGCTATCAAGGATATCAAGGAGCAAGAGGTTTACTTTGGCGAAATACCGTTGATGACTGACAACGGTACCTTCATCATCAATGGTACCGAGCGTGTCATCGTCAGTCAGCTGCATCGCTCTCCAGGCGTGTTTTACGATCACGACAAGGGCAAGACCCATTCAAGCGGCAAGGTGCTCTATTCTGCCCGTGTTATTCCGTACCGCGGTTCATGGCTGGATTTCGAGTTTGACCACAAGGACATCCTCTATGTCCGTATCGACCGGCGCCGCAAGATGCCGGCCACCGTGTTGCTCAAGGCCCTCGGCTATTCGGCGGAACAGCTCTTGAACTATTACTACAAGAGTGAAGAGATTTACCTCAACGGCACCATGTTCACCAAGAGCATCGAACCTGAGCTGTTGACGCTGCAGAAGGCTGTCGTCGATGTGGCCGACGCCAAAAACGGCGAGGTCATTGTCAAGGCGAACCGCAAGTACACGAAGGCTTCCATCAAGAAGATGGTAGAGCACGGCATTGCGTCGGTTCCTACCAATGTAGAAGGTATCATCGGCCGTTTTGCCTCGTCGGATATCGTTGATCCGTCCACGGGCGAGGTGCTGGTGGAATGCAACGAGGAGATCACTGCCGACAAGCTGGAGGACATCAAGTCCCGTGGCGTTACCTCGTTCAAGGTTCTCTTTATCGATAACCTTCATATTACTTCATCATTCCGCGATACCCTGGTCAGCGACAAGATCAGCACAACCGACGAGGCGCTGATAGAGATCTACCGTCGTCTGCGTCCCGGCGATCCGCCGACCCTGAAGAGTTCCCTGGCGCTGTTTGACAATCTCTTCTTCAATCCCGAACGCTACGATCTCTCCGCTGTTGGCCGGCTCAAGCTGAACTACAAGCTCGACCTGAAGGTGTGGCCGGACTGCACCGTCCTGAATGCCCCCTGCATGCTGTCGGTCGATGATGTGACCGGTTTTGACGGTATTGTTGCCAAGCTGACGAAGGGCGATGAACCGTTCGCGAAATATCTGTCAGCGAAACTGCCGGCTGAGCTGCTCAAGGGAATCAAGAAGGTTGACACGGCTCATGCTGCTTCGGACAAACTCAAGGAGCAGCTTGTTCACGAGCTTAACAACCTGATCAAGGATGCCGATTTCTTCCAGAAAGAGATTTTTGCCGCCCTGCCACTGAATGCCGCAACAACCAAACTGACCGACATGATAGAGCAGGGGGGGTACGACGAGAACCGCCGTGCCATCGAGATGCTGCGCCGTAACCGGATGGTATTCGAAGATCTCTGGAACGATGGAATCCAGAAAAGCACCCGCAATGATATCCTGGAGATCGTTCGCTACCTGATCGACCTTAAAAACGGCCGTGGCACCATTGATGATATCGACCACCTGGGCAATCGTCGTGTCCGCGCCGTGGGCGAGCTGCTGGAGAACCAGTACCGCATCGGCCTGGTCCGCATGGAGCGTGCCATCAAGGAGCGCATGAGCCTGCAGGAGGTCGAAAACCTCATGCCGCACGACCTGATCAACTCCAAGCCGGTTTCGGCCGTGGTGAAGGAGTTCTTCGGTTCGTCACAGCTCTCCCAGTTCATGGACCAGACCAACCCGCTCTCCGAGGTTACCCACAAGCGCCGTCTTTCGGCTCTCGGACCTGGCGGTCTGACCCGCGAGCGTGCCGGCTTCGAGGTCCGTGACGTACATCCGACCCATTATGGCCGTGTCTGCCCGATTGAGACTCCTGAGGGGCCGAACATCGGTCTGATCGCCTCACTCTCAACCTATGCCCGCATCAACGAGCACGGTTTCGTGGAGACGCCGTACCGTATCGTTCAGGATGGCAAGCTGACCACCGAAGTGCGTTTCTTCTCGGCCCTCGAGGAGGAAGGTCATGCCATTGCCCAGGCGAATGCCGAGGTGGACAAGAACGGCCGCTTTGTTAACGATTACGTTTCTGCCCGTAAGAGCGGCGAGTTCATCCTGGTGCATCGCGACGAGATCGAACTGATGGACGTTGCTCCGATGCAGCTGGTGTCGGTTGCAGCAGCACTGATACCGTTCCTGGAGAATGACGACGCGAACCGCGCACTGATGGGTTCCAACATGCAGCGTCAGGCAGTGCCCCTGCTGCGTGCCGATTCACCTCTCGTGGGTACCGGCATGGAGCGGATCGTCGCCAAGGACTCGGGTGTTTCCGTCATCGCACGCCACAATGGCGAGGTCGAGTCGGTTGATGCTTCCCGTATCGTTGTCAAGATCGATGAGGACGAATTCGACGAAACCGGTACCGGTGTCGACATCTACAACCTGATCAAGTTTGCTCGTTCCAACCAGAACACCTGCATCAATAATAAGCCGGTGGTCAAGGTCGGCGACAAGGTCAAGCGCGGCGACGTCATTGCCGACGGCCCCTCCACCGAGATGGGCGAGCTGGCCCTGGGGCAGAACGTGGTCGTTGCCTTCATGCCGTGGGGCGGCTACAACTTCGAGGACTCCATCCTGGTTTCCGAGAAGATGGTTAAGGACGACCGCTACACCTCGATCCATATCGAGGAGTTCGAGTGCGTTGCCCGTGATACCAAACTGGGCAAGGAGGAGATCACCTCCGATATCCCGAATCTGGGTGAAGAGGCCCTGAAGGATCTGGATGAATCAGGC
>CAZSTJ010000195.1:0-6751 GCA_964609805.1 uncultured Geobacter sp. | reverse complement strand
AAGGGGGGGCGTTCCATGGGAGAATGGTTCCGGGATGTCGGTCGATCGATGAAGAGGTTCTTTACCGGAAAGTGATGCCGGCGAGAGGAGAAGGATCTCAGGGGAGTTGATTGGTAACGAAGGCGGTGCTCCGCTGTTCGGCAAAGGTCAAATGGATCCCCATGGCGTCCCGGGCCCCTTCCGGATCGCGGGCCTTGATCCTTTCGAAGATTGTCCGGTGATGCGCGTAGAGTAGATGGTGGTCCTCACTGGTCAGATACACGGCACGCCAGACGCTCTGCTGAAATTCCTTCATGGCATCGAACAGGCTCTGCATCATGTGCAGCCAGACGATGTTGTGGGTTGCCCGGGCGATGACGATGTGGAAGTTGGCGTCCAGGTCTTCCGAATGTTTCAGCCCGTCAAGATTCCGCCGCATCCCGTCCACGATCTCTTCCAGACGCCGCAAATCCTCGGGAAGGGCCCGTTCGGCCGCGTAATAGGCGGTCCAGGATTCCATCCCCTTGCGGACCTCGATCACGTCAAGTGCACGCTCCTGCTGGACCCGGATCAGTTCCGTCAGCGGGTTGCCCGCCACCGATTCCACCAGCGAGATGACGACGGTCCCTCCACCCTGGTAGGACATGACCAGACCCGACGCCGCCAGCATGTTGAGCGCCTCGCGCACCGACGGGCGGGATACCCCGAACATCTCGGCCAGTTCCCGCTCAGGCGGCAGTTTTTCGCCCGGGGCGAATTCACCGGCCAGAATGGAGGTGCGGATCTGCTCCGCTATCTGGGACGAAACCTTCTTCGGTTTTATGGGTTGAAACTTCATCGGAACGATCCGTAATCGAGGGGAGTGTGCATAAAGCATGTTCTATGTACTACATTTACCCCGCCCTTGCAACCGTGTCGGCTGCAGGTGGATTTATGCAACATGCCCTTTTTTTTAGACCGTAAGTGTGGTACCTGTTGACCATGGACCATCTGCTTGACAATTACCGCCATACCGTGGAGCGCGTTGATGCCCTCTGCCGGGGGATCCACGAGCTGCTCGCGGAGCGGATTACCTGTGGCGAGGGGTGCAGCAGCTGCTGCACCGCGATCACCCTCTTCCCGGTGGAGGCGGCCGCCCTGCGGGCCTCCCTTGAATCACTGCCCCGATCCCGGCAGGATGCCGTTCTCCGTCATGTGGCCCGCCTTGCCGGCGGGGAACGCTGCCCGCTGCTGGAAGATCACCGTTGTCTGCTGTATCAGGCCCGCCCGATCATCTGCCGCACCCACGGCTATCCGATCATCTACAGCGACGGGAACGAACGGAAGGCCGACTGCTGTCCCCTGAACCTGGAGGAGGGGAGTCAGCCGGTTTCCGGCGCCGCCATCATTGACCTGGACAAACTCAATACGCTGCTGGTGGCGGTCAATGCCCTCTATCTGGCCCATGCCGAGGTTGACGGTCTCCCGGAACGGGTGACGATTGCCGAAGCATTGGGAATACGACCATGACCTCTCTCCGTCTCAAGAAACACGAAGACCGCCGGATCCGGGGCGGTCACCCCTGGGTATTCAGCAACGAAATCGAGCGGATCGATGGGGAGCGTGATCCCGGTGCTGCGGCGGAACTGTACGACGCGGGGGGAGGATTTCTCGGCTGCGGTTTCTACAATCCCCGCTCGCTGATCGCCTTCCGTCTGTTGTCGCGTGTCCGTGAGGATCTCGACAGCGTCGAGTTCTACGACGGACGCATCCGTGCCGCACTGGCACATCGGCTCCGCCTGTACCCCCGGGCCGCTGAAACGAATGCGTACCGTGCCGTCTACGGGGAGAGCGATTTCCTGCCTGGGCTGGTGGTGGACCGCTATGGCGACTTCCTGTCGCTCCAGTTCCTCTCCGCCGGTATGGAGAAACGGCGCGACCTGATCATAGAGGCGCTGCGGTGGGTCTTTGCCCCGAAGGGGATCATTGCCCGCAACGATGTGTCCGTGCGAGCCCTGGAGGGGCTGCCGGTGGCTACGGAGATACTGCTGGGGGAAATCCCTGACCAGATTGAGGTTGTTGAGAACGGTCTCCGCTTCCGGCTGAACCTGCAGCAGGGACAGAAGACCGGCGGTTTTCTGGACCAGAAGGAGAATCATCAGCTGCTGCGGGACCTGGCGCCCGGACGGGATGTGCTGGATTGCTTCTGCTACAGCGGCGGCTGGGCCATCCATGCCGCGCGGTTCGGTGCTTCCTCGGTCCTGGGGATCGACA
This sequence comes from uncultured Geobacter sp., assembly GCA_964609805.1. Classification (GTDB taxonomy): domain Bacteria; phylum Desulfobacterota; class Desulfuromonadia; order Geobacterales; family Pseudopelobacteraceae; genus CAIPTY01. Next base: position 4,519 of record CAZSTJ010000195.1, on the reverse strand, counting down.
TCTCCGGTGCGGCGATCGCCCAGGCCGGGGCTAATGCCGCGCTGAACGGCGTGGCCGAACGGATCCGCTTCGAGGAGTGCGACGCCTTTGAACGGCTGCGGACCCTGGGGCATGAGGGGAGGCGATTCGGCGTGGTCGTCATGGACCCCCCCGCCTTTGTCAAGAGCCGCAAGAACATCGCCGAGGCGACCAAAGGATACCTGACCGTCAACCGCCGTGCCCTGGAACTTCTGGAGCCGGGTGGACACCTGATCACCTGTTCCTGCTCCTATCACATGGGACGCGAACCGTTCCGTGAGACGCTGGTCAACGCCGCGCGCCTGGCCCGGCGTGAGGTGCGGCTGGTGGAGGCCCGTTCCCAGTCGCCGGACCACCCGGTGCTGCTCTCCTTTCCCGAATCAGAATACCTCAAATGCTTCGTATTGCAGGTAGTCCGGTGACCGTTGCCGCCGCGGGGGCACCCACACTCCGCAACAGATTCTATCTCTGTTCGCTGGTTTTGCTCCTCTTCGGCGGCGCTCTCTCGCTCTACCTGTATCTGCGTGCTGATGACAGCATAGAGAGCCGCATAGTGGAGGAGTTGCACAATACCAGGGCCTTCCGGCATGAACTGGAGGTCTATGGCGGCAAGATGAGCCTGCTGGGGAGCCAGATGTATGACTGGTTCGCCGGCCTCTGGCAGGGGAGACAGCTGGCCGTCACCGTCGGCTGCATCTGTGCGGCGGTTTCTCTGGCCCTGTTTCTGGCCGCTCGGCTCATAGATGATAATGCCCCCGCTGACGGGGACGGGAAGGATATGCCATGATCAAGGGGAGCGATGTACGCATTGTGGCGAACGGGGTGAATCGGCTGTTCGTGGACCGCTGGTCCCCCCGGGCCATGTCAGGCGCAGAACTGCCGGAGGACGAGCTGCGTGCCATCTTCGAGGCGGCCCGCTGGGCCCCTTCATCCATGAACAATCAGCCGTGGCGGATACTCTATGCTACCCGGACGAGCCCCCACTGGCCGGTTTTTTTCGGGCTGCTGTTGGATGCGAACAAGGTCTGGTGCGAGAAGGCTGCGGTGCTGCTGCTGTTCATCTCACGCACCACGTTTGATAACGGTAAACCGTGCCGCACCCACTCCTACGATTGCGGTGCCGCCTGGATGAGCCTGGCGCTGCAGGGGAACCTGCGGGGGCTGGTGGTGCATGGCATGCAGGGGTTCGACTATGACCGGGCCCGGACGGAGCTGAACATACCGGCTGACTACCAGGTGGAGGCCATGGCGGCGGTGGGTCTGCCCGGACCGACTGATGCACTGCCGGAGGCGCTGCAGGCGCGGGAGATCCCCAGTGACCGCCGCGGGATCGAACTGACTGCCTTTGAGGGGGGATTTCCCCGCTGACGGGGGCTGCCATGGGGAGAACGTTTGTCATCGGCGATATCCACGGCTGTGCCGCCACCCTGCGGCAGCTGGTGGACGGGCGGCTGCGTCCCACCCGCGAGGACCGCATCTACCTGCTGGGAGACCTGATAGATCGTGGCCCGGACAGCAAAGGGGTCCTGGATTTTATCTTCGAGCTGCATGGCCGGGGGATTGCGGTCGGGAGTGTGCGGGGCAACCATGAGGAGATGCTGCGCAACACCGGGAATGACCACCACTACCTGAGTATGTGGGCCGCCAACGGCGGGCTGGAAACCCTGGCGAGTTTCGGGGCCGACGGCCCGGGCGATATCCCCCGGCGTTACCGGGAGTACCTGGCGGCGCTTCCCCATTACATCCTGCTGGAGCGGTTCGTCATTGTCCATGCCGGACTCAACTTCGAACCGGCCGATCCCTTCAGTGACACCAGCGCCATGCTCTGGACCCGCTCCTCTTATGTGGACCCGGGGCGCATCGGGGGGAGGAGGCTGATCTGCGGCCATACCCCGGTCTCACGGCGCCAGCTGGAAGAGTCCCTCGGAAGCAACAAGCTGATGATCGATAACGGCTGTGTCTTCGGCGGACTGCCGGAGACCGGCAGTCTGGCTGCCCTGGAACTGGGGAGCATGGGCGTGACCTATCAGGAAAATATCGACAGCTGAGCCTCCCCGGGACTGATTCTGTCACACCGGTATGCTATCCTCCCTCTATGCCGACCCTCTCCCTGCAAGAACGACTGGAAATCCTGGCCGACAGCGCCAAGTACGATGTCTCCTGCTCTTCCAGCGGCGGGAAACGGGGTGGTCGTGCCGGCATGCTCGGCAGCACCGCCGCCAGCGGCATCTGCCACACCTGGACCGCCGACGGCCGCTGCATCTCCCTCCTGAAGATCCTCCTCACCAACGCCTGCGTCTACGACTGCGCCTACTGCCTCAACCGAAGATCCAACGATATCCCCCGCGCCGCCTTTACCCCCGATGAGGTGGTGGCGCTGACGGTCAATTTCTACCGCCGCAACTACATTGAAGGGCTCTTTCTCAGCACCGGCGTGGTCCGTTCCGCGGATTACACCATGGAACTCCTGATCGATGTCGTCCGCAAGCTGCGGGAGGAAGAGCGGTTCAACGGCTATATCCATCTCAAACTTGTGCCGGGTGCCGATCCGCTCCTCATTGCCCGGGCCGGTCGCTATGCCGACCGGGTCAGCATCAATATCGAACTCCCCACCCGGCAGAGTCTGCAACTCCTGGCGCCGGACAAGCCGCGCGATGCGGTCATTGCACCCATGCGCCAGGTGAACGGCCTCATCGTCGAGGCCCGCGATGCCCGCAAGCAATCGCGCAAGGCAGCTGAATTCGCCCCCGCCGGGCAGAGCACTCAGCTGATCGTCGGCGCCACCCCGGAGAGCGACCGGGAGATCATCACCCTCTCGGAGGGGCTCTACCGCCGCCTGGCCCTGAAGCGGGTCTACTATTCGGCCTTCATTCCGGTCTCGGACGACCGGCGCCTGCCGGCACTGCCGATCCCGCCGCTGTTGCGGGAACATCGCCTGTACCAGGCCGACTGGCTGCTCCGTTTCTACGGTTTTGCCGCCCACGAACTGCTGGACGAGGCCCGTCCCAACCTGGATACCCGTTTTGATCCCAAGAGCGACTGGGCGCTGCGCCACCTGGAGCTGTTCCCGGTGGAGGTCAACCGGGCCGACTACGAGATCCTGCTGCGGGTGCCGGGGATCGGCGTCCGCTCGGCCCAGCGGATCATCCAGGCCCGGCGCGGCACGCGGCTGGGTGAGGCTGAGTTGAAACGGCTGGGGGTGGTGCTGAAACGTGCCCGCTACTTCCTGACCGCCGGGGGGCGCTATCTGGGGGGGATCCGTCTGGACGGCCCGCGTCTGATGGAACGGCTGCTGGCGCCGGAGCGTCGCCCGGCCCGGCTTCATCAGCTGGAGCTGTTTGCGCCGGCGACCGATTCATCGGCCCTGACGGGGGAACTCTGATGGCACTCTATCGCTACGACGGCAGCTTTGAAGGGTTCCTCTGTGCCGCTGCATGTTGTCTGGATCAGGCCGACCGGAACCCTGAGTTTGCGTCTCATGGTTGTGAGGGATTTCCGGGGCTCTTTGGCGGTGAGCCTGTTGAGGTGGCGACGGTACGGGAGACCGCCCTGGCCTTCCGGCGCAGGTTTGTCGAGGCGGTCTCGCAGGAGGCCTTTGCCACGGCCCGGTATGCCTTTCAGAGCAGGAGAAGCGCCATTGAGGGGCTGGTGTGGCGCTATCTGCAGCTGGGACTGGAGCGGGGGAGGGGGCTGGAAGGGATGCTGACGGTGGAGCCGGTCTGGTCCGTTAATCGTATCGCCCGTCAGGTGTCACGCGAGGCTCACAAATTCAAGGGGTTCGTCCGCTTCCGGGAGGTGCAGGAGGGGTTTCTCTATGCGCAGATCGAGCCGGAGGCGGATATCCTACCGCTTATCGCCCCCCATTTCACGGGGCGGGTGGGTGACACCCCCTGGATGATCCATGACTTGAAGCGGTCCCAGGCGGCGCTCTACGATCTCAGAACATGGCGTCTGGTCGGTGGCGTGGAGCTGGCTGGTAAACCGGGATTCACTGCCGCCGAACATGACTATGCCGCTCTCTGGCAGCGCTATTTCCAGCGCCACGCCATCAAAGAGCGGCATAATCCGGTGCTGCAGCAGAAACATGTTCCGCTGCGTTATCGCAAACATTTGACGGAATTCAACAGAACAGGCTACGAACTACAGGCATACAGGGATACACAGGATGAACGGGATAAGGCTTAACCCAAACATGGCGCGGTTGCCCGGGAATTGGTTGCAATGGCAACGATAAACAGACTGATGAAAGTACCATCCTGTTCATCCCTGTTAATCAAGACGTTTGCCGTTACAATCCTGTGATTTCCCGGTCCTTCGGATATTCCACGCTGATACCGAAGGTCAATTCCCGCTTCTCCCCGGCCTTCATCGGCAGCTTCCAGGTTATCCTGCCATCGTCCCTGGTCTCGTCCGGCTTGATGGACGGCTCATCCAGGGTGACCTTGATCTCCTCATCCCCCGCCACCGGCAGCTGATCCCGCACGGTCACGGTCTGGGCGTC
>CAZSTJ010000194.1:0-6847 GCA_964609805.1 uncultured Geobacter sp. | reverse complement strand
ATCCGATGCAGAACACTGGTAGAGATTGGCGGCAGGCACAAATCCGGCCGGTCGATGGGGCGGTGTCCAGTAGCTGCCCGCTCACCCCGTGTTATTGATAGAGCATTTCCCTCACGGTGATCATCTGATCATCAGTCTCTCCACTTTCAGCTTGCCTCTCTGGATGGTCAGCTTCCCCTGCAGGATCGTCCAGTCGTCCTGCGGCTGGTACCAGGCATCGCGCCCTCCCAGGAGCACGACTTCTTTGCTTTCGCTCAAAACCACATCCTCCGTGAAGGTGCAAGCCCGGCCGTAGATCGTGTCCAGCGGGCCGGCATAGCCGTAGGCCTGGGTGAGTGATTCGCACCCCTGGCTTGAGGAGCCCACCCTGGCCATGAAGGAATAGGGGAAGGTGACTGTGACGTTCTGGACGCCGTTCATCAGAACCTGGCAACCCTGGTTGCTACCGCAGTCGGACGCGGTCCAGGCGGCCCAGGTGGAGTCGGCGTCGGGGGTCTGATAGAGGTTGACGTTCGTCCCGGAGGTGAAGTCTGCCTGGCAGGTGCCGCTCATCCCCGAGGGGCTCGACCCGAGGCCGCTGCAGGCGATGCCGCCATCGCCGTGGACGGAGCCGCCCCCCTTGTTGGCTGTGTCGCTGACCACCGTCAGGGTCAGACGGTAGGTGACCACCGGCGGCACGGCCCTTCCCATGGTGTTTTTGTAGTAGCTCAGCCCGTTAACTACCACATTGTTCTGGTAAAAGAGGGGGGCGTTAAATTCGGGATCGAGATCGAGCCCGGTAGCCGAATGTTTGGCCGCAAATTGTGTCAGGTAGCCGTCGTTATCGAACCAGAGCTTGGTAAAGTACAACCCGGTCCCCTGTTGGGTGGCAGCGAAGGTGTACGGGGTGGTGGCAGTTCGCGTCATGGGGACCGCGAAGACGTTGATTGCCGTATTCTGCAATGCAGCCGCAGGCAACCACCACCAGAGGTGTTGTCCATATTCGTTCCACTGCTCCGGAGGATAGTTGGATGACTGCGACATGTCCATGCGTCGCAGGATTGGAACACCGCCGAAAAAACAGTAGCTCTCATAGGGGGGCATATAGGTGGTGATATACCCGCTGTCAGAGGTTGATACCCACATCTCCACGGTAGGACCGTAACGGGTTTCTACCGACGACTGGATAAAGACGTACCCCCCTCTGTTATCGGGAAAAGGCATCATCTGTTGTTCGAGTACGGATGACTTGAATCCGGTGTGTGGGCCATTGTCCTCGGCAAAGGCCTGATGGGTCGCAAAGTCATAGTTAATCTCACTCAGTACGAAAAAGATGACGACATAGCCGTTCAACTGTGAATAGAGCAGGCAGAGTCCGGTCTCCGCATCGAAATAGGCGGTCCCGGTGCTGAACCCGGGGATCATATAGGTGATTTTGACCACCTCCCGCTGAGGTTGAAGATCGAACAGTGCCTTGGCGGGGAGGAAATGGTAGGGAAGCATCGAGTAGGTATAGGTGGAGCGGATGATGGTGACGATCTCGAAACCCATCCAGTGATCCCCGCTTTGGAGGGTCTGCAGCACCTGCGGGTGCATCCAGAACGGCCCCTTGTCGAGAAACGAGTAGGACGTGGTGGTGGCCGCATTGGTAGTGCCCCAATGGTTCATGCCGGAGTGTTTGGTGACCTGTACATTGCTGCCGTTGACCGTGTTGAGCAGATATGCCTCTTCCGCATCAGAAGACGAACCGCTGCCGACTCCACCGAAATACCAGACCCGCACACCCTCCTGCATCCAACCGACATCGATTGCCCAGACACTGGAACCTTCCAGGATTACCCACAGAGATAGCATCAGGCAAGTACACAGTATCTTTCTCATGGCTCAACCTCCTTTTCCGGGTGTACGGTGGAACACGCCAGCTTAGCTAGTCCCGTCGAACTGTTGAATCGATTCACAAAACAAAACCGGATTGCACTGGTGCAGCCCATTCGGTGGCTGCTCCGGCAATCCGGCTAACTTGGTACATCACATGACAATGAAAAGTTGTGATATCGGTGGTTGCTACATATAAACCAAGTCCCGACGATTTTCCGTCCCCTGATCGCTCAGAGTTTGGCTTTTGCAACAGATGCTTTGTTAGTTTATTTCAGTCTTATTGACGTGATCTGTCAAGGTAAAATTAGATATTACTAATTTGTGGTGCCGAGATTTCTACACCTAACATCATGGCCTGCCGATTCTCTGCCGGTGCGTGGGTGGGAGCAGGATCTGTTCAGCCCTCAGCCGACATTCAGCCTGACCGTGGGGGCCGGCGTAAGCGGCCATGGTCGATGGTCGGGTTCACAAACGGGCTGGTCAGCCTTGATGTGCCCTACGCGTTGTCGGGTGATTCGAGGCCATAGTCTCCGGAACTGTCTGCAATCCATCGATGAGATCAACAATCTCCCGGTAACAGGCGATCACCAGGTCCGTATCCAGCCAGCGGGACCAGACGATCTTCCAGAGTGAGGTGCCGAAGATGACGGTGCCGGTGCTGATGGCTATCCCTGCCAGGCGGAGGTCGTCGTCGGTAATCATGTAGATGCTGAAACCGAAGATCAGAAACATGTAGGCAAGCCAGCAGACCTGGGCGTTACGGAAGGGGTTGTCGAAGAGGGAGAGGCTGTCGATGTAATAGACGGTCAGGCCCCTGACATGCTTGAGGAACCGGCCTACTTCACCTGCGTTGCAGGAGAGGTAGACCCGGGTCAGAAAATGCCTCTGGGCCGTTTCTTTGGATTGGTGACGCCGTTCTTCTGCATACTGCTCGATGATTCTGTCAATCTCCTCGTTGGTCATGATCCACCCCCGACCTTTGTCGGTCCCGCGCCGGCGTGGAGCCGGGCCGGTCCTGCCGGCCGCCGTGTCACGTCGTGTGCCTACAGTATAGCACAGACGGTTTTGATTGAAACAGCCCGGGAAGGGCTCCTGGAGTTATCCTCGCGTCATTGCCGGAATGATGCGCCAGTCACGCTGAAAGACAAGATTGTGCAGGTCGGCGGCGGCAATGGCCCGCAGGAGCGGGAGTTCGTTCGAGGCATCGTCGGCGCTGAAGACGTTCAGCGGCCAAACGCCCACGGTGGCGCCCCGCAGGTGCGGGTGATGGAAAGAGCGGCCAAAGAAAGCTTCGATAGTAACCGGCGGGATGGCGGCCTGTTCCTGCTCAGGCCACCGGAGGGTCCAGAGGGCAGTACAGTCGCCGTCATTCATCCGGAGGAAGCCGCCGGCGGTGACTGTGCCGTTCCCCAGCAGCAGTTCCCGATTCATCTCAACAAGGGCCTGCAGGGCAAAAGGATTGATGAAGCTGATGGCTTCGGCGAAGAGCTGCTCCTTGTCGGAACGACTGAGCGCTCCGGCGCCGTGGGTGCCGTCGCGCAGGTCTGCAAAGTGCCTGAGCAGGCCGCGCAGGTGCGGTGCAGCCTGGCTGAAATTGTTGTCTTCTCGTGTCTTCATGGTGTAGCGTCCTGTAGACGGGGCATTACAGGTCGCAATGCTCCCTTTCACTCAATAAAAAAAATCGGGCCTGAAGTTTCCTCCAGGCCCGCGTATATACTCAGCTAATGCTTCGCTCCCGCCGGCAGATCGCACCAGCGATGATGCATGGCCTGATAGCCGATTGTGAAGCTGAATGCCTCATACAATCCGCAGAGACCGACGACGGCGTAGACCAGCCGTGTCACTGCCGTAGCCTCGCCGAAAAGTGTTCCGACAAGGTTGAAGCCGAAGAAACCGACCAGACCCCAGTTGAGGGCGCCGATTATCAGCAGTGTCGTAACGATGATGTCGAGGACCTTCATACGCTCACCTTCATTTCCGTTCCTGATGTACGATGCGCACCGCTAACCCGCATCTCTTTAGATAATTATACACCCGGTGGTTTCAGGAGGATGGCGAATTTTTCGTTATGACCGCATGACCCCTCCCCGGTCACTTTCAATCAGGCTTCCGCGGTGCCGCACCAGAACGATAAAGACGATGTAGTGCGTGACCAGCAGTCCGGGGACCCAGAAGGCCGGGATCCAGTAGGCGGCGCCCATGAAGAGCGGCGCCCGGTAGGCCGTGGCCAGCGTGATCGCCAGCACCAGATCGAGGGTGCCGAAGGTGTTGAACAGCCATAGCAACGAGCGGGCGGCGGGGCTGTTACCGGTCACCAGGGGGAGGGCCACCAGTGCCAGCAGTGCGGTGATGAAATCGCCGATAGCCGCCGGATAGGCAAACTGGGGCGGCATGCCGGGGTAGACCGCGCCGGGGGTCAGAAACATCAACCCCAGATGCCTCAAGGCGTGCAATAGGAGTATCGGCACCAGCACCCTTCGGGGCGTCAGATCCGACAGGCGGGGCAGGAGATAAATCCTGGCCGCCAGGTAAAAGATCAGGGTCGTCATGATCAGATTTATGGTGAGGATCCTGCCGAGAAATTCCTGCATGGGGACTCCTCCTTTCCGTCACCCCGTAGGGCATCCAGGCTCCAGAGGCCTCCTCCACGGGCGGCGATGAAGAGGAACACGAAGCAGTACAGTGCCGCCAGTTCACCATTGTTGACGAGAGGGAGAAACGCCTTGGTACCGTGGCCGATCCAGTAGGCAAAGGCCATCTGCCCGCTTGATATGAAGGCGGCCCAGTGGGTGAACAGGCCGATCATCACCAGGATACCTCCCACCAGTTCAATCGGGCCGGCAATATAGGTGATGAAGGGGGGAACTCCCGGAGGCATGCCGGAGGGGAAGTTGAAAAGCTTTTGGCAGCCGTGCCAGAGAAACATGAATCCAACCATAATGCGCATCAGTGCGTAACACTGTTCGCGGTATGTGACAATAAAGAGTCTCATAGGAGCACCTCCTGACGCGGTCACAGGGTACGTTACCTGTTTTGAGACTATTGTAGTCCTTTGAAGGCAAGACGAAAACCGTTATACGCATTATGTGGGGATTGTGCCGAAAACCATGATGGTGTCGTTGACATCGGCCCGTGCACCCGCTATACCAATGCCATGAAACGATATCCGCTGATGATCCTGCTGGCCCTGGCCTTGACCTTGACCTGCCCGATGAGCGTCTTTGCCACTGAAGAGTATGCACAGGAGACCGGGCGGGAATGCGCCTCGTGTCACGTAGACCCAGCCGGCGGCGGGGAACTGACCGCAACCGGCGGTGCGTACGCTGCTTCACACACCAAAGAGTCGGCGAAACCTGCACTGTCAGCCACTCTCAAAGGGGTTCGTTTCCTTGCCGGCTACCTGCACCTGCTGACCGCCTTCCTCTGGTTCGGTACGATTCTCTACGTCCACCTGGTACTCAAGCCGGCCTATGCCTCCAGCGGTCTGCCGCGAGGCGAGATGCGGGTCGGCGTTCTCTCCATGGTTGTCATGGGGATCACCGGCGTGATCCTGACCAGGTTTCGAGTCGGCTCCCCGGAGCTGCTCCTGCAATCACGCTTCGGCATCCTGCTGCTGGTTAAGATCTCCCTCTATCTGGTTATGGTGATTTCTGCGGCCTTCGTGATCACCGTTATCGGACCAAAACTGCGGAGGAAGCGCGACGGCGGCGTGCCGACGATTACCGGCGGCGACATGAGTGCCGAGGAACTGGCGCTCTGTGATGGCAGAGAGGGGAAACCCGCCCTGTTCGCCTACGGCGGGCAGATATACAACGCCACCGGGAGCCGTTTCTGGAAGATGGGGAGCCATATGGGGCGGCATAAGGCGGGGAGCGACCTAACCGATGTGCTGGCCCAGGCGCCCCACGGGGGGGAGATGATGGAGCGACTGCCGGCCGTCGGGAGGTTAACGACAGAAGTTGCCCGTCCGGCGCCGCTGCACGAACGGGTGTTCTTCTTTATGGCCTATATGAACCTGATCATTGTCTTTCTGATTGTACTGATCCTGGCGCTCTGGCGCTGGTGGTGAGCATGTTTCGTATTGATTGACAAAAGGCGACCCGGCGGTCGTCTTTTGTGTCGATGGGCGACGTCCGGTATTATTCTGGTGACACTGGTGAATACATTTTTCTGCCTGCATGGTAGAATGAGCTGAAGCATACTAACGTGCCGGACAGCGGGTGTATCGGCTGTACACCTGCTTCCCGACGGGAGGAGGAAGGTATGAAGAGCGAATTCACCTACAACCGCCTCGACAAGAATGACGTCGCGGTTCTGCTTGTCGATCATCAGTCCGGTCTGGTCAATCTGGTCCACGATTTTACGCCGGATGATTTCAAGAATAACGTCCTCGCACTGGCCGATGCGGCCAAATATTTCAAACTTCCCACGATCCTGACCACCAGTTTCGAGGATGGTCCCAACGGGCCTTTGGTGCCGGAACTGAAGGCCCTTTTCCCCGACGCTCCTTACATAGCGCGACCCGGCAATATCAATGCATGGGACAACGAAGATTTCGTGAAGGCCGTCAAGGCGACCGGCAAGAAGCAACTGCTGATCGCCGGCATCGTGACTGAGGTGTGCGTCGCGTTTCCCGCCTTGTCCGCCCGGGAGGAGGGGTATGAGGTGTTTGTGGTCACCGACGCGTCCGGCACCTTTAACCTGACGACCCGTGATGCGGCCTGGGCGCGCATGACGCAGGCCGGCTGCCAACTCATGAGCTGGTTTGGGGTTGCGTGCGAACTACATCGCGACTGGCGCAACGATGTGGAGGGATTGGGGACGCTTTTCTCAAACCACCTGCCGTCGTATCGCTGTCTTATTACAAGTTATCTTGCGGGGAAAAACGCTGCAGGTTGAGAGGTGATTGCAGGATAACGGAAGGAAGGGGGCAGGCTGACCGCGGGATACGCAACCTGTCCCCGTTCTGTTTTATTCGGCGGGCGGGGTC
>CAZSTJ010000193.1:0-6886 GCA_964609805.1 uncultured Geobacter sp. | reverse complement strand
CAGTACACCCGCCCCCCCGTTTTCAGAGGCAGTGCGGTTCCCGACATTCTGCTGTCAGGTAACCATGAACTGATCAGACGTTGGCGGCGGAAAGAATCGCTGCGGAAAACCAGGGTGCTGCGACCGGATCTGCTGGCAGGAATTGCGCTGACCCCGGAAGACCGGAAGCTGCTTGCCGAACTGGATCGAGACCATGGGGCGTCCTGACGTGAATCTGGCCATAGCCCTGCTGCACTACCCGGTCTACAACAAGCTCCGCGAAGTGGTTACCACCGCGCTGACCAACCTGGACCTGCACGACATCGCCCGTTCCTCCAGGACATACGGACTTGAACGATTCTACATCGTCACGCCGTCGGTCGATCAACAGGGGCTGGCCAGACGCATCGCGGGACACTGGCAGGAGGGATGGGGTTCATCCTACAACCCGGACCGCAAGGAAGCCCTCGATTGTGTCAGGATCTGCAGCACACTGCAGGAGGCAACGGCCGATTACCAGTCTGCCTATGAGCGGACGGTCAAAACAGTCATCACCGGAGCAGCGTCCCGCCCCGGATGCACCACCTTCAAGGATTTGCGTCAGCAGCTCCAGGATTCGCCCGAAACGCCCCATCTGCTCCTGCTGGGTACCGGCTGGGGGCTCACGGATGACTGTTTCGAGGCTGCTGACATCATACTTGAGCCCATTGCAGGCAACGGCACATATAATCACCTTTCCGTCCGTTCGGCGGCAGCCATCATGCTGGACCGGCTGAGGGGAACAACATAGATAGATACACACACCAACAATCACAGCATCTGATAGAGGAGGAAGTACCAATGAACACCATCGATTTTCTGGAATTTGAGCAGATGAAGAAGAACGTCACCCCGTTCAAGGTCGGTGACACGGTAAAGGTCCACGTAAAGATCATCGAAGGCGACAAGCAGCGTATCCAGGCCTTCCAGGGTGTCGTTATCGGCCGTCAGAACGGTGGCCTGCGCGAGTCGTTCACGGTTCGCAAGATCTCCAACGGCATCGGCGTCGAGAGGGTTTTCCCGCTCCACTCTCCCATTCTAGAGAAGATCGAAGTCATGACCCGCGGCCATGTCCGTCGCGCCAAGCTCTACTACCTGCGCAAACTGCGCGGCAAGGCCGCACGTATCCGCGAGCGCAAGTACATTGCTGCCGCCTAAAACTAGAAAAGCCCCGCACTGCGGGGCTTTTTTCTTTCCGGATTTCATACTATGACGCAAGCCACTCTTTTTTCCCCGGAACCGATCGACCTGCTTGCCTTTGAACAACAGGCGGCACGCCAGGGCTACCGTTTTGTTGCCGGGATTGATGAAGCGGGGCGCGGCCCCCTTGCCGGGCCGGTAGTTGCTTCAGCGGTCATCCTCCCTGCCGGGATGAGGATCGACGGTATCAATGACTCCAAAAAGCTCTCTCCGACGGTGCGGGAGCGCCTCTATGACGTCATCATGGCACAGGCGGTCTCCGTCGGGGTCGGCATGGGGCATCCCGATCTGATCGATCGCATCAACATCCTGCAGGCCACCCGGTATGCCATGCTGGAGGCAGTTAATCAGCTCTCTCCCGCACCCGACTGTCTCCTGATCGATGGCATCAGCACCATCGACTCGTCCATCCCCCAGAAGACGATCAAAAAAGGTGATTCGCTCAGTCTCTCCATCGCTGCCGCCTCAATCATTGCCAAGGTCACCCGGGACCGGCTCATGGCGGAGCTTGATCTGCTCCATCCCGGCTATGGACTGGCGGGACACAAGGGGTACGGCTGCGCTTCCCACCTGGAGGCGATCCGGCGTCTCGGCCCCTCTCCGATCCACCGCCTGACCTTCGGCGGCGTCAAAGAGCATATCCCATGCCCCTCTTCCTGATTACCTTTCTCTCGCTGTACGGCGGGATCAACCTTTACGTACTGTTTCGGATCAGATCGGCCTATTCCCCCCCGCCCACAATTAGCATCCTGCTGTCGGCATGGCTGTTGCTGATGACCCTGGCGCCGCTCATGGTTCGTCTGGCCGAGACCAGCGGCTGGGTAAGGGTTGCCGCGGCGATCGCCTGGCCCGGCTATATCTGGATGGGCTGTGTCTTCCTGCTCGGGACAACACTGGCCGCAACCGATCTGCTCCGCGCAGGCGGCTGGCTTCTGCACCGCTGGACCGGCATGCCGGCGTCTGACCTGCTGAACAGCCGCTTCACCTGTTCACTCGCCCTGATAATTGCCCTGGCCGCAAGCCTCTATGCGCTGTATGAAGCCCGTCACATAAGGACCGATCAGGTGACGCTGACCACCGACAAGCTCCCCCCGTCGGTTCCCTCCCTCAGGATTGTCCAGATTTCCGATGTACACGTGGGGATTCTGTTCCGGGAAAGGCGGCTTCAGGCGGTCCTGGATGAGGTCCGGTCAGCAGAGCCGGACCTGTTGGTATCTACCGGCGATCTGGTCGACGGGCGGCTCTCCCTGGACGACGTCGGTTCGGGAATGGACCGGATGGCACAGATGATGGCTGCGGCACCAGCGAGGTTGGGCAAATATGCCGTTACCGGCAACCATGAGTTCTATGCCGGTTTGAATCATGCGCTGGATTTCACGCAAAAGGCGGGCTTCACGATCCTCCGTGACCGGTGTGTCACCCTGGAACAGGGGATCAGCATCTGCGGAGTCGATGACGCCGCCGGCAGAGGGGCCCGTCACCAAGAAAAGGCTCCCCCTGAGGCGGGTATGCTGGACACGATACCGTCAAAACACTTCACTGCCCTCCTCAAACACCGGCCGATTGTCACCGGCTCACCTGGCAGACATTACGATCTCCAATTATCCGGTCACGTGCATAAAGGACAGTTGTTCCCCTTCAACCTGTTGGTACGCTTGAAGTTCCCGATCCCGGCCGGAACAAGCAGTATCGAGGGAGGATCAACCATCCATGTGTCACGCGGCAGCGGCACATGGGGTCCCCCCATGCGTCTGTTTGCGCCCCCCGAAGTGACCGTAATCGACATCAGGAGCAGGCCGTCGGACAGCCGGCCATAATAACGGTGGTAGAAAGAGATTACCTGAGGTAGGTCCGTACCGCCCGGTTATGTTCTTCGAGGGTACGTGAGAAGTGATGGGTACCATCCTGACGGGCAACGAAATAGAGGTATTTTGTCGAAGCGGGATGAAGCGCCGCCTCAAGCGCGTCGGCACCGGGATTGCCGATAGGCCCGGGCGGGAGTCCTTTGATGAGGTAGGTATTGTAGGGGGAGCGCCGCTCAATGTCTCCCTTGCTGACCTTGCCGGAAAATGCCCGCACCCCGTACACAGCTGTCGGATCACTCTGTAGCGGCATGCCGATCCGGAGCCGGTTATGGAACACCGATGATATCAACGGCTTTTCAGCTGCGGACACCGCCTCCTTCTCGATCAGGGAGGCCAATGTCACCAGCCCGTGGCGCGACAAACCGATCTCCTCCCCCTTTCCTCCTGCCAGTTCCGCGTACCGTCGGTTGAATTGTTCCACCATCTGACCGATCAGCTGCTCTACCCCACCGCTGCGTGACAGGTTGTAGGTCGCAGGATAAAGATACCCTTCCACAGACCCCTGGCTGATACCGAGACGACCCAGCAGGGCCCGGTCACGGCACTTTTCCAGAAACTCCTCCCGCTTGAAATACCCCTTCTGTTCCAGCAATTCGGCCGCCTGATAGATGGAATACCCCTCCGGGAGTGAGAAACGGCGGTAATCGACATCACCGGCGGCGATCTTTTTCAGGATGCTCGACGGGGTCATGCCGTCGTTGATCCGGTATTCCCCTGCCTTCAGGCGGTGGGCCTGCCCCCGCAGCCGGGTAAGCAGCACAAAATGCCAGCTGCTGCGGATGACTCCGCATTCCTTCAGGTCCCCTGCCAGCTTGCGGATACCGCTGCCGGGGGGAAACGAGACATCACTGACCACGCTGCCGTTGCCGGGGGGCACCAGTAGACAGAAGAGATACCAGGAAAGCAGCAGACAGAGTAGCGCACGGACAGCGAGGGAAAGAATCTGTTGTGGGGTACGGTTGCCGGAAAACATGGGGCCATTATGTTGATAAAGCAGTGGTGAGTCAAGTCGTGTCGAAATATTTTGATCATTCATGTATAGTCATGAGTTAAAGGAGAGACGCAATGTCATTCACCCCATGGGCTACCTGCAAGGGACCGGCGGCGCAGGCGGCGGTCAGACACCATCTTGCCGGAACGGAGCAAGATTCGGCACACTCTTCACCGTACCCCGAAGCGGTCAATCTGCCCTTCAATTTTTCATCCCTGAAAAATGATTTCGAATTTACGACACCGGGGACGGTCTCCCCGGCTGACGCGGGATTCTGGGTTATCATCCAGGGCAACAACGTGATTGTGGAGGAAGCCGGACAAGGGCTGGCACTCCCCCAGGACCGCTTGCCGGACGTTATAGAACCGAAACACCCGCCGCTCTGTATCGGCACCTGGCACGGCACACCGGTACAGGTTCTCGCCATCAGCAGCAGCGTCAACCTCCCCTCCCCGTTCGTCGCAGAGCCCTTCAATGCAGCCCGGGAACGTCTGGATATCCAGACCCTGACCCTGGCCGGACTGGCAAAACAGATCCTGCACTGGCAAGAACAGAGTCGCCATTGTTCCCGCTGCGGCGGGGAAACCGGGCCGATGACGGGCAGCTGGGGCAGGAAATGTACCTCCTGCGGAGCAGACCACTTCCCCCACATCCATCCCTGTGCCATCGTGCTGGTAAAGCGGGGCTCAGAACTGCTGCTCACCCGCAAGAAGGAATGGACTCCTGGCCGCTACAGCCTGGTGGCCGGTTTTGTTGACTTCGGCGAATCGCTGGAGGAGTGCGCGGTCAGGGAAGTGCGGGAAGAAACCGGCATCGAGATCTGCAATGTCCGCTATGTCGGGAGTCAGAATTGGCCGTTCCCCGCCCAGGTGATGGCAGGTTTCGTTGCCGACTATGCCGGCGGCGAGATCCGTGTCGATCACCATGAGTTGGAAGATGCCCGCTGGTTCACTGTCGATGCCTTGCCCGACCTGCCGGCACGGCGCAGTATTGCCCGCTGGATCATCGACAACTTCAAATAGATCCGGCGGGACCTCTTATGCGGCAGAAGCGGCCGGAAACCGTACCATGACTGGCAATAATTACCGACAGATAGGCGCTGGCACAGCCTTTGCGTTAATAGCTTCAGCTACTGATCGTTCGTTCTAAGCCCCAACCGGGCAGGGAGGAATCAATGAAACGGCTCATTTTTATATGCCTGACGGTACTGGCACTGCTGCCAACACTCTCCTCGGCTGCAATCTCACCCGCCAGGATCCGCTCCACGTACGGCGACATTTCAATCAGGACACCCGAAACGGATGAGTGGCTGCCGGCTGCCGTCAACACCCCTTTAGATGAGGGGGACAGCGTCTGGTCTCCGGAAGGGAGCAGGGTTGAAATCCAGCTTCCCGATGGTTCCATGCTGCGCCTGGACGGCGGATCGCAGATAGACGTGCTGGCAATCGAGGATGGCTTCACCCATCTGCACCTTGACACCGGCCGGCTTTATCTGAGAACCGTCCAAGGGATGCCCGACAACTCACTGCAGATCGATGCCGACGATACGACCGTGCTGCCCGCGGGGCGGACGCGCGTCCGGATCGACATGCTCCCCAACAGTCTGGAAGATGTCGCCATCCTCAAGGGATCTGCCTATGTGGAGGGGAGCGGCGGCAGGACCAGGGTCCGCGCCGGCGAGCATATCATGCTCGAGGAACGGCACAGCGAGATACACCCCCTCAACCCGGCGGACAGTTGGGAGATCTGGAACCTTGATCAAGACCGGGAACAGTCGCGGGCGGCCAGGGCGGAGCGCTATCTTCCCGATGAACTCCGCCCCTATGCCTCCGAGATGGATGCCAACGGCACCTGGGTATCGGTACCCGAATACGGCATGGTCTGGCGCCCCTCCGTGGTTGTCTCCGCTGACTGGGCACCCTACCGCGAAGGGCGCTGGATCTGGAAAGGGGATGATTACGTCTGGGTCTCCTATGAGACCTGGGGATGGGTACCCTACCATTACGGCCGCTGGACGGTGATCGGCACCTTCGGCTGGTGCTGGATCCCACCAACGCGCGGTGATGTCTATTGGGGACCGGGATATGTGGGATGGTACCAGACCGGTGACTCAGTCGGCTGGACACCGCTGGCACCGGGAGAGCTCTTTTACGGCCGCAGAAACTACGGCCGATATAGCGTCAACGTCACCACGGTTCACGTCAACACCAGCACGGTCGTCTACCGGAACCGCACCCACCACGGCGGACTGACTGTTCTGCCCCATAACGACTTTCTGCATGGACGGCGCGGCACCCCGCGTGCCGGGGTCCGCATGCCCGACGTCACCACCATCTCGGCAGGAAGCCCGCGGATCAAGCCGCTGCGGGAAACGCGCATGCCGATTGTCAAACAGACGCCTCCCCGGCCGCTCCCGCCGAGTACGGAGCGACGCGACCGGCGTGAACTCAGGGATAAATTCCCGCGCGTCAAACCCGAGCCGGACTCCCGCGGTCGACAGCAGCGCGGAGGCACGCCTGCAGTCGTGCCACCCACCGCACCGGGGCAGCCACCTGCTGCACGTCAGGGACGGGAGCGGGAAGGTCTGCGCACCCCCAACCGGTCAAAGGAGCGGACGAATCCGGTGACACCGCCATCCTCACAGCCCGGAGCCAAACCTCGGGACGAGAACCGTGGGGGTACGGGAGAATCACGAGCCCCTCAAGGGGTGAAACCGGCACCTCAACCAGAGCCACCCCAGGGAGGCAAGCCGGCCCCCCAGACGAAGCCGCCTCTGTCTCTTATACACATCTCCGAGCCCACGAGACAAGAG
>CAZSTJ010000192.1:0-6900 GCA_964609805.1 uncultured Geobacter sp. | reverse complement strand
GTATACAGTCGGCAGCGCAGAGTCTACCTCGAGTGCTGGTTTGAAGGGTATCTGTTTCTTGCAGATTCCGTCAGAACAGGGTATAAACAAAATTGTTGTAAATCCCTATCGTTGAAGGAGATGTTATCAGATGCACAAGATAGTAGCTGTTGCCGTAGTGATTGCAACCCTGATGGTCGTGGAAGTATTTGCTGCAGCGTCCGCCCCCTCTCTCCCCAAGAAATATACCTCGTGGAAAAAAAGCGAGCGTAAGATCGTGACCGACAAGAACTCCCTCTTTTACGGCATCCATTACATCTATGCCGACACCAAGGCGTTGCAGGGGTACAAGGCCGGCAACAAGTTCCCGGAGGGGAGCACGATCGTGGTCGATTACTTCAATATCAAGGAAGGCGCGGCCGGGGACGGTTCCCGCAACATGACTGTGCTGATGCGCAAGGATAAGCGACGCAAGGAAACCGGCGGCTGGCTCTTTGCCGGTTATGGCGCGGATGGCAAACCGAGCGGCATGGACCCGGTCGGCACCTGCTTCGGTTGCCATCAGAAGGATGCGGCGGGACGAGATTTTGTCATTTCCACGATCAAGGATTTCAAACTCTGATCGTTCTGGACCTGTTGAGCCTGGTGCCGGCATGGACTCATGCCGGCATTTTTTTATTCAAGGCATGGGTTTGTAAGAGCAGTAGACAGGAGCTGATGTGATCCGTTGGGAACTTGAACTATTGGGCCGGTATTTTACCGGGGAAACACTGGAGATCGTCTCCGGCCACGGTCTGGCTGTTGCCGGTTTTGCGCTTGAGGTTTGTCACCGCATGGGGCTCACGGAAGATGAGTGCCGCTTTGTTGATGAAGCCGCTGTCCTGCACGACATCGGTGTCTGTCGTATCCGTGCCCCGAAGCTGGGCCTCGATGAGGGCTTCCCCTACATCATGCATGGCATTATCGGCCGCGAGCTACTGGAACGGGAAGGGCTGCACCGGCACGCGCTCGTCTGTGAACGGCATATCGGGGTCGGCCTGACCGTCGAGGATATCGACCGCCAGCAACTGCCTCTGCCGCGTCGCGACATGGTTCCGCTCTCGCTCAGTGAGGAGATCATCTGTTTTGCAGACCTGTTTTACTCCAAGAGCCCGGGAAGGATCGACCTGCGGAAAGAGCCGGAAAGGGTGCGTGAAAAACTGGCCGGTTTCGGGGCAGCGAAGGCGGTCATTTTTGATAGCTGGATGGAGCGCTTCTGGCCGTAAAACCGGAACTAAGTCCTTGCATTTCGGCCCTCTTTGCAGTATATAATCGTTCCCTTTTTACCCCTGTATACAATCAAATCTCCCAGGTGATACCCGTGAATACGAACGGCACCACAATAGAAGAGCTGAGAAGCACCATTGACGGCATAGACGATCAAATCCTCGCCCTGCTCAACGAACGGGCCAGCGTCGTACTGGAGGTCGGTCGCCTCAAGTCGGGAAGCAATATGCAGTTTCATGTCCCCGGCCGTGAACGCCAGATCTATGAACGTCTTCGGAACGCCAATCCCGGCCCGTTTCCCAATGACGCCCTGCGCAGTATTTACCGTGAGATCATCTCGGCCTGTCTTGCCCTGGAATCGCCCATGAAGGTCGCCTTCCTGGGCCCTAAGGCCACCTTCAGCCACCTGGCCACCATGCAGCAGTTCGGGCTGTCGGCGGAACTGGTGCCGCTCAAGTCGATCCCGGCGGTATTCGAGGAGGTGGAAAAAGGAAAGGCGCTCTACGGCGTCGTGCCGGTGGAGAACTCCACCGAAGGGGTCGTTTCCCACACCCTGGACATGTTCGTGGAGAGCGGTCTCAAGATCACGGCGGAGATCCTGCTGGAGGTGCACCACGACCTGCTCTCCCGCACCGGCCGGCTGGAGGACATCAAGAAGGTCTATTCCCACCCGCAGCCGCTGGCCCAGTGCCGTCAATGGCTGGATGACAACCTGCCGGGGGTGCCGGTGGTGGACGTAGCCTCCACCGCCACGGCGGCCCAGATCGTCAGCGACGATTATACCGCTGCCGCCATCGCCAGTGAGCTGGCCGGTTCACTGTACGATCTGAAGACCGTTCGGAGCAGGATCGAGGATCAGGTCAACAACTTCACCCGTTTCCTTGTTGTGGCCAAGAACGGCACCGAGCGATCGGGCAATGACAAGACGTCCGTACTCTTCTCCGTCAAGGATGAACCGGGGATCCTCTGCCGTATGCTGGAACCCTTCGCCAAGCGCGGCATCAACCTTTCCAAGATCGAATCCCGCCCCTTCAAGAAAAAGGCGTGGGAGTACATCTTCTTTCTCGACCTTTTCGGCCATGCCTCCGATCCCGAGGTGGCGGTTGCCCTGGAAGAGCTGAAGGAGTGTTGTCAATTCATCAAGGTCCTCGGGTCCTACCCGCGGTCGATGTAGCTGATGTCAACCGCTACGTTGATTGTTGACCGGTTGACCGTCATCGGTGTCGGCCTGATCGGCGGCTCCTTTGCCCGGGCCCTGCGGGCGGCCGGCGCGGTCGGGACGGTGACCGGCTGGGATGCCGATTCCGCCAATCTGGCTGCTGCCGGGGAGCTTGGGGTTGTGGATCGGGTTGCCGCCAGTGCGGCTGACGCGGTGCGTGATGCCCAGGTGGTCTTTATCTCCGTCCCGGTGTGTGCCATCCCGGGGGTCGTTCGCGAGATCGCCCCGTATCTGCGTCCCGGCTGTGTGGTAACCGACGGCGGCAGTGTCAAGGCGGCCCTGCTGGCGGAGTGTGAAGGGGTGATGCCTCCCGGGTGTTGTTTCCTCGGCGGGCATCCGATTGCCGGGACGGAACATTCCGGTGCCGCAGCGTCATTTGCCACCCTGTACCAGGGACGTCGCTGTATCCTGACCCCGACTGACGCCACCGATGCCGCCGCGTATGATATGGTAGCCCGGCTCTGGCAGGCGGCAGGCGCCCAGGTCTGCAGCATGGAGGCGGGGCGCCACGACCGGATCTTTGCCGAGATTTCCCATCTACCCCACGTGGTGGCCTATGCCCTGGTGCACGCCGTCGGTACGGCGGATGTGGAGGGGGAGAACGTCCTCTCCTATACCGCCGGCGGATTTCGAGACTTCACCCGCATCGCCTCCTCCGACCCGGCCATGTGGCGCGATATCTCTCTGATGAACCGGAACGCGCTCCTGGCGAGCATCGACGGCTTTTCGCGCAGTCTGGCGGAACTTCGCGACCGGATAGAGCGTTCCGATGCGGGGGGACTGGCGGAATTCTTCACCATTGCCAAGCAGTTTCGTGACGGGATCGTGTAGGTCTCAAGACGGTCTCTCACCCGCTCGCTGGCGCTCACTCAAGCTCACTAAGGCACAAAGCAGGCCGTGCCAGCTGTTTGAAATGAATTTAGATGTGGTGTTTTCTTTGTGACTTTGTGAGCTTTGTGAGCTTTGTGAGAGTGTGGTGCTGGCGTAGTACGACTTCAACATATGCCCAATAAGGGCTTTCCGGAGTTCTCTGTGACCGATATTACCATCAAGCCGGCGGCATCCATCAAAGGGGAGATTGCCGTCCCTGGCGACAAGTCCATTTCCCATCGTTCAATTATGCTGGGTGCCATTGCCAACGGCACCACCACGGTGCGCGGCTTCCTGCGCGGCGGCGATAACATGGCCACCATGAAGGCCTTCCGTGCCATGGGGGTGTCGATCGATGACGATGGAGAGACGGTGGTCATCCAGGGCAAGGGGCTGCATGGCCTGAGTGAGCCGGGTGATGTGATCGACTGCGGCAATTCCGGCACCACCATCCGGCTGATTACCGGCCTCCTATCGGGACAGTCCTTCTTCTCGGTTGTCACCGGCGATCAGTACCTGCGCAAAAGACCGATGAAGCGGGTCGTGGAACCGCTCTCCCGTATGGGTGCCCGTATCCTCGGCCGCAATCAGGGGAGCCTGGCGCCGTTGGCCATCAGTGGTGGTTCCCTGAATGCTATCGGCTATGAATCACCGGTCTCCAGTGCCCAGATCAAGTCGGCCATCATGTTGGCCGGTCTCTATGCCGACGGTGAAACCTCGGTCCGCGAACCGAGCCTCTCCCGAGACCATTCCGAACGGATGTTCCGCCTCTTCGGTGCTTCACTGGATGTTTTCAATAACGGGGTCACCGTCCGGGGCGGGGTTGAACTGCAAGGGCAGGAGATCGTCGTGCCGGGTGACATCTCCTCGGCCACGTTTTTTATGGTGGCGGCCCTCATTACTCCCGGCTCCGAGCTGCTGATCCGCAATGTGGGGGTCAATCCGACCCGCACCGGCGCCATCGATATCCTGCGTGCCATGGGTGGGGACATCACCCTGCAGGATGAACGTGAGGTGTCCGGAGAGCCGGTGGCCGATATCCTGGTGCGCTCGTCCCGTCTGAAAGGATGTGCCATCTCCGGCAGTGTTGTCCCCCGTGCTATCGATGAATTCCCGGCCATCTTCATTGCGGCTGCGTGTGCCGAGGGGACAACGACGGTCCATGATGCCAGGGAACTGCGGGTAAAAGAGACCGATCGTATCGCTGCCATGGCGACGAACCTGCGCACTGTGGGGGTGGCCGTGGAAGAGCATGAAGACGGCATGAGCGTAACGGGTGTTGAATGCATCGCCGGCGGCAGAGTCACCAGTTTCGGTGACCACCGCATCGCCATGTCGTTCTCGGTGGCGGCACTGGTGGCTGCTGCCCCCATCACCATTACCGACACTGAGTGCGTCTCCACCTCGTTCCCCAGCTTCTATCCCCTCCTGGAGCAGGTAACCCGTGGCTGACGGCTGCGTCCGTTCAGATGGTCTGGTGATCGCCATCGATGGTCCCTCGGGGGCCGGCAAAAGTACTATTGCCAAGCTGCTGGCGGAACGGCTGGGGTATCTGCAGATCGATACCGGCGCCATGTATCGGGCGGTGGCCTACCTGCTGCACAGCGGGGGCATTGATCCGGCCGATCAGGTGGCTGTCGAACGGTTCTGCCGCACCGTTGACGTCCGCCTCGACCATGGTAACGGGATTCAGCGGGTATATGCCAACGGGCAGGATGTAACCACCCTGATCCGTACACCGGAGATGTCGCTGATTACCTCCCGCGTATCGGCCCTCAAACCGGTCCGCGACGCCATGCTGCAAGCCCAGCGACGTATGGGCGCCTGTGGCGGTGTGGTGCTGGAGGGGCGCGATATCGGAACGGTGGTGTTTCCGGACGCCGATGTGAAATTCTATCTCTCGGCCAGCGCCGAGGAACGGGGGCGGAGACGCTATCTGGAGCTGGTTGCCAAGGGGGAGCAGGTGACCCTTGAGGATACGGTAAAAGAGGTCATTCATCGCGATGAACAGGATTCCCAGCGGGATCTGGCGCCGCTCAGGATGGCTGAAGATGCAATCCCGGTCGATTCCTCCGGCAGATCAATCGATGAGGTCCTCGACACCATGACGGCAATCTGCCGGAATACCTTGACGAACGGAAATTGAACCCATGAAAGTCTTACTCGCAAAACGCGCCGGATTCTGTTTCGGTGTCAAACGTGCCACCCAGATGGCCTTTGAAGCGGCCGGCAAGGATAACAAGACCTATACCCTCGGACCGATCATTCACTCACCCCAGGTTGTCAGCAAGCTGGAAGAGATGGGGGTCAAGGTGCTCAAGAACCTGGAGAGTATGGAGAAGGGGACGATCATCATCCGCTCCCATGGTGTTGCGTCGGATGAGATCGCCGAAGCGGTCCAGAAGAACCTGGAGATCGTCGATGCCACCTGCCCCTTTGTGAAGAAGGCCCAGGAACATGTGAAAAGCCTTTCCGAGTCGGGCTATGGTGTGGTCGTGGTAGGTGATGCCGATCACCCCGAGGTGCAGGGGATCGTCTCCTACGGCGGCGACAAGGTCTTTGTCGTCGGCTCCGGGGAAGAGGTCAAAAAACTTCCCAAGATGAACAAGATCGGTATCGTGGCCCAGACCACCCAATCCTTCGAGAACCTGAAGAACGTGGTCTCGGAATGCCTCCTGCGGGGGGGGGAAATCAGGGTATTCAACACCATCTGCGACGCCACGGCCGTCCGGCAGGAAGAGGCCAAGGAACTTGCCTGTCAGGTGGATTGCATGCTCGTGGTCGGCGGCTTCAACAGTGCCAATACCCGTCGTCTTGCGGAGGTCTGTGCCGAGATCCAGCCCCGCACCCACCACATCGAAACCGCCGCCGAGATCGATCCCTCGTGGTTCAAAGGGGTGGAGCGGGTAGGGGTGACCGCCGGGGCGTCCACACCGAAATGGATCATCGACGAGGTTGTGGAGCGGATTGAAGAGCTCAATAAAAGCAATTGAAATAAGCTGATATATTGTGATACATTATAACGCTTTTCGTATGACGCCTGTCATGCGGACGAAAGCAAGAAAAACGTTCAGGGGGTATGGTTTAATGGTTGATTTCAAAAGGCTTGATGCTGACAACGGTGATCAGGAGGATCTGGATGCCGACCAGCAGAGCAACGAATTTGCGGATCTCTTTACGGAGAGCCTCAAAGAGAGGCCCGAGAGGGATAAAATAATCGAGGGAACTGTTGCTCGCATTGACCAGGAAACTGTACTTGTCGATATCGGCCTCAAATCCGAAGGGCATGTGCCCGCGTCCGAGTTCCGTGATGCCAACGGCGAGATCAACGTCAAGGTCGGTGACCGCATCAAGGTCCTGATGACCCGTGAAGACGGCAAAAAAGGGTACATCCTTTCCAAGCGCAAGGCCGATTACATGGCTGCCTGGGAAAAAATCGGCGATGCCGGCCAGGAGGGTGGCATCATTGAGGGTACCATCACCGGTCGCGTCAATGGTGGTTACTCCGTCGATATCGGACTGCAGGCCTTTCTGCCCGCGTCGCAGGTCGACATTCGTCCCTCTTC
>CAZSTJ010000191.1:0-6922 GCA_964609805.1 uncultured Geobacter sp. | reverse complement strand
CCGACCTCTACCGTGTCAAGGTAGCGCTCTCCCCCTGAGCTACGCGCCTGCATCACAAGATGGAGATTAATATCAGCATCTGCATTCCAAGTCAAGCAGATTTATCATCTTTTTCCAGCCGGGCCACATTTTCCACATGCACCGTCTGGGGGAACATGTCCACCGGCTGAATTTCACGACAGGAATAGCCGAGGGTCTTCAGGATCGCCAGATCGCGGGCAAGGCTTTGGGGCGAACAGGAGACATACACGATTTTATCGGGCTTCAGCTCAGCAACCCGCTGCAGCACCTGCAGGTCGCACCCCTTGCGCGGCGGATTGAGGACAACGGCATCGATACGCTCCTCATCTTCTTCGGCCAGTTCCTCCAGCAGTTCGGCGGCGTCCCCCGCCTCGAAACGACAGTTACCGAAGCCGTTGAGCCGGGCGTTTTTCTTTGCGTCAGCCACCGCCTCTTCCACCACCTCGATGCCGATGATCTTTCCGGCCCGGCCGGCCAGAAAGAGACCGATGCCGCCGATGCCGCAGTAGAGATCGAGCACCGTGGTGCGCCGGTCGGCGGCGATCCACTCCCGGACCTGTTCGTAAATCAGCCGTGCCCCGCTGGTATTGACCTGAAAGAACGACCTTGGCGAGATCTGCACCGCCACCTCGTCGATCCGTTCCGTCAGGTACTGCTTCGGGGTGAGGAAGCTGTCCTTCTGGCCGAAGATGACATTCCCTTCGGAAGCGTTGACATTGCTGGCTACCACCTCCAGCTCGGGCACCGCGTCGCGGAGGAATTTGGCCAGATGATGAATCTCGTTGTACCCCTTGCCGGCAGTTACCAGCACCGCCATGGCCTTCTGTTCGGCCTCGGAGACACGGACCACCAGATAGCGGAGCAGCCCCATACGGCTGCGGGGGTTGTAGATCGGAACCTTCAGTTTTTTGATGCCGCGGCGGGCGGCTTCCATGACCTTGTTGATCAGCGGGTGATGGATCGGACACCCTTCCAGGTCGAAGACATCGTGGCTGGAGCGGCGATAGATACCGAGGAGCGGCTCCGAATGCTTGCCGGCCACCACCAGCTTGGCAGAATTGCGGTAATGGATCAGCCGCTCCGGAGACAGGAGCTGATGGACGGTGATGTCCGAGAGTTCCGGGTATCGGGCCAGTTCATTGATGATCAGGCCGCGCTTCCAGACCTTCTGGTCCGTGTAGCGCATGACGATCAGCGGGCAGCCGAGGCAGTCGGCGCTGACCGGACAAGGGGGGCGCTTGCTCCGCAGCCCTGACGGCTGCAGCAGCTTGTACAGGTGGGCCGTGGCGTTACCGCGGGTCACGTGGTCCACCTGGGCAATAACCCGGTCGCCGGGGAGCGCACCGCTGACCCGGAGCGACATGCCGTCGACCGTCCGGGCGGTGCCATATCCTTCGTCGTCCATGGCGCTGATGTTCAGCTCCAGCCGCGTATTCTTCGTCAGGCGGACAAAGGGGCGAGCTTCGGCAGCCTGCTGTTGCTCCGGCTGCAGCGGGGTGGACGCGGCGCCCTGCGGGCGCTCTCCTTTGATATAACGCTCTTTCTTCATCGCTCACCCTCAAGGAAGGTTTTGAACTGCCGCAACGCCTGGCCGCGATGACTGATCCGGTTCTTCTCTTCCAGTGACAGCTCCGCCATGGTAGCGCAGTAGCCGTCAACCAGGAAGAGCGGATCATAGCCGAAACCGCCGTCGCCACGCTCTTCCGTCAGGATCAGCCCCCCCACCCTGCCGCTGAAGGTCCGCTCTGTGCCGTCAGGATCCACATAGGCCATGACGCAGACAAAGGCACCCTTGCGATCACCGACGGGGACGTCGTTCAGCTCCGCCAGCAGCTTGCGGTTATTGTCTCTATCGGTAGCCCCTTCCCCGGCAAAACGGGCAGAGATCACCCCCGGACGTCCACCCAGGACATCCACGACCAGCCCCGAGTCGTCGGCAAGGGCAGGCAGGCCGGTATGCTCCATCGCCTCCCGGGCCTTTTTGAGTGCATTCGCCTCAAAGGTCGCGCCATCCTCCACCGTCTCCGGAAAATCGGGAAAGTCGGCGGCGCAGCGCAGTGATGCCACGAGCCCGTCCAGCAGGGCCCCGATCTCTTTCAGCTTGCCGCGGTTGCGGGTTGCCACCACCAGCTCCGTCATAGTGCCAGGGCTCCCCGTTGCCGGGCGAACAGTTCCTGGATTCCCCGGGTGGCCAGCTCACGCATGGCGTCCATCTGGGCAACCGTGAACGGCTCCGCTTCGGCAGTCCCCTGCACCTCCACAAACCGGTCGCTGGAGGTCATGACAAAGTTCATGTCCACTTCGGCGGAAGAATCCTCTGAATAGTCCAGATCCAGGACCGCCTTTCCTTCGACGATGCCGACGCTGACCGCGGCCACCGCCTCCTTCAGCGGAATGGCCGACAGCAGGCCTTTTGCTACCAGGGTCGCCAGGGCATCATGCAGAGCCACATAGGCGCCGGTTATGGAGGCGGTGCGGGTGCCACCATCGGCCTGGATCACATCACAATCAATGGTGATCGAACGCTCTCCCAGGGCGACCAGGTCGGTCACCGCTCGCAGGGACCGGCCGATAAGCCGCTGGATCTCCAGGGTGCGCCCGCTCTGTTTCCCCTTGGCCGCCTCCCGGGAAGATCGGGTATGGGTGGCGCGAGGCAGCATGGAGTATTCCGCCGTAACCCAGCCGGTCCCCTTGCCCCGCAGGAACGGCGGCACCGATTCCTCCACCGACGCAGTGCAGATGACACGGGTATCGCCGAATTCGATCAGAACCGAACCTTCGGCATGTTTGGTAAAATTCCGGGTGATGCTGACCGGGCGCAGCTGCCCCTCGGTCCTGCCATATGATCTCATCGTTCATGCTCCATGAATGGTTGGTATGCCTCTCCGGCGAACACGCTGCCGCCGGAAGGATATTCTGAATAGCCCTTCCGGCTGTTCCCTGTCAAACAAAAAGGGAAACCCGATTCCGGGTTTCCCTTGGTTGTGGCATATGAGGTGGTATGCGGCGGGCAATTACCCCAGATGGGTGTTGTTGTTGCGCGCCCTGTTGGCAAGGATCGTCGAATCCAGCACTTCGCCACAGCAGGTGCACTTCCAGGCATCAAACGAACGGACAAAGTCATAGAACTTCTCGGCGAACATACGTCCTTTGCAGCGTGGGCATTGCATGGCGACCCTCCCAATTGAAAAATGTGATAGCAGCAGATGTTCAATCGAGAGAGAGTATTACAGCATACGTGCCAAGTACTGCCCACGCCGTTCGATATTTTAAGTTAAAATTAATTTTGTTTACATTTCAACAGGTTGAAAATATCTTTTCAATGAAGAATACTTCTTTTCTCCTATCCCCTCCACCTTCATCAGGTCTGTCACGGCCATGTGCCCGCCATTATTTTGACGCCACTTCACAATAGCGCCGGCCATAACCGGCCCTATTCCGGGCACCTGGTCCAGATCATCGACGGTGACCCTGTTCAAATCAAGGGGAATCCCAAGAACCAAACGCTGCCGTGCCGGCATGGTTTGTCTGGTCACACGGGCAGTACCGACGCCATCTATTAAGACCTGGAGCGCCTCACCGTCATGGAGAGGGACGGCAGCAGATTCCGCCGGCAGCAGCCGTGAAAACGGGCGCAAAGGTTCCGCCATTAATATGACACCGTCCGCCATCAAATTGACGCCACCTGAATACACCCCCGGGTGACGGACATCGCCGGACACACTGACCCGGCAGCGGGAAGATGACAGCACGGAAAAAGCCGCCGGGGCACGTTCAGAGACGCCCGGGCGGCTTTTCATGACAACCGGTACAGCTACAACAAGGGCCAACAGGAACAGCAGGAAACGATAAGACTGCTCCATGGCCGGCTGGAGCTACTCTTCCTCGGACCGGTGCAGCTTGTAGTCAATACTGTCCACCAGTGCCAGATAGGACGCATCGATGATGTTGTCGGAGACCCCGACCGTTCCCCAGCGGGAGTGCTTGTCACCGGACTCGATCAGGACGCGGGTGGAGGAGGCGGTGCCCAGCCCGGCCGGCAGGACGCGGACCTTGTAGTCCAGCAGCTTCAGTTCCTTCAATTTGGGATAGAACTTTTCCAGAGCTTTGCGCAGGGCGTTGTCAAGGGCGTTGACCGGCCCGTTCCCTTCGGCGGCGGTATGCTCTACCTTGCCCCCCACCTTGACCATGATAGTGGCTTCGGCCATCGGTTTCTGCTCCTCGCCCCGCTTCTCGTCGATGACGCGGAAACCGAGGATGGAGAAGTATTTCTTGTGGGTCCCCAGGGCCTTCTTCATCAGCAGCTCGAATGAGGCCTCGGCCCCCTCGAACTGGTAGCCGCGGTTCTCCATCTCCTTGATATTGTCCAGGATCTCCAGGGTCACCGGATCCTTGCTGTCCAGGTTGATGTTGAACTCCTCGGCCTTGGCCAGGATATTGGAACGTCCCGACAGGTCGGAGATCAGCACGCGGGTGCAGTTCCCCACCAGCTCCGGCCGCATGTGTTCGTAGGTCTCGGGGTGACGCTGGATGGCGCTGACATGAACGCCCCCCTTGTGGGCGAAGGCCGAATTGCCGACATAGGCCTGGTGCTTGTTGGGGGAGATATTGGCCAGTTCGTAGACATAGCGGGAGAGATCCCGCAGATGGCGCATCTGCTCGTCGGTGATGCACTCCTTCTTCATCTTAACCTTGAGGGCCGGGATGATGGAGCAGAGGTTGGCGTTGCCACAGCGCTCGCCGAAGCCGTTGATGGTACCCTGGACCTGGACAATCCCTTGTTCCACGGCGATCATGGAATTGGCCACGGCGCACTCGCCATCGTTGTGGGTATGGATGCCGAGCGGTGTCTTGATCTGTTTCTTGACCGCCTTGATGATCTCGGCCACTTCGTACGGCATGGTGCCGCCGTTGGTGTCGCAGAGGATGATGCAGTCGGCCTTGGCATCTTCGGCCGCCTTGAGGGTCTTGATGGCATACTCGGGGTTTGCCTTGTAGCCGTCAAAGAAGTGCTCCGCATCATAGAATACTTCGGGGGCATTCTTCTTCAGGTATTCCAGCGAGTCGAAGATCAGCTCCAGGTTCTCTTCCAGCGGGATGCGAAGGGCCTCGCGGACATGGAAATCCCAGGTCTTGCCGAAGATGGTGATGGCATCCGGCTCGGCCTTGATCAGGGTAATGATGTTGTTGTCCTTGTCAGGGGTCACCTTGGCACGGCGGGTGGAACCGAAGGCGGCGATCTTGGCCTGATTCAGCTTCTCTTTCTTGATATCTTTAAAGAAGGCCACATCCTTGGGATTACTCCCCGGCCATCCCCCCTCGATGTAATGCACACCCAGTTCATCCAGACGATGAGCGATACGGATCTTGTCCTCAACGAGAAACGAGATATCCTCGGCCTGGGTTCCGTCGCGCAGGGTTGTGTCGTACAGTTTGACGATGCTCATCGCTACCTCCCGAAAGGCTGCCGTCGGCAGCCCGCATAAAATGTTCTCCCTTGTATCCGCTTTGCGGTTTTTTTTCAACAAAAACCACACACTACTCCTGAGCCGGCACCACACCCTTCACGCATGTCAAACCGGACTCGCCAACTCCTGATTATGGTGATATAAGACTACTATAATGTCACGACTGTCCTGTCAGGGAGTGCCGCCATGACCAAGAAAAAGAAAATACTGCTGATCTCCCTGGGGTCACTGCTGGCCCTCTTGCTCTTTAGTGCCACGATTCTGCCGCTGATAGTCAGGAGCCAGGCCGTCAAGGCCATTGCAGCGGAGACCGGCCGGAAGGTCCGTATCGAAAAGGTTGCCATCAATCCGCTCACCCTGACCGTCACCGTCAGGGGCTTTGCCATCGATGAGGCAGGAGGCGGCCCCTTCATCTCTATCGCCGAACTGCGGGCATCACTGGGGCTGGCGTCCCTCTACAAAGGTGCGATCATTGTCTCCGAGATCTCCGTGGATACCCCCTCGGCGATCTTTGCCCGGCTTGAGGCCAACAAGTATAGCTTCAACGACATCATTGAGCTTCAAAAGGCCAAGCCCCCCAAACCAAAGAGCGAGACCCGCTTCTCCATCAACAACATCCGACTGAAGAACGGTTCCGTCGATTTTGACGACCGGGCGGTAAAAGGGGGTAAAAAGCACACCGTCCGGGGACTGGACATCGCTATCCCGTTCATCAGCAACATCCCCTACATGGTGGAGAAATATACCGATCCCCGCATCACGGCAACGGTCAACGGGGCACCCTTCGACTTCGCCGGCAAGACCAAACCGCTCAGCAAGTCGCTGGAGACCTCCGTCCACATCGACCTGAAGAAGCTGGACCTTCCCTACTACCTCGCCTATTCACCGGTGCCGCCGCCGGCCGACCTGGCATCGGGAAAACTGGACGTGGATGCCGACGTCACCTACCGGGTCCACAGCGACAAGAAGCCGCAGCTGCACGTCAAGGGGACCGCCCGGCTCGACACCGTGGCCGTCAACCTGAAGGGGGGAAAACCACTCCTCAAGCTCCCGCGTTTCGAACTGAAGGCGGCTCTGCTGGAGGTGCTGGCCGGCCGCTTTGCCTTCGATTCAGTTGCCTTCGACGGCCTGGAGCTTTTTGTCAGCCGCAACCAGCGGGGTGACTGGATGTACAGCTCGCTGTTGTCGAAGGGAAGCGGCTTTGAAAAGCCGGCAGAACAGGAGCCGGCGGCTAAGCCGACAGGTAAAGAACAGAAACCGCCGCCGCTGGTACAGATCGCCTCCTTCGAATTCAGGAACGGCACGGTCCATTTTAGTGACGACCAGCCGACGGGCGGCTTCCGGGATACGGTCAAGGAGATCGATCTCAGCGTCACCGGTTTCAGCACCGAAACCGGCAAGGCCGCCGACTACGAACTGGCAATGCTCCTCGA
>CAZSTJ010000190.1:0-6942 GCA_964609805.1 uncultured Geobacter sp. | reverse complement strand
ATATCAGCTCTTCGGCCATGGCGGCCGAGCGGACGCGGATGAACCTGATCTCCAGCAACCTTGCCAACGCCAATTCCACCAGGACCGCCGAAGGGGGGCCCTACAAGCGGAAGGATGCCGTCTTCACGGCAACCCCGATGGCCAACAGCTTTTCGTCTGCGCTGAACCAGGCCAGCAAAGGGTTGTCAAAGGTGGAGGTGACCGGGGTTGTAGAGGATACCTCCGCACCGAGGATCCAGTATGATCCGAGTCATCCCGATGCCGACAGCAAAGGGTTTGTGGCCCTTCCGAACGTGAATGTGATTGAGGAAATGGCCGACATGATATCGGCGACCAGAACCTATGAGGCCAACGTGACCGTGGCACAGGCCGCCAAGAGCATGGCAATGAAGACCTTGGAACTGGGCAGATAACGGGCAGCGGAGACGACGATGCAAATTAACGGGATACAAAACGGATACGGTATCGGCCAGTCATTCCCTGCAGCGGGTGGGGCAGGCACGAAACCGGCGGCGCCCGCCGAAGGTGCCGGCAAGTTTTTCGGGGAACTGGTGAATAAGGTCAACGATCTCCAGCAAAATGCCGACAAGGAGATCCAGAGGCTTTCCACCGGAGAATCGAAGGGGCTCCATGAGGTGATGCTGGCCATGGAGAAATCGGGAGTGGCCTTTCAATTTCTGACCCAGGTGCGCAACAAGGCTCTGGATGCCTACCAGGAAATCATGAGGATGCAGGTCTGAGCAGAGTAACGCAGGACCGGGGCAGGAAATGACGCAGGTCATACCACAGAACGATCGGGAACACATATGACTGATTCGATAAAAAAACTGGCCGCACCCTACATGATGCTCTCCCCCGCCAGAAGGTGGACCATCGCGGCGGTCGTGCTCATCTCCATCGCCGCCTTCAGCGGCCTGGTTATGGTTGCCAACCGGATCGACTACAAGCCGCTTTTTGCCAACCTCAGCAACGAGGACACCGGTGAGATCGTCAAGAAGCTGAAGGAGCAGAAGGTAAATTACCGGATCGCATCCGACGGCAAGGCGATCCTCGTCCCTTCGGACAAGGTCTACGACCTGAGGATATCCCTGGCTTCCGAAGGCCTCCCCCAGGGGGGCGGGGTCGGTTACGAGATCTTCGACCGGAAGAATTTCGGCATGACCGAGTTCGTCCAGAAACTGAATTATCAGCGGGCACTCCAGGGGGAGCTGTCCCGGACCATATCCCAGATTGCCGGTGTCGAGCAGGCCAGGGTTCACCTGGCCATCCCGGAAAAATCACTCTTCAAGGATCAGGAAAAGAAGCCGACCGCTTCCATCGTGCTACAGATGAAATCGAACCGGCAGCTGCGTGACAACGAAGTGCAGGGGATCGTGCACCTGGTGGCCTCCTCCATCGAAGGGATGGATCCGGAGCAGGTAACGGTGCTTGACCGGCGGGGCAAACTGCTGAGTCACAGCGGCCCGGCCGACGCCACCGGCAAGATGACCAGCACCATGATGGAGACCCAGCGCGGCTATGAAAAGAGCCTGGAAGAGCGGCTGCAGAGTCTGCTGGACAAGGCGGTCGGTTCGGGTAAGTCGGTGGCCAGGGTATCGGCCAATCTGAACTTCAAGCAGGTGGAAAAACTGGAGGAACGCTACGACCCCGAAGCGACGGTCGTAAGGAGCGAGCAGCGGATCGAACAGAAGGACGGCGCCACATCAACTACGGCCAGCAGCGGCATCCCGGGGGTGCAGTCCGCTACGGGCAAGGCCGCCCCGGCCCCGGCCGGAACATCTGTCGCCGGCGGCGGGACCAAGCGGGACGAAACCTTGAACTATGAAATCAGTCGCACCTCCGCAAAGATCATCGAGCCGGTCGGGGCGCTGAACAAGCTCTCCGTAGCCATCATGGTTGACGGGAAGTACGAATCGGCCGCCGCGCCGAAGGGGGGGCAGACCGCCAAGCCGAAGTACGCCCCCCGCAGTCAGGAAGAGCTGCAGAAGATCGAGGCACTGGTGAAGAGCGCCGTTGGCTTTAACGCCGAACGGGGCGACCAGCTGAGTGTCGTTAATGTTCCCTTCCAGGAGACCGGTGAGGAGGGAACCGGCGAAGCGCCGAAGTTCTGGGAAAAAATCTCCGAGAAGCCGGTTGTGTCGGATCTGTTGAAGAATTCACTGCTGGGTGCCGCATTCCTCGCCCTGATCTTCCTGGTCATCCGGCCGTTGATGAAGATGGTCCCGGCACAACGGTGGGACCGCGGTGAGAGTTTCGAACCTCTCGGTTCCCACGGCGCCGACACCTACGAGAAACTCGAGGGGGCGGGCAAGGCGCCTCAGCCCCAGGAGGGGATAGATTTCAAGGGACAGACCGAACTGCTGGCACTCGTGAAACAGGACCCGTACCAGACCGCCCAGATCATCCAGAACTGGCTCCGTCAGCGTGAGTAGAATACAAAATCGAGGCATATATGTTGAATGGATCTGACAAAGCAGCAATCCTTCTCCTCTATCTGGGGCCTGAAGCCACCAGCAGCGTGTTTTCTCACCTGGAGGATGACGAAATCAAGAAGATCGGCCAGAGCATGGCCAGTCTTGGTCGTGTCTCCCGCCCCATCATCCAGGAGGTGGTCTACGAGTTCAGCCAGCTGACGGATCCCAGTACCGGTTTCTTCTCCCAGGGAGAGGAGTTCGTGAAAAAGATCCTGGAAAAGGCCCTGGGCCCCCAGAAGGCTGAAGCGCTGCTGATGGAGCTCTATACCTCATCCCGTGGCGACATGGTTGAGATCCTCGGCAACATGGATTCCAAGAGCATCGCCAACTTCCTCTCTCAGGAACATCCCCAGACGGTGGCGGTCATCCTGGCCAAGCTCCGTCCCCGCCAGACCGGTGAGATCATCACCCTGCTGCCGCAGGAGATGCAGGCCGAGGTTGTGCTGCGCATCGCCGATGTTGAGCACGTATCGCCGGAGATCTTTGCCGAGATCGACGAGGTGATCAGGAAGGAGCTGACGTCAGGCGGGGCCAGCACACAGACCAAGTTCAAGGTCGGCGGGGTAGAAAAGGTCGTGGAACTGTTCGGCCATCTGGACCGGAGCCGCGAGAAACAGATCCTGGACAAGCTCGATGAGATCAATCCGCCGCTGGCGGAGATGATCCGCAAGCACCTGTTTACCTTCGAGAATATCTTCAGTCTCGATGATCGCGGCATCCAGGCGATCATGCGCGAGGTCGGCAACGATACGCTGACCCTCGCCCTCAAAACCTGCGCGGACGAACTCAAGGAGAAGATCTTCCGCAATATCTCCAGTCGTGCGGCAGAGATGATCAAGGACGACCTGGAGGTCATGGGACCGGTCCGTCTTTCGGACGTGGAGAAGGCCCAGACAGAGATCGTCAGGATCGCGGGCCGTCTGGAGGAGGAAGGAAAGATCGTGATTGCCGGGCGCGGAGGCGACGATGTCCTCGTCTAAGATCATCAAGGGGGGGACCGGGGCGGCGATGCCGGTGGCGGATTTCTCCTTCGGAGCGCTCCAGCAGGATGCACCGCTGAGTACGGCAGCTCCAGCCGACGAGTTCCAGCCTCTCTTCGTGGAAAATATGACCCAGCCGCGTGAACCGTCGCATCCTGTGCACCAGGATTTTGACCCTGCAGAGGAGCTGGACGGTGAGCAGATCAGGGCCGAAGAAGTTCAGCGGCTGCTGCAGGAATCGTGCGACCGGGCATTCGCCGACGGCCGGCGCGAGGCGGAGGAATCATACAGCCTGGTCTGCAAGGCATTTGCGGAAGCGATTGATTCGATCAACGGGCTGCGGGAGCAGATGATCCGTGAGTGCGAGGATGATCTGCTCCGGCTGGTCATGATGATTGCCAAGCAGGTGATCCGCCATGAACTTTCCCAGGACCGGAAGCTACTGGCGCAGTTTGTGAGCGAGGCGGTGGGGGGACTCAGCGACCAGAGCGATATCGTTATCTGTTTCAATCCGGACGACTACCGTCTGGTCTCGGGCAACCGGCAGTTCTACCTGGCTGGTGTCAGCGACAAACTCCAGGTAACCATCAAACCGGATGAGCAGGTGACGACCGGCGGCTGTATCATTGAAACCCCGACCGGTCTGGTGGATGCGCGGCTGGAAACCCAGCTGGCGGAAATCTTCAAACGCCTGATGCAGGAGCGTGGTCACGGCAGTGACGAGCCGATGGAACTGCCGGTGAAGAGCGAACAGTATCTGACTGACCAGCGCGGAGCGGAAAAGTATGGCTACCAGAATGATTGATCTCGCCCGGTACGGCTCTGTCATAGAAGAGAGCAGACCGATCAGGTTTCAGGGCAAGGTCACCCAGGTCGTGGGGCTGGTCATCGAAGGGTTCTGCCCCGAGGCGGCGGTCGGCACGCTCTGCGAGATCCACCCCCAGAGCGGCGCCCCGATCCCGGCAGAGGTCGTCGGTTTCCGTGACAACAAGACCCTGCTGATGCCGCTGGGCGAACTTCGCGGCGTTGGCCTCGGCAGCCTGATCTCGGTCCGGCGGCAGATGGCTTCTCTCGGAGTCGGACCGGCCCTTCTGGGACGGGTTATCGACGGGCTCGGCGTCCCCATTGACGGCAAAGGGCCGTTGGGGCTGGAAGAGGAATATCCGATCTATGCGACACCGGTGAACCCGATGCTGCGTGCACCCATCAGAAAGCCACTCAACCTCGGGATCAGGGCCATCAACGGTCTGCTGACGGCGGGGGAAGGGCAGCGTGTCGGGATCATGGCCGGTTCGGGGGTCGGAAAATCGACACTGCTCGGCATGATTGCCCGTTATACGGAAGCGGATGTGAACGTCATTGCCCTGATCGGCGAGCGTGGCCGTGAGCTGCGGGAATTCATCGAGAAAGATCTGCAGGAGGAAGGGCTCAGGAAGTCGGTTGTCGTCGTGGCCACCTCCGATCAGCCGCCTCTGGTACGGATGCGCGGGGCCTACATTGCCACGGCCATTGCCGAGTATTTCCAGGCCCAGGGGAACAAGGTGCTCATGATGATGGACTCCGCCACCCGCTTTGCCATGGCCATGCGCGAAGTCGGTCTGGCCATCGGCGAGCCGCCGACCACCAAGGGGTATACGCCGTCGGTCTTTGCCGCTCTCCCGAAACTGCTGGAGCGGACCGGCAATTTTGCCAACGGCAGCATCACCGGTCTCTACACGGTCCTGGTGGAGGGGGATGACTTCAACGAGCCGATCTCCGATGCCATGAGGAGCATCCTTGACGGACATATCGTCCTCTCCCGCGATCTGGCAGCACGGGCGATCTATCCGCCGATCGATGTCCTTGCCAGCGCCAGCAGGGTCATGATGAGTGTCACCGACCGGCCGCACCAGCGTCTGGCGAGCAGGTTCAAGGAGTCACTTGCCACCTTCCGCCAGGCCGAGGACCTGATCAACATCGGTGCCTACAAGGCGGGGAGCAACCCGAATATTGACGATGCAATCGCCCGAATGGAAGCGATGAATTCATTTATCAAGCAGGAGATTCATGAAGGGGTCACGGTAGAAGATTCGGTCGCAGACCTGCAGAACATTTTTGGAACACCGGCAGAGGCATAGGGAACGCAGTTCGCCGGCAACCTTGACAGGATGGAACGTAAAGCAGAGGAAGAGGTGGGTTATGACAAAAAAATCATTCGGACTGGAGCAGGTGCTTACCTATCGCAAGGAAATTGAAAAGGTCTGCAAGCTTGAGTTCAATACCGCACGGCAGGAATTTGACGGTGCCTGTGAGCGATTGAATAACGAAGTGGACCGGGTGGACCAGCTTTCCCTGGAATTGCAGGACCGCCAGCGTGAGGGGATGACCGCCATGGAGCTGCAGTTGTACGCGGACTTCTTCCGCCGCAAGATTGTGGATATCAACAGCTACCGTCAGGAAACTGCCACCCTCGGCGACCGGATGGCGGAAAAGCAGGAGCTGCTGCGTGAAGCGGCCATGGACAAGAAGGTGCTGGAAACCCTCAAAGAGAAGAAGCTGCAGGCCCATAAACGTGAACAGCTCGAAAAGGAGAGAAATTTTCTTGAAGAGATCGCTTTGCGGAAGAAAGGGCATGGCCAATGAGAAAAAAGATCAGCCTGCTGCCGCTGCTGGCACTGAGCCTGGTTCTCGTGGCCTATGTCATCTGCTGGATCGTGGATGAATCATCGGCCGGCCAGACCGTGGAGCCGAAGAAGAAAGATCTGCAGACCGCAAAGGATCCGGCCTCGCTGGATGCACGGAAAAAACTGCTGGATGAGCGGGAGGCGGCCTTGGCCGTCCGTGAACAGCAGGCAACGGCGTTGGCCAATGACGCAAACAGCAAGCTGGCAGAGATTGAAAGCTCGAAGCGGAAGATAACCATCAACCTGGAAGAGCAGAAAAGGCTTCAGAGCGAACGGGCCAAGAAGACCCTCAAGATCTACCGGTCCCTCCGGGCGGAGGAGAGCGCCAAACTCCTGGACAAACTGGATGAGCCCACGGCAACTGCAATTCTCAACGCCATGGACCAGAAGACCATCATGCAGATGATCCCTTACCTGAATCAGGCCCGGGTGCTGAAATGGACCAGGGAAACCCTCGCGGGCATGAATGAGAAATGAGAGTGGAGCGATGGAAATGACACCGGTGAACCAGCAGGAGATGACGTCGGTTTTTGCTGCCCTGGCCGCACCGGGAACCACCCAGGTCCCGGGGGCGTCGCCGGCTGTTCTGTTTCCCTTTGCCGGGCTGCTTCAGGGATTGCTGCCGGCGGAACAGACCGCGGCTGCGGTCGTTCCCGGAACGGTGCCGGCGGGTCAGC
Source organism: uncultured Geobacter sp. (assembly GCA_964609805.1). GTDB lineage: Bacteria > Desulfobacterota > Desulfuromonadia > Geobacterales > Pseudopelobacteraceae > CAIPTY01. Next base: position 148 of record CAZSTJ010000190.1, on the reverse strand, counting down.
AGGAGCCGGCGCAATCCCCGAAGGGAGCTGTGCAGGCGTCGGCAAAGGGCAAAACCGCTACCCCGTCCCGTCCCCCTGTCGCCGAGCGCAAGACCGGGGCAGAGGCTCAGGAACTGTCAGCCGCTTCCCTTGCCCAGCTCCTGTCGAC
>CAZSTJ010000189.1:0-7011 GCA_964609805.1 uncultured Geobacter sp. | reverse complement strand
AATCTATACTCGTTGGTTCCAGAGGCTTTGAATGCGCTTTCTCTGCTTTCGACCCGGGGAATGCTGATTGCCGAATGTTCGTCGCGCTTACCGCTGGCGGATACCCTCGGCGGGCTGGCCAGGATTGATCGCCGGGTATACGGCGACACGGCCCTTGAATTCTTCGTTACGGAGACCCCATGAAAAAGATAGCGGTCTATCCCGGCTCCTTTGACCCGATTACCTACGGTCACTTGGACATCATCAAACGCGGCCTGCTGGTCTTCGATCAGATCATCGTGGCGGTGGCCCGCAATTCCCAGAAGAATTCCCTCTTTAGCATCGACGAACGGGTTGACCTCATCCGCCGGGTGGTGGTGGATGAAGAGCGGGTGGTGGTGGATACCTTTACCGGCCTGCTGATCGATTATGTGGCCTCCCGCGATGCACAGGTCATCATCCGGGGCCTGCGGGCCATCTCCGATTTCGAGTATGAATTCCAGATCGCCCAGATGAACAGCACCATCGGTCAGAACATCGAGACCTTCTTCATGATGACCTCGGTCCAGTACGGCTACCTCTCTTCGTCCATCGTCAAGGAGGTCTGCTCGCTGGGGGGGAACATCGACACATTCGTGCCGCCTGAGGTGAAGGCGGCCATGCAGATCAAATACGGCCGGGACTGATACCAACCGGCCACCGTCCGGAGGTGCCGCACCGGTTCCTCCGCTTGTTCAAGGCAGAACGTACACACCTGGGAGGAGCGCACATGATCACGCAGGACATGATAATCGCCGATATCATCAACAAGTACCCCCAGACCCTCGATGTGTTTCGCGAGTACAACCTCGATTGCTACGAATGTCAGATCGTTGATCTGGAAACCCTGGAGCATGGCGCCGGGGTTCACAAGATAGCCATCGATCAGCTGCTTGAGGCCCTGAACCGCGCTATCTCATGACCGTGGCAGCGTCACCCGTTTCATATTCAGGTCTGAAATCCCGTCATGAGTGATTTCGATCAGTATGCGCGCCATTTCAGCGCCGGCATGAAGGTGGGGGTTGGTATCCCCCTGCCGAATGCTGCAGTCTACCGAGACTGGGCCGTCATCCGTGATCTGAATGAGGACCTGATCTCCCTGCAGCTCTCCCGCGATACTCTCCCCGAACAGGTATCACTTCACATCGGCCAGATCCTCGAGATTCGCGGTGGTGCCGATAACGCAGGCTTTTGCGTCCGTGCCATCATCGTCGACGAGGGATATGCCAGGGAACTGATGCTTCGCCTCATCGGTGAGGTCGTCTCCGATGAGCTGCGCGAGTTCTACCGCATCGATGCCTTTCTCCCGGTTAAATATTATCTGACCCACGAACAGCGCCCCGATGTGCTCGAAAAACAGTGGCACGGCCGCCGCCTCGACCGGCTGGAAAGCGAGCGGCATCTTAGGCAGCAGCAGTGGGGGCATCGGATCACAGGTGAGGGGGGCGAACTACCAAACGAACGTCATCTGGATAATCCGGATGATTCGTGGCAGACCATCGTCCCACTGGCAGCCAATATCAGCGGCGGCGGTATCCGTATTGTGACCCACCAGGGGTTCACCACGGGAGAGTATGTCCTGCTGGAGATATTCGTGCCGTCTCCCCGACACATCGTTGATGCGGTGGCGCGGGTGGCCTTTGCCAACCCTGTCTCTGCCGGAAATTCCGAACCGGAGAGCTTTGATACCGGCCTGCAGTTCGTCTTCATCCACGAGCATGACCGGGACGCCGTCATCAAATACATCTCCGGTATCCAGCTTGACCGGATCCGGCAGATGCGGCAGACATATCTGGCCGATACCGCAGAAGCGGAAACGGAGCCGCCCCGCCTGTCATGGCAGGTTGTTGTGAAACGGATGGCGGTCGTGCTGGCTGCAGCCGGTGCTGTCCTGCTGCTGGCAGGGTATCTACGCGGCTATATGGAAGGGCATCCCAAGAACGAAATCGGCGAGATCTTCGAAAACGGCATCCGACGTTATATGGAACAGCGCAAGTAGCCGGTTTGATGGATTAAGACAAGATGTTGCAAAAAAAAACGGGCCCGCACATTGTGCGGGCCCGTTTGCGTTCCGTGACAGGGATGCGATACGTGGCTCAGGTCAGATCCTGAACACCCTGGTAGATGATGTCGAACAGCTCCTGGATGTTCTCCTCGGCGATGCAGGAGAAGGCGATGCGCAGGTCGGTTTTGGTGGTGGAGATGGCACCGACACCGTACTTGTCCAGCAGGTGCACACGCAGCTTCTCTGCCTCCACGTTCTTAAGTTTCAGGCACATGAAGTAACCGGAGTTGAAGGGATAGTAGGTCCAGGCCGATTCGTACTTGCCGCTGTCCAGCACCTGTTTGGTCTTCAGGGCGCGACCCTTCATGACCTGGAACTTCTCCTCCTTCTGGGCCAGGAACTGGGGAGAGCGGAGCGCCTCGATGACGAAGGTCTGGGAGGGGTGCGGACAGTTGGAGATCTTGGCGCGGATGATACCCATGGCCTTCTTCTCCAGGGCGGTCATGACCGGCGCGTTCTCGTAGCTGTTGCCGTCGGCGAAGGTAATGAAGCCGGTGCGGAAGCCCCAGACGAACTCCTCCTTGGTGGCGCCGTCCAGTTTGATGGCCAGGATGCGCGGGTGGAGGTTGGCCAGCTTGCCGAAGAGGGACTCCTTGAGGCTGTCCTCGTAGAAGAGGCCGAAATAGGCGTCGTCGGAGATGGCTACTACGTTGCAACCGGCTTCGGCCACTTCCTTGATGGCGGCCACCAGGGCATCACCCTCGGCCACGGTCGGGGTGTAGCCGCTGGGGTTGTTGGGGAAGTTCAAGAGGACGATGGCCTTCCCTTTCTCCTCGGCGGTGTTCTTCAGTTCGGTCTTGAAGGCCTCTACGTCATAACCGCCGGTGGCGGTAAAGGTCGGGTGCTTCTTGACGATGGCGCCGTTGCAGGTGCCGAAGGTCAGGTTGTAGTTGCCCCAGAGCATGTCCGGCAGGATCAGGTGGTCACCCTTGTCGACGAACATGTCGCCGACGATGGAGAGGCCATGGGTCAGGGCGTTGGTGACGATGGGGTTGCTGAAGTGCTTGCCGTTCTGGCTCGGGTTCTCACGCAGCATCTTCTCGCGCCAGAGGGCGCGCAGCTCCGGCTTACCTGCCGGGGGTGCATAGGGGTAGATGTCCTTGGGATCGAAGGCGGACAGTTTGTCCTGGATGCACTGCAGGAACATCGGGCCGCCGTTTTCGGTGGCAATGCCGATGGTGGCGTTGTATTTGTGGGCCTTTTCCTTGGCCTCGGCCGACTGGGTCAGTATACCTTTGGGAAAGAAGAGGTTCTTTCCGAGGTCGGACAGCATCTCGAGGACATGGGGGTTGTGCTGGGTAAGCTGGTCGTTCAGTTCCTGTGCCAATGGGTTCATTGATTTCCTCCTGGGCTGTTGTGAAAGATTGTCGCGCAATCGTAGTAGTTCAGTAGCATGCAAAGGTGCAATTCAACAGCACCGTCGGCTCTTTGTCAATAGAGAAGTGAACTATATTCAGAACCGGTGGCGGTAGTGTACTGATTGCCGTGCCGTGCCACCGTTGATCTGTAATCGATGTCTGTTCCTCCGGAATGAATGTTGAACGCGAAGAGCCTGATATTCAGGGGAGTTTGCTGCGATAACCGTATGTCCACCGCTTCGTTGATCAGCGCGTGGGTGGGGGAGTCCTGCCCATGATCCGTTTTAACTCGTAATTCAATTCGTTGATATTGAGCGGTTTGGAAAGATACCCGTCAAAGCCGGCCGTGAGGAAGCGATCCTTGTCACCACGGAGGGCGTAGGCGGTCAGTGCCAGAACCGGCTGGTGCCTGCCCGTACCCTGTTCCTGACGGCGGATCTCCTTCAGGGCGTCCTCGCCATTCATAATCGGCATCTGGATATCCATCAGGATACAGTCGTAGGTGCCCTGCTCCAGTTCTTCGAGTGCCTGGGCACCGTTGCTGCAGCAGACCACCTCATGTCCCATCTTGTGCAGGATTGTACTGATGAACTTCTGGTTGGTCTGGTTGTCTTCCGCAACCAGAATTGTGTACCGTTTGCCGTCCCAGAGGAGATTTGTATCCGCGCTGAGGTCGGGGGACGTGTCAGGGAAATGGGCGGCTTTGAAGGGGATCGTCAAGCGGAAGACGCTTCCTTCCCCCACGGTGCTCTCCACCTTGATGCTACCCCCCATGAGATCCACCAGCCTGCTGCTGATGGCCAGACCCAACCCCGAACCACCGAACCGGCGTGAGGTTGATGAATCGGCCTGGATAAAGGCCCCGAAGATCTTTTCCTGCTGCTCCTGTGTCATGCCGATGCCGGTGTCGCTGACAACAACCCTGATGATGTAGGTGGTATCCAGTAGACTGTCCAGTTGAACGGCAATGTGGATGCTTCCCTGTTCGGTGAATTTGACGGCATTGTCCACCAGATTCTGCAGAATCTGTTTGAATCGTAATTGATCCCCCTGGACAACCGCCGGGACGTCCTGACCGAAGGTGCTCGATATCTCGATCGGCCGGTGTCTGGTAACTGCCAGTTGGGCTTCGATGATGTCACGGATCGTCTCTTCCAGCGAAAAATCGACGGACTCCAGTTCGATCCTCCCGGATTCGATCTTGGAGAAGTCGAGGATGTCATTGATCAGGGTCAGCAGGCTGCGGCCCGAGGAATCGATGAGTTTGAGGTATTCCTGCTGCTCTTCGTTCAGGGCCGTCATGTTCAGCAACTGGGTCATGCCGATGATGCCGTTCATGGGGGTGCGGATCTCGTGGCTCATGTTGGCCAGAAAGTCACTCTTGGCACGGTTGGCGGACTCGGCAACCCTGGTGGCCTGGCTCAGCTGGATATTCTTGGTTTCCAGCTCCACCGTCCGCTCCTTCACCAGGTCCACCAGATAGTCGCGATAGGCCATCAGTTCTTCTTCTGCCCTGCATCTTTTCTTCCAGTTTCTGAACAACTGTAGTGCGGCAAGGATGCTTACCAGGGCAAAGACACCGGCATAGGTGGCGAATTCCTTGATATCCCTCCGCCACTCGGCCAGGTACTCTGATTTGGCGATACCGACGGTTACATAGAGCGGATGATCTGCAACCTTGCGAAATGCAAAGAGGCGTTCGACGGGATCAACACTCCCGGGATTGAGGTAGGTTCCGGATGTTCGACCGTCATGTACCAATTGTTTGAGCTGATTCGATACCTTGCCGCTGCCGACACCGAAATCTTTTGCCTCCGGCACCCGGGCGATGATTTCGAGATCTGCCCCCCGGAGTGTTATGACCCCGAGTTTTCCTAGCTGGTACTCTGAGAACTGTGTGATGAAATGCTCTATGGTAAGGACACCGTAGACCATTCCCGCAAATGAACCGTCAGGATAATTGACCCGACGGGAAAGGTGGATGATCCATTGTTTCGTGATCTTACCAAACACCGGCTTGGAGATATAGAGCCCGCTGTAGCGGTTGTTGCGCAGATAGAGGAAATCATCACGATCTTTCAGGCTCACCGGTGAGTCCGGATCTACGCCTGAACCGTAGAGCAGGTTGCCCTCCCGGTCGGTCATCCTGATTCCGTCAATTTCCAAAACCAGGTCAGACTGGAACTGTGCTGCCCGATTGAGCTGATCCCGATTGATCGCACCGTTGGCCAGTTGCTTTTCGGCTTCGGCCTGGACATTCCGTATCGCCACGTCGGTTTTGTCCATGACGCTGGCGACGCTTGATTCAATGGACAATGCAAGGTTTTCAACAATCTTGGATGCAACGTTAAAGTGAATTGGCCGGGAATTGTGGAGGGATAGGGCGGCAATGCCAAGAATCACAATATTGACGGTAATGACAGCAAGTGCCAACCACAGTATATAGGTTTTCGATGAAACATTCTTATTCGGGGCGATGTCTGGTCCTGAACTCATGTATGAATCCCGTGGAGTTAAGGTGGCGGTATGGCATTATGCTGCAACCGCGATAACAGGTCGGCAGTGAAACGGTTGTATGCTGTTCATCATCTAGTTCTTCTTATTTGAATACTCTAGCAAAAAAATAAGCTTAATCAAACTATTTGCTGATTATGATGCTTGTTTACAGCAGGATGGAATCCGCAGCGCACGCAAGAAAAGCAGGAGACGGCTTGTCACGATAGATACCGAGTTCGCAGTTGGCAGGATCGACGCCGCGCAGGAAAAGGTAGATGATGCCGCCGAAGTGATCCTGGTAGCGATACCCCGGCAGATGCCGCTGCAGGTGGCGGTCCAGGGCCAAGGTATAGAGGTGGTACTGAAGGATGTAGGCATGATCAGCCATGGCGCGTGACATGGCGGCCTGGCCGTAGTCGGCACTGCCGGCACCAAGGTGGTTCGACTTCCAGTCGATCAGGTAGTAGCGGCCCCGATGCTCGAAGACCATGTCGATGAACCCCTGCAGCATGCCGCGGCTCTGCCGGAAATTGAGGCCGGCAAGGGTCGCCGCGAAGTCGCCATGGCGGACTGGATCCAGCAGACCGTCAAAGAGTCGGTTCAGGGCGTCCGGGGAGAGGTGCGCCACGGGGAGGAAGAATTCCAGTTCTGTGCGCCAAGCGCCCGGCTTCAACCGTGACAGGGTGAAATCCGGGTCATCGGCAATCAGCGGGACGGAGGTCACCGCCGCCACCATTCCGGCAACCGCCGGCAGCCAGGCATCCTCATAACCGTTGGCCTGCAGGCGGGCTCCGGCCATCTGTGCGATTTGTCCCGGGGTGAGCGTAGCAAAGTCGAGACGCTCGAATATTTCATGGAGACAGGTGCCGGCCGATGAACCGCGCGGGAAGGTAAAGATCGAACAGGCGGCGGTTCGGGGGGCAGCATCCCCCGGAGGGGGGTCTCCTGCCGGGGCACGCAGGGCGTCGTAATCCCGCGGCTGCTGGCCCCGCTCGCTGCCGGCGGTGATGCTGGTGAAGCTGGAGACCCGCCAGTCACCCCGTATCTCCCGCGGCAGAGTGCGACAGGAAAGGT
>CAZSTJ010000188.1:0-7020 GCA_964609805.1 uncultured Geobacter sp. | reverse complement strand
TACCAGATCCATCGCGGCATCGGTGTTCACCATGCGGAAGCGGTGGCACGGGGCGATCTGTTGCGGGTCAATGTCTTTGTCGGCGGCGCGCCGTCGATGACGGTTGCCGCCGTCATGCCGCTGCCGGAAGGGATGCCGGAGCTCTCCTTTGCCGGCCTGCTGGGGGGGCACCGGATTCCGATGGCCCGGGTGCCGGGTGGATTGCCGGTTTACGCCGAGGCTGATTTCTGCATCAGCGGTGTGGTTGATCCGAAGCGCACCCTGCCGGAGGGGCCGTTTGGCGACCACCTCGGCTACTACAGTCTCACCCACGATTTTCCGTTCATCCAGGTGGAGGCAGTCTATCACCGCCGCGATGCCATCTACCCCTTTACCACCGTCGGACGCCCTCCACAGGAGGATACCTCCTTCGGCGCCTTCATCCACGAGCTGACCGGTCCGTTGATCCCGACCGTTGTCCAGGGGGTGAAGGAGGTGCATGCCGTCGATGCTGCCGGTGTCCATCCGCTGTTACTGGCGGTGGCCAGTGAGCGCTACGTACCGTATGCCCCCGAGCGCCGCCCCCAGGAGCTGCTGACCGTCGCCAATGCCATCCTGGGGCAGGGACAGTTGTCGCTGGCAAAATACCTGATTATCGCCGCCCGGGAGGACGCGCCCGGCCTGCACACCCATGATATTGCCTCGTTCTTCCGTCATGTACTGGAGCGGGTTGACTGGCGTCGTGACCTCCACTTCCAGACCGCAACCACCATCGACACCCTGGATTACAGCGGCAGCGGTCTCAATGAAGGCTCGAAGGTTGTTATCTCCGCAGCAGGGCCGATCCGGACCGCCCTGGCCAGAGAGGTGCCTGCAGGGCTTGAATTCCCGGCAGGTTACGGTGGCGCCTCAGTCTGTCTCCCCGGTATACTGGCAATACAGGGGCCGGCGTCGTCCCAGGCGCGTGGTGAAGGAGACGCCGCCATGGAAGATTTTTGCCGCTTTTACGAGAAACGGGACCTGTTCGCCGGATTCCCGCTGCTGGTCATCTGCGATGATGCACCGTTTACCGCCGCCACCTTGAACAACTTCCTCTGGGTCACCTTCACCCGTTCCAATCCGGCTACCGATATCTATGGTATTAACGCCGAGACCCGCGGCCGGCACTGGGGGTGCCGTGGGCCGCTGGTGATCGATGCCCGGATCAAGCCGTTCCACGCCCCGCCGCTGGTTGATGACCCAGAGGTGGAGCGCCGGGTTGACGCGCTAGGTGCCAAAGGTGGACCGTTGGAAGGTATCATTTAGCTCGAAACGTAGAGGCGGCCGGTTGGCCGCCTTTTTCGTGAATCCTGCCTTGACTTGGCTTTATCAACGGCCTATAAATAAAAATCACTTTCATTTATTTGGCGGTCATCTGTTTCATGAAATCACTTCAGAGTGCAGCTCTCCTTCGTCAATTGAAGCTCAAGGTCACCCCCCGCAGGCAGGAAATCCTCAGTTGTCTCGGCGATGAACAGGCCTATCTGTCGGCGGATGAGGTCTGGAACCGGATCAAGCCGCGGCTGGGGAGCATCGGTCTGCCGACGGTCTACCGCATCCTTGATGAACTGGCCGAGGCGGGGGTCATTACCCGTATCTTCATGTCTGACCGCAAGCAGTATTACTTCCTCTGCGCCAATCAGGAACATCATCACCACTTTGTGTGCGAATCCTGCCGGCGGGTCGAAGATGTGCAGCAGTGCGGACTTGACGGTGTATCCCGGGAAATCGCCCGCCGTTCCGGCGGCAGGGTTACCTCCCACATCATCCAGATCAACGGCATCTGCGGCTCCTGTTGCAGTCGGGTAGAAAAGGGGGCGGCATGATGCGGCACAGCCTGTTTGTCTTCATTGTGATTGCGGCCGCTATGGTGGCTGCACTTTCCGGCTGCAGTCGCCAGGAACAGAAGCAGCACCCCGGTAAGCTGCAGGTGGTCACGACCCTGTTCCCGCTGTACGATTTTGCCCGGACCATCGCCGGCGATGCTGCCGAGGTGACGATGCTGCTGCCGCCGGGGGCAGAGCCCCACAGCTTTGAACCGAAGCCGAACGATATTGTGCGGATCGGCAGGGCGTCACTGTTCATCTATACCAACCCTGACATGGAGCCCTGGGCCGGCACTGTTCTCAAGGGTATCGACAACCGGAATCTGCGGGTTGTCAATGCAGGGGAGGGGATCGCCTACCGCGGCACGGATCCCGCGGTCGGTCAGGTGCACGGGCATGATCACGCGGGCAACGGCGGCGGACGTGATCCTCATATCTGGCTTGATCTCGGCAATGCGGCAATCATGGTCGATAATCTGCTGGCCGGATTCGTGGCGGCGGATCCTGCCCATGCCGACCGGTATCGCGACAATGCCGAGGCGTTGAAGGGGCAACTCTCTACCCTGGACCGCCGTTTCCGGAACGGCTTGCAGGAGTGCGGCACCCGTACCCTGCTGCATGGGGGACATTTTACCTTCGGCTACCTGGCCCGGCGCTATGGTCTTGAGTACCGCTCCCTGAGCGGCGTCTCCTCGGAGTCGGAGCCATCTGCCGCCCGAATGGCCGCCATGGTGCGGGAGATCAAGGGCTCCGGTGTCCGGTTCCTCTTTGCGGAGGAGCTGCTGTCACCGCGGCTTTCCGAGACGCTGGCGGGGGAGGCGGGGGTGACCGTGCTGAAGCTGCACGGCGCCCATAATCTCGGCCGTGACGAATTTCAGCGCGGTGCGACCTTTATCGGCTTGATGGAGCAGAACCTGGCGGCATTGGAGAAAGGGCTGGCATGCCGGACGAAGTAGTGGGGACAGAGCGGCTTTCGTGCTGCTACCGGGAAGGGTGTGTACTGGAGGAGATCTCCTTTTCGGTGGCCGCCGGCGAGTATGTCGGCATTGTGGGACCTAACGGCTCCGGCAAGAGCACCCTGGTGCAGGCGCTTCTCGGTCTCGTGCCGGCAAGCGGCGGTACGGCGCGTCTCTTCGGCACATCCACTGCCGGATTTAGCCGGTGGGACCGGGTGGGATACCTCCCCCAGAGTCTGCGGCTGCTCAACCCGGCCTTTCCGGCCACGGTTGCAGAAACCGTAGGTCTCGGTCTCCTGTCAACGAAACGTTTTCCCCGCCGCCTGAACCGTGAAGATCGCGCAAAGGTTGATGTGATTCTTGAAGATTTAGGTATATACGGAATAAAACATAAACTGATAGGTGAATTGTCGGGGGGGCAGCAGCAGCGCGCCCTCCTGGCGCGGGCGCTGGTCAATGATCCGGAACTGCTGATCCTTGATGAACCGACCGCGGCCCTTGATCCTGAAACCCGGGGTCGGTTTTACCACCAGATTGCCGACCTCAACCGTTCGCGCGGCGTGACGGTACTGCTGGTGACCCACGACACCGGCGTCATCGGTCAGCACGCCTCGAAGATGCTCTATCTGGATAAACGGCTCCTTTTCTACGGCAGCTTCGATGAATTCTGTCATTCTCCGGAGATGGCGACACTGTTCGGGGAGCATTCGCAGCACCTCATGTGCCACCGGCATTAATTACATGCGGTCTCTCACAGAGCGAACGAAGTGAGCGAGTGAGAAGAACGCCTTGTCAGTATCTATGAATCCGTTTTGAAAGAATAATATGAACGTGATGGAGATCCTCTCATACGGTTTTATTCAGCGGGCCATGCTGGCCGGTGTTTTGATTGCGCTCCTCTGCTCCGTGCTCGGGGTGTTTCTGGTATTGCGGCGGCTCTCGCTCATCGGTGACGGTCTGGCTCACGTTACCTTCGGCGGTGCGGCAATCGCACTGGCCTGCAAAATCTACTCAGCCGCCTCGCTGCTGGTGTCCCTGCCGGTGGTGCTGCTGGCGTCGCTGGGGATTCTGCGGCTGACAGAAAGGGCCCGTATCAACGGAGACGCTGCCATCGGTATCGTGTCGGCGACGGGGATTGCGGTCGGGGTGATGCTGGCGAGTGTGGGGGGGGGGATATAATGTCGACCTGCTCAGCTACCTGTTCGGAAATATTCTCTCCATCAGTCGCGAAGAGACCCTGGTCGCTGCGGTTCTGTTCGTGGTGGTCATGCTGCTTCTGGGGTTGTTTTTCAACGACCTGCTGGCGGTGACCTTCAACGAGGAACTGGCAAGGGTTTCCGGGATCCGCACCCGGCAGATCAACGCTGTACTCGTCATGTTAACGGCGCTGTCGGTGGTTCTGGCCATGAAGCTGGTCGGGATCATGCTGATCTCCGCCCTGCTGATACTGCCGGCGGTATCAGCGCTGCAGCTGGCCCGGAGCTTCAAGACCTGTATTCTCCTCTCAGCTCTTCAGGGGGCCTCTTCCGTAATTGCGGGTATCTGTATCTCGTTTCTCACCAATCTTCCCACCAGTGCGACGGTTGTGCTGCTTAATCTCCTCTTCTTCGGTCTGGCCTGTCTCGGTCGTCGACTGACCGCACCGGATTATAAATCTTGAGAATCGAAGAAGTTTTAAGGTCGCCGGGAGATTCACGCCGTTGTACAACTGGTCCGGCACGTGTCAGATTTCGATCCTGAATTCCGCTCCATTTCCCGTATTACGCACCGTCAGCTTTCCTCCCATGTTTTTTTCTATGATAGCCATGGACATAAAGAGTCCGATACCGGTTCCTTTGTCCGGTCCCTTGGTCGTGAAATAGGGGTCGAACAAACGGTCGACAATTTCCGCGGCAATGCCGCCGGCATTGTCGGTAATGGTAATCACACTTTTATCTTTTTCTGTAAATGACTGCACAAATATTCGCGGATCGTCGGGCCGACGTTCCACCAGGGCATCCCGCGCATTGACGAGGATGTTCAGCAGTGCCTGTGACAGTTCGTTGGGATAGCTGTCCAGCTCCCGGTCTGCACCGGTCTGGAAGGCGATCTGTATCTGCTGGTCGTGGAAACTCTTTTCCACCAGCGAGAGGGTGCGCCGAATGACATCATTGACATGGAACGACGAGGTTTGCTTGTCAGCTTTAAAGAAGTTTCTGAAGTCGTCGATGGTCTGGGACATGTGTTCAATCAACTGCATGGAGCTGTCGACGCATCCTTTCAGATACTCCCGGTTGAATTCGGGAGAATCATAGGCCAATGGCAGGTCCTGCAGGTTAAGTGCAAGTACGTTGAGGGGCTGGCGCCATTGGTGGGCAATATTGTTGATCATCTCACCCATGATGGCCCTGCGCTCCTGCATGACCAGCAGTTGGTCTTTCTGACGCATTTCATCAGCAACCTGGGAAACCCGTTCCTTTAACGACTTGTTGAACTGCCTGAGCTGCTGTTCATTCCGTTTCCGCTCGGTGATGTCGAAGAATAAGGTAGCAAAGCCATTTCTGCCCCAGGGGATGACGGAGATGTTGAAATGCCGCTCCATGGGGGGGAAATAGGTTTCAAAGCTCATACCGTGATGTGAGGCAAATACCGACGAAAATTCCTTCAGGTAGGGGGGCTCCTTGCTCTGATATGCCTCGCAGCCGGTCTTGCCGACGACTGATTCCCGGGAAAGCCCGAGTATGGATTCGTAGGCGTCGTTCACCGAGATGATACGATAGTCAACGATCTCATGTTCATCGTTATGGATGAAGGAATGCAGCGCGACCCCTTCGTTCATGTTTTCGAACAGCGACCGGAAGCGTTGTTCACTCTCCTTGAGGTTCACCTCTACCTGTTTCCGTTCCACAACATCCCAGGCAAGATCCGCCAGCTGCTGTACGGTGTGGATGTCCTGTTCATTGTAATCGACAGGTTTGTTGCCGACCCCCAGAACCGCAACTATCAAACCATTGCGGAAGATCGGTACCACCAACTCCCGCGTGACCGGCGCATGGCCGACCGGCAGCCCTTTCCTGTGAGGCAGGGTCTCGTAACTGTTGTGGATCAGGGGGCGGCGCTCCCGGATGGCATCACACCACACGCCCGCCTGATCGACCATATAGAGGTGCCCCTTTCCCTCGGCGGTGCACATGGATGACAGGGTTCTGGACGACCAGGTTTGCAGGGTCAGGGTTGTCTGGTCGTGGTCAATGAAATGAAAAAATCCGATCCGGCTGTTGGTCAGGTTCTCTGCCTCATCGAGCACCTTGGTGAGGAGATCGTCTACCGAGTGACCGAACATGCACTCACTGATCCTGATACGTCCCTGCATGATCATTTCGACCAGTTTACGGTCCGTAATGTCTCGGTTACTGCCCCGCGCCCCGAGAAAATCTCCCCGGCTATCGAAGACCGGTTTGCAGGCATGGGAAATCCAGCGTATCTCGCCGTCGGCCCGGACGATCCTGAAGTCGACCTCAACCGGTTGGCCTTCGCTGGCAAAATTGTGCTTATGACGAGCGAACAACTCCTGGTCGTCAGGATGAATGATCGTAATCAGGGCTGATTCATCCTGGAAGTGGCTCGGCTGGTAACCGGTGACCCTCAGACATGCCGGCGAATTGTAAATGAATTTACCGAGTGGCGACAGCCAGAATTCCCAATCAAAGGTATTGTCGGACACGATATGAAATTTCTGTTCCTCGAGCCGGAGTTCGGTGACATCGGATAGCGTGACGAGACATTCGGTGCCGGAACCGTTTGCCAGCCCTTTGATCTGAACATGTCTGCTGGTATGTCGATCCTTGATCAGCTTCACCTCGCAGGCGGTCGTCCCCGAATGGTTATTGAACACCTCGTTCAGGAAGGATGAGAAGAGTGGGTGATCATCTTTGGCGATAAATTTTACGAATAACGGTTTGTTGAGTCGGGACCGAACCATGCCGATCAATTCTGCACCGGCAAGATTGGTGCTCAGGAGGTGTCCTTCCCGGTCAAGGGTGACATAACCGACCGGAGCAAAGTCATACAGCGTTGTGTACTGCTCCAGCTGCAGTTTCAGTTCGTGTTGTGATCGTTGAAGTTCGGCATTCCTGGCTTCAAGGGTGCTCAGCTGTTCCAACAGCGCATGACTTGACATTTCGGTCTCCGGCTCTGCGCTCTTCGTGCGATCGTCTGCAGGAGAGGGGAGCCCGAACAGG
>CAZSTJ010000187.1:5910-7052 GCA_964609805.1 uncultured Geobacter sp. | reverse complement strand
GAGGGGCTGGGGGTGGTAGAAATTATAACACCGCGGCGGTGCATTTGGGGCAGATGGTGGGGTGCTCGTCATGGCTCCCCAGCTCTTCGCTGTAGCACCAGCAGCGCTCGCATTTGGCCCCTGGAGCCGCCGCCACTTGGACCTTGAGCCCCTCGATCTGCTCCGAGTTCCAGCCGTCACCCTCGATACCGCTGGTCAGGGTCACCTTGGATACGATGAAGATGCTCGGCAGCTCGACCTGGTATTCTTCCAGGAAGACCAGCAGTTCGGCCGGTGCGGCGATGGTTACGGCGGCATCCAGGGGATGGCCGATCGTCTTGGCGACCCGGGCCAGTTCCAGTGCCTTGGAGACGTCGGCCCGGACCCGCATGATCCGCTCCCAGCGCTCCACCAGGGTGTCATCCCTGCGCTGCGGGACCAGTTCAGGGAACGCGCTCAGGTGGACGCTCGCCTCGGTGCGGCCCGGCATGTAGCGCCACGCCTCATCGGCGGTGAAGGAAAGGACCGGTGCCAGGAGGCGCAGCAGGGTGTCCAGAATCTCGCACAGGACGGTCTGGGCGCTGCGGCGGCTGAGGGAATCGGCCTTGCTGGTGTACATGCGGTCCTTGAGGATGTCGAGATAGAAGGAGCTCATCTCCACCGTACAGAAGGCATTCACGTCCTGATAGATGACGTGGAAAGCGAAGTCGCGATAGGCGGTCAGCACCCGCTCCTTCAGCAGCTCCAGCTGGTGCAGGGCCCAGCGGTCGATCTCCGGCATGTCGGCGTAGGCCACGGTCTGGGTGGTCGGGTCGAAGTCGTTGATGCTCCCCAGGATATAGCGGCAGGTGTTGCGGATGCGGCGATAGGCCTCGGAGACCCGGGTCAGGATCTCTTCGGAGATGCGGGTGTCGTCACGGTAATCCTGGGCAGAGCACCATAGGCGGAGGATGTCGGCGCCGAATTTTTTGATGACATCCTCGGGCGCAACCACATTGCCCATGGACTTGCTCATCTTGTGTCCCTTGCCGTCCAGCACGAAGCCGTGGGTGAGGACGCTCCTGTAGGGGGCGACGCCGCGGGTGCCGACGCTTTCAAGCAGTGACGAGTGGAACCAGCCGCGATGCTGGTCGCTCCCCTCCAGGTACATGTTGGCCGGCGAC
>CAZSTJ010000187.1:0-5900 GCA_964609805.1 uncultured Geobacter sp. | reverse complement strand
AGCGCCGCACTTCGGGCACTTCGTCCCGGCCGGCAGCAGCTTTTCGGCGCTCCAGTCGAACCAGACGTCGGAACTATGCTCCTTGAAGATCCCGGCCACGTGATCCATGATGGCACCGTCGGCTACGTACTCGCCGCAGTCGGTGCAGGAGAAGGCGGTAATCGGTACCCCCCAGGAACGCTGGCGGGAGACGCACCAGTCGGGGCGGTTCTCGATCATGCCGTGGATACGCTCACGCCCCCATTTGGGGATCCACTGCACCTGGTCGATGGCGGCCAGGGCCTTTGCCCGCAGCTCGTTGGGCTTCATGCCGATAAACCACTGCTCCGTGGCGCGGAAGATGATCGGCTTCTTGCAACGCCAGCAGTGGGGATAGGAGTGGCTGATCTTGGCGGTCTGCAGCAGTGCCTCGGTCTCGATCAGTTTGGCGATGACGTTCTCGTTGGCAGCGAAGACCTGCTGGCCGCCGAAGAACTCCAGGGTGGAGAGGTACTTGCCGTAGTTGTCGACCGGGTTGTAGACCTCCAGCCCTTCTTTCAGGGCCAGTTCGTAGTCCTCCTGGCCGTGGCCGGGGGCGGTGTGGACGCAGCCGGTGCCGGCCTCCAGGGTGACGTGCTCACCCAGCAGGATAACGGAATCGCGGTCGTAAAAGGGATGTTTGCAGTTCTTCCGCTCCAGCAGTCCGGCCTTGAAGGTGGCAATGACCGCGCCGGTGAGGCCGACTGCGTTCAGGAAGGTGTCCTTGAGCCCTTCGGCTACGATCAGCACACCCTTTTCCGTCTCCAGGGCCACATAATCGAACTCCGGGTGCATCGCCACCGCCAGGTTGGCCGGGATGGTCCAGGGGGTGGTGGTCCAGATGACCACGTAGGCCTGTTTGCCTGCCAGGGCAGGGATCGCTGCTGAAACGTCATCCTTGAGGGCGAAGCGGACGTAGATGGAGGGTGAGGTGTGGTCGGCGTACTCCACCTCGGCCTCGGCCAGGGCGGTGACGCAGGAGGAACACCAGTGCACCGGCTTGCGGCCGCGGTACAGGCCGCCGTTGTGGGCGAACTTGGCCAGTTCGGCAGCGGTCAGCCCCTCGTATTCGTAGTTCATGGTCAGATAGGGGTTTTCCCAGTCACCCTGGATCCCGAGGCGCTTGAATTCCTCCTTCTGGATATCCACGAACTTGGCTGCATACTCACGGCAGAGCTTGCGCATCTCCAGCTTGGAGACCTGGCTCTTCTTGGAGCCCAGGTTCTTCTCCACCTGCAGTTCGATGGGGAGTCCGTGGCAGTCCCACCCCGGTACGTAGGGAGCGTGGAAACCCTGCATCCGCTTGACCTTGAGTACGAAGTCCTTGAGGATCTTGTTCAGGGCATGGCCGATGTGGATATGTCCGTTGGCGTAGGGAGGGCCGTCGTGCAGGATATACTGCGGTTTGTCGGCTCCAGCCTGCTCCATCAGGCCGTACAGGTCCTGCTCGGCCCAGCGGGCCAGTATCTCCGGCTCCCGCTGGTTCAGGTTGGCCTTCATGGGAAAATCGGTAGTCGGGAGATTGAGGGTGTCTTTATACTCCATGGGATAATGCCTCCAGAGATATATTGGGCCAAAATTTTAATAAATTACCGGTTTACCCAAGAAAAGTCAAGGAGCCGCCGTAGGCTGAGCACCCGTGCAACGGTGCGGTTCACTTGAGTGTGGTGCCTCTCTTCCGGAAAGGGTGCCGCCACTCTGCTCGGCGAAAAAAAAGACCGGCTCGCCACACGGTGCGCCGGTCTTTCCGGTAACAGCCCGGTAGGTAAGGGGTGGTTACTTCATGAGTATCAACCGTGATACCACCATCTTGCCGCCCTTAATGGTAAGTTTTCCCTTAATGGTTGTCATGCCCGCTGTCGTTGTGTAATCGGCACTGTAGCCACCGGATATGGTCACTGTTACCGGGCGGTCACAGAGGACCTCCTCCTCGAACGTGTGCTCCTGCGTCTGGATCGTGCCGTTATCAAGCACGGCATCGTAGGCGGCCTGGATGGTTCCGTACTGGTCCGGTGCCCTGAGTGGGGTAATGGCAAAGGACGCACTGCAGGCTTTTGACGTGTCGAGGGTTACTATGCCGTCGGCGCAATCCGGATCTCCACCCCATCCCATGAACGATGAAAAGGTTGCAGGAACGGCAGTGAGTGTGACGACGGCCCCCGCGGAATAATACTCGCTGCAGTCGGAGCCGCAACTGATCCCCCCCGGTGTGCTGATTACCGTTCCGGACCCGTTGCCGCTTCTGGTGATGGTCAGTTTGCTGTCGATTGTTACCGTAACGGGCACGATGACCGGGCCGTAGGGGGTCGTGTTCGTTACCCTGAAGTATGCAGTATGAGTCCCCTCCTGAAGATTCGACACATCTACGTGTGCGGACAAGGGTGCCGTGCTCCCTGCCGCGACGCTCCCGACGGCGGGGGTCATGGAGAACCAGTCTGCCTTCCAGTCGCAGACTCCGGTCTCGCCAGATGATGCCGTGTAGACCTTCTGTGCGACCTGGTCAACAGCCCAGAGATTGCCGCTGCAATCAATTTCCAGTGCGGCCTGGGCAAGGTCGGTAAAGGCCTTATTGCCGCCGATCATCAGGTTGAATCCGCCCAGGATGGCATATGAATTGGTCGTATCCAGGAGATATATGTCAAATTTTGATGGGTCGGTAATGTTGTTTGTATTGGTCATGACAAACAGGTGTCCGGTAGCAGGGTTGAAGGCCATACCGGATATGCTGAGGCCCACCGCCTTTGAATCAAGTATGGTCCCATCAGGGGCAAAATGGTTGATGATGCCGTCATCCCATGACCCGGAATAATAGGTATTGCTGACCGGGTCGAAGGCAAGTCCTCTTTCGGAGGTACCGAATGGGGGACAGATCCTGTTGCCGGTGGAGCTTTTGGTAACAGGGTCCAGTTCGTAGATGCAATTGTCACCGCCGACATTGACCTGCCAAAGCGACTTAGTAAACGGATTGTAAGTCATATCGGCGCCCCACTCGGAAACCCACGTGGATGTGTCGATCGTATCCCCGGTATTTACACCTAGGGTTGTAAAACGGTAATCCAGATTGTCTCCGCCCATCGCCAGCAGATTGCCCAGCCAGAGATCGGTCGCATCGGTGTTGAAGCCGATGCCCCAGGCAAAGTCCAGTCCGGTGGGCCAGGAGGATGATACGGTGCCGGCATCCAATGAGGCAATGCCGGGAGGGGTGAGGTCGACGCGAAGATTGCGGGCATCTCGATCATTCAGATTTTTCGGACCGACATGGCGGGTATTCTCGGCAAACGGCCCGGTAGGAACGGAGGGGATATAGGCGCCTGCTATGGCAAATGCCTGATAATGAGCCGCTGCCCCGCCGCTGTTCACCAGACTTAACGGTTGAGATGCTGTTGGAGCATCTTTGGTGAGATGAAACGAAAGTGAGGCGGGAGTAATGGATAGTTTTCCTGCCGCGAGGGTGATGTCCTGCCCGACAGTAGAGCCGGCAATAACTGTCGGAGTGGCAACGGCCGCATCGTATGACGAAGCTGTTGCTGTCAGGGAGCGGGTGCCTGCAGGCTGGCCGATGACGTACAGTCTGGCCGGCCTGGCCGTGTCGGCAGAGGCATCAATCATTGTGGCAGGCTTGATATCGACATCCCGCACGGAGGCATTCATAACCACCCCACCAGTATTTGCATCAATTACGGTCCCAATTACGAGTCCCCCTGATGCAATCGGGCTGCACCCTGTTCCGCTTGTAATGCTCACATCATCGATATGAATGTCATTTCCAAAAGCGCTTGTTGCAAGTAACCCAATACGGACATCTGTCATCATGGCACCGGTGTATGCAGAAATATCGAACGTGTGTTTGCCCCAGCCGGTCGTGCCGTCATATCGGAAGACCTCTGTCCCCACATTGTTCCAGGTATTGCCGGCATCAATCGAAATCTGCATCTGTACAGAATCGGAATACGTTGAGTATTGGGTTTCATGGTACATCCAGAATGAGAGTTCAGTTGATGATTGGGTGCTGAGATCGTTGCCATTTATCTGGTAGAGGAGGGTGCTATTACTTATAGCAGCAGTCCAGGAATTAAATACCGCCATGTTGGTACTGCTATGCGGAGTAATTCCGGCAGGATGGTTTGATACGGTTTGGGTGATCCAAGCGCCAGAAGTCCCGTTAAGATCAAAAGAGTTCCACGCGGTAGAAAAATCTGGGGCGGCAACTAGGTCGAAGCCGTCAGCAAATAGCAAGTGGTAACCTGGTGCCATACACTCTGTCAGATTTGCTGTAAGACTGATGTTCTGGGTTGCATCGGCCGTTACAGTAACAGGTAGGGTCGCAATGAGGTAGCCTCCGCTCATGGCGGTTACGGTAAATGTGTATGATCCGGCTATAAGCCCGACCGAAAAAACGCCGGATACCGGATTGGTGAAAATCGGCCCACCGGGGTATCCAGTGATATCGATTCGGGCATAGAGCGGCCAATTGGTTGTGGTGTCCCTGACAACGCCGGTTATGGTTGAGGGTGGAGCTGTAGCCAGAGTGAAATTGAGGGTAGTCGGAGTCGGTGCGTTAATGACAACACCATTGGAGGTGTTTGATAAGTATCCGTACTTAGACACCGTTACGTCATAGTTTCCACTTGTTATCGGTATCGTGTAATGTCCCTCTGCGTCAGTCATCGTCAGGTAGTCTCCGGTAATGGTGACCATCGCTCCGGCAATGGGGACGGCAGAACTATCGGTTACCGTGCCGGATAGTGTGCTGGTAGCCGCCGTAGTACAGGACGGAAACCTGAAGGAGCCAATCCTGGTATGCCAATTCGAAGAGCTGGTGGTCTGCATGTACTCCTGGGTGTACCAGAAGGTGCAGCCATCTGAGGGGTCAACGGCCATCATGCTGTAGTCGCCCCAGCGCGCCGAAGTGCTGGTTTGGGAACCGCCGCCGGCGATCAGGTTTTTTTCACCTTGCGCCAATGTGCCGGGGGGGTCGCCGGCAAGACGGCCCGTGTAGCGTATAGAGGGGTAGGTTGTGCTACTTGCAGTAGAAAAACCGAGGGCAATATTGCCCGACATATCCATAGCCAAGCTCCCCATCCAGCGATTGTCATTATCGGTGTCCGGCGCGTAGACTTTCTCCTGATACATAAAAAAGCCGGAACCGGTGTTGCGTAGTTCAAACCAGTGGATGCCTGCCTTGCCAGCGGTTTCGGTGGTATCAGCAATGGCGTCAACGGTATGATTGGATACAAGGGTCTGGTAGGTACCAAAGTTCCGAAATTGTAGCCGATACATCAGACGGTCGGAGATGGCATCCAGCCTTTGCGAAGTCCCGGGCTGGGGGATGCAGTTGCGTACGGTTGGAGTGCATACGTTCGGGTCCACATCAATCGTGTTGACTTTTAGGTTTGGGTCATAATTCGAATTTAAGCCAAATGTGGTATTAGTTGGGTTGCCCCAGTCTGTCTTGAATTCCCAGATTCGGAGAGTGTCGGCATTGTCGCCCAGCCATCCACTGTCGTCCCACTCCATGAAATAGTTAGGGGTACCTGCCGGGGGGGGCGGGCCGTCCAGGTCTGACGGGAGGATTCCGCCGTAATTCTTGGTAACCTGGCCGATATCGATATAGATCATTCGGGAGGATTGACCCATGAGCATGCTCTCCCGCTCGAACACCGCAACCCCGGCGCCAGCCCAGGCATCGGTACTGCCGTTGAACTGGTTGAAACTCATGTAGTAGCCGTCAGACCATACCCCCATCTTGCCATAATCGTTCATCAGGGTGGTGCTGGTCTGGAAGTCGTACAGATACCACTCTCCGGTCGGATCTGCGGTGGCCGAGACAGCTATGCACTGGTGGAAGTCGTTGGGAAAACTGAGGGCAAATTGGCTCATAA
>CAZSTJ010000186.1:0-7143 GCA_964609805.1 uncultured Geobacter sp. | reverse complement strand
CTTCCGTGCCGCTGCCGAGATCTGGAGAGGCAGCAAGTTCAACCCTGATGTCCGTACCTGGATCTGCCCGCCGACCCGTATGGATCAGCAGCAGCTGAAGGACGAGGCATACTTCTCGGTCTACAGCGCCTTCGGTGCCCGTATCGAGATCGCCGGTTGTTCGCTCTGCATGGGCAACCAGGCCCGCGTACCTGATGGGGTAACCATGTTCTCCACCTCGACCCGTAACTTCGATGACCGCATCGGCAACGGTGCCAAGGTATTCCTCGGTTCCGCAGAGCTGGGTGCGGTGTCGGCCCTCATCGGCAAACTGCCGACCCCGGCCGAGTACCTGAAGATCTACAAGGAGAAGATCGAGCCCAACAAGGACAAGATCTATAAATACCTGCAGTTCGATGAGATGCCGGATTACAAATAAATCCCGCATATAATTGAAAACGGCCCGTCGGACTTTCCGGCGGGCCATTTTTGTCTGCGATGGCAATTACCTGTCATAACCGCTGATTGTTCCGATTGTACGAGCTCTTTGTTACTTCTTCGCGTGCGATAAATTTCTTGTCCGTTTCAGATTTATAACTATTATAGGTCATCGGGTCTTCTGGCGGGACATGATCCGGTCATACGTATGATTCCGATACTCTCGGGCACAGGTCGTCATAGTGATACGAAAAACATATGAGCAGACACTGATTACATCATTCAAGACCCTGTTTCCGGATATCCCGGCATCGTCGCACGTACTCTACGCCCTGGAAATGCAGGATCTCAAGGATTCCTACCGGCGACTGGCCAAGAGATATCATCCCGATGCAAATGGCTGCAGTGCCGCGCACGCTAGACTGTTTTCCGATATAGCGACCTCTTACGAAGTTCTTGCCCGCTTCATTATTGATCGTAAAAAAAATACCACTGGCTCATCAAATCACCAGTACGGTTCATCGTCACACGGCTTCCGCCAAGCGAAGAAAAGCGCGCCTTCCGGAATGGGGCAGGCCGGAAGAACCTGGCGATATTCCCAGGATACTTACGAATCCGGAACATCATCTAATAGAGAACAGTCCCATGGTGGCAGTACGACATCCAATTCGGAGTCATCAAGGCGGCATGCGAAAGAGTCTCAATCACAGGTACATCATCCGCCGCCAGATCCCGGCATGAAGCATGAAAATTTCAGTACCGGCGAAATGCCGCAGAAACGGCTGCAATTAGGCATGTATCTCTATCATAAGGGGATCATTTCCTACCAGGCGCTCGCCCGGGCGCTTGCCTGGCAGCGCTCCTGTCGTCCCCCTTTTGGTGAGCTTGCCAAATTGTGGGGTTTCATGACAGAGGCTGGAATCCAGGCCACGTTGCGGGATCGACAGACTGCCGGCAAGTTCGGTGAACGGGCCATGGCCCTTGGTCATCTGCGGCAGGACCAGCGCGGGGTAGTGGCCCTCCATCAGATGACCTTACAGCCGGCAATAGGACGCTACTTTGTGGCCAACCGGATCGTTACGGAACGGCAACTGCTTCAGTTTCTTGCCGAGATGGCCCGTCACAACAATAATTTTCAGCATACTTGACGATGCAGGACAGAATCGAGATCCAACAATCATTCCGCTCTGTTCTTAAAAGGTTGTTCAACGAAGTTTAATCGGCAGGTAATCAGGAGTGTTTTATGAAAGGTACAGCCATGTCAGAACAAAACCCGCATGAAGGTTCTCTATCACTGGAGCAGTTGGTAATCTCTCACAGTTATGAGATGCTGGCCCTGATCACGGTATTGGAAAAGAAAGGTGTCCTGACCAGGCAGGAATTGATAGAGGTCATCCGCGAACTGCAGAGCGGCGGAGAAGACGCCTAGCTAGATAACCGCACAGAATGGCTTATACTCTTTACGCACCCGGCAGTCTCATCGCAATGAACATGTTTCTGCCTCCCAATTTTGCGGTATAGAGGGCCTTGTCGGCCATGCTGATAATAGCACTCTTCTCTTGAATCTTGGATGTATGCCGGTAGCAGGTGAAGCCGACGCTGACGGTAATCCGGATGGTTGTGTCGTCGACATCAATGGTCATTTTTTCAATATCTCTACGTATGCGTTCTGCAAATACCTTTGCTCCCACAAAGTCTGTTTCTGGCAGAATAACGGCAAACTCTTCACCTCCATAGCGGGCTACGATATCCGATTTTCTCACCGACTTTTCCGCGACTCTGCTGATTGCCTTCAATACCTGATCTCCAACCGGGTGCCCATAGGTATCGTTTACCTTCTTGAAATGATCGATATCGAAAATTATCAGTGAAAATTCCCTTTCATACCGTTTTGCACGTTCTATCTCTCGGTCCATTTCCTCTTGAAAATACCGATGGTTGTAGAGTCCGGTCAGGCCGTCACGAAACGCCAGCTCGTGAAGTTTCTTATTGGCAGTTTGCAGCTCGTTTGCCAATAATTCCGCTTTCTCCTTGGCTTCTCTCAGCTCAATTACCAGGAGTTCATAGGAACTGTTCAGATTGCTCAGTTCCTCATTAGCCTCCTGCATAATCTGAGAATACGGCCGCATTGCCCCCGGGGAGACGTCAAATGAGGTGAGAATTTCTATTGATTTACTTGCCACAGCATCTATCAGATCACTCACGTCTCCGCCCCTGATATTGAACAGGGAGTCAAGCAGGGAGGTCGCCTGGCGGATTTTATCAACCGACTGACTGCCGTGATAGATGGACGAGAGTAGATCAGCTAACTGGAGAATATCCTTCTGCTTACGGAACTGCTCAGGGACCGGCTTGCTCCCGTGTTGATATTTGATGGGTCCATAAATACTATCCGGAAGATGCCAATTGCAGAGAAGATGGGCGCCAAGGTCGTGATGATTAAAGCCGAAACAGCGCTCTTCAATCTCGTTGAGAGGCAGCTGTCCGGACCGCCTTTCCTTCATAACGTCAACATACACTTCGGGCACCGCGGACTGAAAGATAACAACACCAATATCCTGCAACAGTGCGGATATAAATATGTCATGGTCATGCGTGTGCACCATCTTGGCGACCAGATCGGCTGCTACAGCAGCGGTTATGGCCCTTCTCCAGAACAAATTGATATCAAAAACATCGTCTTTCTTTGACGACAGGTCTGAAACAACAACGAAGGAAAGAGCTATGTTTTTGACTGCATGGGACCCGAGTACCGACAGCGCGGTATCGATGCTGGTAACTTTTCTGGGAGAACGGTAATAGGAGGAATTTGCAACCTTCAGGATCTTTGCCACCAAAGCGGGATCGGATTCAATGATGGTGGCAAGTTCCTTGAAAGTGAAATTGTCATTGCGAATCATGTCAAGGATTCTGATTGCAATTGCCGGCGGCGACGGGATGCGTATATTCCTTGAGATGAGTTCTTCAATCCTGTTCAACACAGTCTCCTTCGAGAACGGTTCGTTTCTTTACACGGTGATAGATCAGACCACACCCTTTTTGACCATGTAGTCGCCATACTTGCGGTCTACATTCATGATATGATTGATCAGCCAGTCGCTCAGGAATGTCATGATAGCTGCCGGTACGGCGCGCCCCTGTTGGTAGTCACCCATGACTTCGGTCACCTTCTGGCGCAGGGCGTCGTGGATTTCCTTGTGGGAAGCGTACTCAGGGAAATTGTGCTGCTGCATGTACCGTTCCTCCTGGGTGAAGTGGGAGTCGGCGTAGGTGACTAGTCCGGACAGGATTTCTCCGACCACGTTCCGGCCATGTCCACTCTTCATGGCGTCGTTGAGCTTGTGGATCATGATAACCAGCTGCTTGTGCTGGTCGTCGAACTGGGGGACCTTGACGCTCATACGGTCGTTCCATCTGATGATGGTACGGAATCGGTCGATGGTACTGATCAGCTCTTCGGAAAGTTTGTTGAGCTTTTCCGCTACATTTGCGGTCTCCTGGGCGTAATTGGATGAGGTGTGGGCATCTTCGGTAATCCGGGAGATGCTGCTGCCGATATTTTCCGTCGTGGCCGACTGTTCTTCGGCTGCGGTCGCGATCTGGTGAATCTGGTTGGTGACCTCGCTGACCTGCTCCAGGATCTGGCTGAGCGTAGCACCGGAGCGGGCCGCCTCGTCGGTGCCATCCTGTACGTCAGCCACGCCACGATTCATACTCTCAACCGCACCGTTTGTCTCGCTTTGGATACCCTTGATCATGGCACTGATTTCACGGGTGGCCTTGGTGGTCCTCTCGGCCAGCGCCCGCACCTCGTCGGCAACCACGGCGAAGCCACGACCCATCTCCCCGGCGCGTGCCGCCTCAATTGCCGCATTGAGTGCCAGCAGGTTGGTCTGGTCAGCAATATCCTGAATGGTGCCGACAATGGCACCGATCTGGTCTGATTTAGCACCGAGAGAACCGATGGTGGCAGCAGATGCCTGCACCTGCTCGGAAATCCTGGCCATAACCTGTATCGTCCTGTTGACAACCTCGGTTCCCTGCTGGGTAAGGTCCGTTGCCTGGCGCGATGCATCCACCGCCCTGATGCAGTTTGAGGCTATGTCACTTGAAGTAGATGACATCTCGCCCGTGGCAACGGCAACACTTGTGGCATCCTGTGCCACCCGGTCGGCTCCCTGCACCATCTCCTCCGCACGCAGGGTGAGCTCAGTCGCTGCTTCGGCAACATGCGTTGCATTCTGCATGACCAGGGATATGACCTTCTGCTGGTTGTCGAGGAAGATATTGAAGGCCTCTGCCATTGTTCCTGTCTCATCATGCCGATCGATTTCAAACCGTTGTGTCATGTCGGTATCGCCGGTTGCCATTTCTCTCAGGCGTGCTATCACCTTGTGAAGTGCTCTGCTGATGGATTCACCGACGGAATAGCCAAGTAGCAACATAAAGGCGGTCAGGACGATCAACGCGATGTATAACGGGGGCCTGACGTCGGCGGTTGCTTCTGCTATGTCATCTATATACACACCGCTGCCGATCACCCATCCCCACGGCTCGTATTTCTTGACGTAGGAGAGTTTCTCGTACAACTCCGAGGTGACGCCGCCTCCTTCTTTGGGCTTGGGCCACTGGTAGGTTACATAGCCATGACCTGTTTTGGCGACTGTGTCACAAAATGCGGAGAAGAGGTTCTTGTTATCCAGTTTTTTCTTTTCACCGGAGATTCCTTCTCGCAGGCTCGTTGCCTTGTTGAATTTCGGGTCGTCAAGCACCTTCCCATCAAGAGAGGGTACGGTTGGGTGCATGATCATGCGCGGTACCGGTGTGCCAAGATCATTGATCCAGAAGTATTCCTTGCCGCTGTACCGAAGTTGTTTGATTTCTTCCTTTGCTCTGCTCTGGGCTTCTTCCAGTGACAATTTACCTTCTTTGACCTTTTTGCCGTAATCATCCACGAGCCCATAGGCAACTTCGACAACCTGACGGGTCGAGTTCATTTTCTGTTCCATCATATGATCGCCGAAATGTGGCACCACCGCCAGTTCGACGCCGATCAGGATGAAGATCAGGCTCAGGATCGGGATGGTAAATATCTTGGATTTGATGGACCAGTGACGATAACGTTTCAGAGTCACGGTAAACCTCCGTTTGTCGTTGGATCTGTGCGTATGCAATATTGATCGACGTATCACATAAAAACTTGAGGAATAATCAATAGATTAGGCAATTTTTACCTATGGACAGATTCATTGGTGTAGTTGAATTATAAATAGTGCACAGGGGATTATGCTGCTTGCATACGTACGCAGTTATGGTAGATACAATAGACGCAAAATAGATCGGGATATATCGTCTGAGGAGGGATTGCCGATGCCCCTGTTACGGTGGGAGCCGTCATATACCGTTCATGAACCGGTGCTGGACAGTCATCATCAAAGGCTGTTCGCCATGCTCAATGAGTTGTATGAGAATGTCGTCAATTCATCCAGCATGGACAGTATCCTGCCGATAATTGACGAATTTTATGAGTATACCAGGTATCATTTTGCCGCCGAAGAAGAGCATATGAGGTCTCTTGGGTATGCGGATACTGAGGAGCATCTCGAAAAACATCTGGAGTTTACCCAGGCCCTTGAATCACTTCGTGCGAGATATCATGACAATGATCTGGATGTTGCACGGGAACTGATTATCATTCTGGGCGAATGGCTGCTGCATCATGTCATAAAGGTCGATAAAAAATTCGCTGAATCCTCCGATTGATTCGTTCCAATTTTCCATAATGCCGGTACGACCCGAAGGTACTGCCTTCGGGTCGTCGCATTTTATCATTTTCTGATGTGGACCGATGGGGTACATGATCTCGCAAGACGAGCCGTCTCCGGGATTCAAGGACGGATTAAAGGGGGCATCTTGGTGGACAGCAATGCGGACGTCTGATGTTGCCGTAATTGGCGGCGGTGCTGTGGGGACCGCGTCCGCCATGGCTATCCCGGAGCGATTTCCGGGGATCACGCTGACGCTCCTGGAAAAAGAGGATCGGTTGGCAACACACCAGACCGGTATCGATGATTATGCCGAAGTTACCCGGCGGTACGGAGAGGTAATTCTAAGTCGTGGCGGCATGATACACACCGGGTGCCGGGTGAATGCCATAGAACGTACGGGCAGTGATATCCTTCTCAGAACATCGCAAGGTACGTTACCCACCCACAATGCAAATCGTTTTCCGACATCGTCTGCAACACAACTCGCTCACTATCCCTGAATATAACGAACCTCCTCCACTGAGACAGAAGATACGGTTTGTTATGAGCACATTTCGGGAAAACTCAGCTGCAGCGCTCCGGGCGGTCAGTCCGTTCCCCGGCCACACCCGGCGCACAGCGTCCTTCCTTCAATGAACACAGGCTTTCCTTCCGAAGGTATTGGTAACGGTATCGGCTATTTTCCTCATATCAGAACAGCTGTTCCTGAACAGGGCCATTTCCAGGTCGACCTTCATGTCATCGGAAAGCCGTGACTCATTGACATAGACATTAATCTCGTTCCCTTTCAGGATCTGGACCGACCCGGTATACGACACCGTCAGTCCATCGTTATATGCGCATTTCATTTCTGTTCACTCCCTTCGCATAGCTACAGTATCTCATATCACCCCGATAATTGACATGGGTACCGTAGGCTCGCCGACTTGGGTGTGTCAGCGGAGCTGCGGGGGAGGTG
>CAZSTJ010000185.1:0-7233 GCA_964609805.1 uncultured Geobacter sp. | reverse complement strand
ATCGCCCCCCGCCCCAGCATCAGCCCGGCGGCACCGGACTCCTCCAGCAGCAGTCGACCAGCGGCGGTACCCCGGATATCCCCGTTGGCGATCACCGGCAGCCGTGTACTCCGCACCACCCGGGCGGTCACGCCATGGTCGGCGAACCCGTCGTACCGCTGAACTACGGTGCGGGGATGCAGTACCAGGAAATCAACCCCGCTCGACTCGAAGAGCGGCAGCAGCGACAGGATCTGCTCCGGATCATCATACCCGGCCCGGATCTTGACGGAGAAGGAGCCGGCAACGACCTCCCGCAGGGCGGGGATGACCTCTGCCAGTTCCTCCGGGCAGCGCAGCATCCCGCCTCCGGTCCGCCCTCCCCCCATCCGTCCGTAGGGGCACCCCATGTTGAGGTTGATATGGCTGGCACCGGCCTCCCGGGCGGCCCGTGCCGCCGAGACCAACGCATCGCGGCCATGCCCCACCAGCTGCACCACCAGCGGCACCCCCTCCTGATCAGCGGCTACATCCCGCAGGTCCACCGCGGTGAGCGACATCCCCGCCGGGGCGGTATTGACCCGCATGAACTCGGTAAAGATCACATCGGGGCGGACATGCTCGATGAAATAAGACCGCAGGGCACGGTTGGTGAGCCCCTGCATCGGCGCCAGCATCAGCGGTGTGGTCCCTGATCGCCACGGCAATACGGTCATGCGGTGCCCCCCTGTTCCGGTGCGTTCCGGCCAGGCCTGGAGACGGTCATGTCATTCTGTGTGGAAAAGTCATGCATGATGAATCGCGTCGTAACCGGCCGCATCAGTAGCCGGCCAGATCGAGATGGGTGGTATCTATTTTTTCCAACCGCTGGCCGAGCCGCTTCTCGATCACCCGGAAATGGGGCAGATCTTCCGGGCAGAGGAGGGTCAGCGCGTCCCCGGCTGTTTCGGCCCGGCCGGTCCGGCCGATACGGTGGATATAATCGTTGGGGGAACGGGGCAGTTCGTAATTGACCACATGGGGGAGAAAGCTGATATCGATGCCGCGGGCGGCCAGATCGGTGGCCACCAGCACCTGAAGCGTGCCCCCCTTGAACCGTTCCAGTGCGGCGGTACGCCCCCCCTGGCTCATGCCGGCGTGGAAGGTGGCCGCGCTGATCCCGTTCAACAGCATCTTCTGCGCCACCGTGTCGGCCCGCTTCCGCGACGCCGTGAATACCAGATACTGCTCACCGTCGCCGTTCTTGATCAGGTACCGGAGCAGCGGCCCTTTGCGCTCCGGCGTCACCGTATAGATCAGCTGGGTGATGAGCGCTTCCCCTGCCGGTGTGCCGGCGATCTCGATCCGCAACGGGTCGGTCAGCAGGGCGTCAGCCAGCCGCTGCACATCAGCGGCAAAGGTGGCGGAGAAGAACAGCGTCTGCCGTTTTTTGGGCAGCAGCGCCAGGATCTGCCGCAGCTCATCCTCAAACCCCTCCTGGAGCATTTTCTCCGCTTCGTCCAGCACCAGGATGGAAAGTGTCGCCAGCTGCACGCTGTTCTTGGCAACCAGTTCCAGCAAACGCCCCGGAGTGGCAATGAGCAGTTCGACGTTGTTCACCATGATCATCTGCGGATTAAGTGCCACGCCGCCGAATACCGCGCCGCTTTTCACCCGCGGCTGCAGAAACCGGCCGAACTCCCGGGCAACCTCGCCGATCTGGGCAGCGAGCTCACGGGTCGGCACCAGGACCAGCGCCTTGAGCCGCTGCCGTTGCCCCGGTGCCGTGCGCTGGATTAGCTGCAGAAGCGGCAGGATAAAGGCGACGGTCTTGCCGGAGCCGGTCTGGGCGATGGCCAGCAGATCCCTCCCCTGCAGGATTGCCGGAACAGCCCGCTCCTGTATCGGGTACGGCCGTTTGAACTGCTCCCGGGCGGCAAGCGCCTGCAGCAGCTCGGGGCAAAGGCCAAGCGATGAGAATGGCATGAAAGGGTCTCCCTGGGAAACAGCAGCAGATGAAACATAAAAACCACAGGGTTACCCCCGTGGTTCAGATGAGAACGGAATATATCACGTCACGCCGCAGAGCGACAACGGCTTTTTTATAGGCAACAAAGCCACTTCATGACACATCTCCGTATCACACAATCTCCCGAATCGGGACGAAAATATGACCGGCACCATAACCTGCTGTTTTGCGGTATACTGTGAGTACTGCACCGTATCGCTTGAATCTCCAATAAAGGCAGGCCTGATGAAGCACAGCCCTTCCGGCAAAGGTGCGTGGCTATGGCTGCAGTGCCGGATCCGCTCTGCTTGATCCGGCCGACGAAAGATATCTGTGACAAGGTACGAGACCCATTATTTCCGGCGGCTCTGTACCAACCCTAACCTGAGGCGAAAGGAGAGCAGCGATGAGTAACGACAGCAGGTGCCCGGTGACGGGCAGAACGGAAAAACCCACTGCCGGCAGCGGCACATCGAACCGGGACTGGTGGCCGAACCAGTTGAACCTGAAGATGCTTCACCAGAACCCTCCCCTGATGAACCCCATGGGGGAAGAGTTCAACTACGCCGAGGAGTTCAAGAAACTCGACCTGGCAGCGGTGAAGAAGGACCTCTCTGCGTTGATGACCGACTCGCAGGAATGGTGGCCGGCAGACTACGGCCACTACGGGGGGCTCTTCATCCGGATGGCGTGGCACAGCGCCGGTACCTACCGCACCGGCGACGGCCGCGGCGGTGCGGGGTCGGGCTCGCAGCGCTTCGCGCCGCTCAACAGCTGGCCGGACAACGCCAACCTCGACAAGGCGCGGCGCCTGCTCTGGCCGATCAAGCAGAAATACGGGCAGCGGATCTCCTGGGCCGACCTGATGATCCTGGCCGGCAACTGCGCCCTGGAATCCATGGGGTTCAAGACCTTCGGTTTCGGCGGCGGACGCGAGGACATCTGGGAACCGGAAGAGGACATCTACTGGGGGGCCGAGAAAGAATGGCTTGGCGACAAGCGTTACAGCGGCGACCGGGAGCTGGAAAATCCCCTCGCCGCCGTGCAGATGGGACTGATCTACGTGAACCCGCAAGGACCGAACGGTGAACCGGACCCGGTCGCCTCCGGTCGCGACGTACGGGAAACCTTCGCCCGCATGGCGATGAACGATGAAGAGACCGTTGCCCTCGTTGCCGGCGGGCACACCTTCGGCAAGTGCCACGGCGCCGGCCCGGCTGATCATGTGGGTCCCGAGCCGGAAGGTGCCCCTATCGAAGCACAGGGGCTCGGCTGGATCAGCAGTTTTGGTAGCGGCAAGGGTGGTGACACCATCACCAGCGGCATCGAAGGTGCCTGGAAGGCGCACCCGACCCGCTGGGACATGGGGTACCTGAACACGCTCTTCAAATACGAGTGGGAGCTGGTCAAGAGCCCGGCTGACGCATATCAGTGGCTGGCCAAGGACGTTGCCGATGAAGACATGGTGATCGATGCCCACGACCCGTCCAAGAAGCACCGGCCGATGATGACCACGGCCGACCTCTCCCTCCGCTTCGACCCGATCTACGGACCGATTGCGCGGCGCTACCAGCAGAATCCGGCAGAGTTTGCAGACGCCTTCGCCCGCGCCTGGTTCAAACTGACTCACCGTGACATGGGTCCCCGAGCCCGCTATCTCGGCCCGGAGGTCCCGGCGGAAGAGCTCATCTGGCAAGATCCGGTCCCGCCGGTCACCCATCCACTGATCGACGGGCAGGACATTGCAACCCTCAAGGGGAGGATCCTCGCTGCGGGGCTGACGATATCCCAGCTGGTTACAACAGCCTGGGCGGCAGCCTCCACCTTCCGCGGTTCCGACAAACGGGGCGGGGCCAACGGCGGACGCATCCGGCTCGCGCCGCAGAAGGATTGGGCGGTCAACCAGCCGGCCCAGTTGCAGACCGTGCTGCAGACCCTGGAGGGGATCCAGACGGGGTTCAACAACGCCCAGACCGGCGGAAAGCGGGTTTCGCTCGCCGACCTGATCGTCCTGGGGGGATGCGCCGCCATCGAACAGGCGGCACGGAATGCCGGCTTCGAGGTGACCGTTCCCTTCACACCGGGACGCACGGATGCGACTCAGGAGCAGACCGACGTGGCCTCGTTCGCCGTGCTCGAGCCGGTTGCGGACGGGTTCCGGAACTATCTCAAGGCCAGCTATACCGTATCGGCAGAGGAGCTGCTGGTTGATCGGGCCCAGCTGCTGACCCTGACCGCCCCCGAGATGACGGTCCTGATCGGCGGCCTGCGCGTCCTGGGGGCCAACACCGGCCAGTCCCGGCACGGTGTCTTCACCAGACGTCCGGAGACGCTCAGCAACGACTTCTTCGTCAACCTGCTCGATATGGGCACGGTGTGGCAGGCGGCCCCGGGAGGCGACGACCTTTTCGAGGGGCGGGATCGTGCCACAGGTGAACTCAAGTGGACCGGTACCCGGGTCGACCTCATCTTCGGTTCCAACTCCCAGCTGCGGGCCCTGGCGGAGGTCTACGGCTGTGAGGACTCCCGTGAGAAGTTCCTGCACGACTTTGTGGCGGCATGGAACAAGGTCATGAATCTTGACCGTTTCGACCTCGCCTGAGTGCAGGATAATAGTCTTCAAGAATTCAAAAGGCGGCCGATTGGCCGCCTTTTGAATTGTGCGTGCTATCCCTGAAATGTTCACCGCACGGGGGAGATCCTTGCTACCTGCCAAGCGCCTCTTCAAAGTGCTGCCTGATCCCCTCGGCCCATTCCCTGCTCATCCGTCCCTCGAACACGCAGCCGCCAAAGAGATAAATCTCTTTCCCGTTGCCAAGCCTGACCACCACATCGTAGTAGCGCGACCCGGCGCTGGCCTTCCCCATCATGCCGATGCCGAAGCTGCTGATCTCGCGGAACGGAATGACAAACTGCCTGGTGCCGCCGACCCGCCGCCGGATCTCCAGCACGATCCGCTGCTGCCGTTCGTCCAACTCCACCGTGCGGGCTTCCCCCACCGCCATCGCCATGAGACCGACCCCGGCAAGCATGCACCCCAGCAGGAAGCCGCAGAGCACATTGCTGTCGCCATGGCTGAATCCCCTGGCCAGATACATCAGGAGAAAACCGGCTCCACTGACAACAATATACAGCACCATATTCCCGGCAGGCTTGCTTTCAAGTTTCATACGACCTCATACCGGGGGCAGGCACACCGCCCCCTCAGTTTCCGGGGTGCTGCGGCTGCGCGGCCCGCTTCGTCTCGCTCATGGTGACCGCCAGCTTCGCTATCTGATACAGGCTGTTCTTTGTCTCATCCCGGAACAGCAGCTCACCGCGGGTACCGACCAGATCTTTCTCCAGCCGGGAGATGACCCGCAGCTCCGCAAGGCTGTTCTTCAGCTGATCAAGGGATTCGTTGCCCGGCTGGAGATCCGAGAGCGCAGTCATGAGAGGCGTCAGCTTCAATTCCAGCAGGGAGAGCGCACCGTTGCTGCGTTCGAGCAGGGGTGCCGGCATGGCAGAGCTGTCGTTCTTCTTCCTTTCCGCCAGCCCCGCCGCGACCTCACGGTGCGTCGAAAGGGCGATAAAACCGTTGTCGGCAAGCAGGTAATAGCCGTTCCCGGAACCGACCCGGTAGAGCCTGCCGTCACGGCTGATGTTCCGTGCCTCCGGCCCTTCCTGCAGCATCCGGTGCAGCACCTTCACCGCGACGCTGTCCGGCTTGACGCCGAAAACGATGCTGCCGTCAGCCTTTGACTCGCCGGACAGAAAGGCCGACCGCTGATAACCGGGATGCACCCGCCCCGGGGATCTTTCAGCACTTCTTTGAGGGATGCCGTCCAGCACCATGCAGAGGTCGCCGGTAAAGGAGGCGGCCAGCTGTTCCAAATTGGCCGACGTCAGACGCTCCACCATTTCATCGGCCGAGCGGTACTGGTCGGGATTTGTCCGGCGCAGCCGCTCCAGAAGCTGCGCAAAGGGGATATTACCGGTAAGGATGCCCAGGTAATTGTCGGCCGGGATGCTTGCCAGAAACTCCTTTGCCGGCGGCACACTCATGGAGCCGATCTCGGCAAGCAGTGGAGCACCGCTGACGCGGGCATCAAAGGTCGCCTTCCCCTTGACGAAGTTGAGCGCAAAACCGAGGGAGCTGCCCCGGTAGACCTCCGGGGTATAGGGGGTGTTCTTCAGCAGGAACGCCAGGCGCGGCTGGCTGACGACCTTTTCCAGGTCAACGCTGACAAGGCAGTCATCCGGCCCCTCAAGCCATCTCTTTTTCAGCGGGTCGCTGACAATGCTCTCCTCCTTCTTCATGGCCATGATCGCCAGGGCGCGCTGTTTCCCCCTGCCCGCGGCACTACCCGGATAGATCAGGGCAAACGAGCCGTTCCAGTAAAGAGAGGTGCCGCCACCAAGGGCGATGCACGAGACGCCCGCCTCGGTGGACGGGGTGACCGCTTTCAGCCGTTGCAGGAATCCGGCGAACCGGTCCCGGTCGCTGATCCCGAACAGGACGCCGACCCGGGAGGCCCCACCGTCCTGCATCTCGGTAAAGGCATAGACATCTTCAGCCAGATCGATGCCGCTCTCCTTGACCGGATTGGCCAGCAGTTCAGGGAACCGGGGGTATAGTCTGCCGCCGTACTCCAGCAGCTTCTTGTAGACCGGATCGTCGGTGGCTCCGCGCAGCCCTGTTTTCAGGAAGATCGAGCCGATGTTGCAGCGGGTCACCACCAGCGCCGCCCGGGGGATGTGCCGCGCATGGGCCGGCTGGATATGGAGGTAGAGTTTGGCGGCGCTGACGATCTCTGCCCGGTAGAGCAGACCAACCACCGTCATCACCCCGATTACGGCAAGGGCAATCCCTTTGAAGCGGCTTTTTTCCTGCAGTCGGGGCATCTCATCAGCCGCCGGCGGGATAGCCTCCTTGAGGCGCTGCCTCTCGGCGTATTTTGCGAAGATGATGTGGCACTGTATGCAGGCCGCGGATTCCGGCTGGGGCGTGCCGCATTGCGGGCAGGAGAACTCCGGAGCAGGCGGCGGAGTAGGGGCAGCAGCAGGATTCCCGGCAGGAATCGGAGCTGGGGGCGGAGACGTGGCCGCCTCGCGGGAGACCGGAAACCGGGTCTGACACTTCCGACAGGTTGCGGTCACGCCGCCGGGCGGAACCTTCTCCTCCGGGATCTCGGCGCTCCACTGACAACCGGGGCAGGTAATCTTCATACGCCTCTCCTCAACCGGGAAATCTTCCCGGTTTTCCTGCCTGGGCCGCAGGGATATCC
>CAZSTJ010000184.1:0-7342 GCA_964609805.1 uncultured Geobacter sp. | reverse complement strand
GGGGAAGAGTGGAGCTGGTAACCTTCGTGGACGGCAAATCATCCACCAATATCATCGAGCGGGTGCTGGAGCGATACTCATAAGACGAAAGATGATATCCCGCTGATTTAGGTGGTTTTATCGGCCAATTTCTGCTATCAGAGCAGAGTCGGATACTGCTGCGTACACAGGAGACGGGTATGTCTGAACAAAACGTACCGGGACGTGAACTCTGGATTTTGGGTGTCACACCGGGCACAGGGCGCCAGGAGCTGCTCTGTTCATATCTTACGGCGGGTAATTACCGCTGCCGCATGGAAAAGGTCGAAAACCTTGCCGAGGGTCGCCCGCTGGGGATCATCCTCGACATTTCCCCCTCCTCGGAAGACGGCTGGGGACTGCTGCTGAAGATCAAGGGGAACCCCGCCACCCGCAACATCCCGGTGCTGCTGGTCTACCTGAGCGAGACCGGCAAGGTCGGTGGAGTCTTTCCGGTGGCAGGCTTCTTTACCCTGCCGATCGATGAGAGCTACCTGCTGGAACGGCTGGCGGTCTACGGCCTCACAGAGGATGCGGAAACCTGGGACCTGCAGGCAATGGTGGTCTCCCGCCTGGGTGAGGAGAAGCTGTCCAAGTCCGTGGAGTCCGCAGGCTTCGAGGTCATCAAGGCCTATACCGCCAAGGAGGCCAAGGCCCTCACCTCCATCCATCCGGTCTACATGGCATTCGTCAGCCTGATGCTCCCCGATATGTCGGCCTTCGAACTGATCGAAAAGTTCCGCCTCTTCCCCTACAGCAGCAACATCCCGGTCTTCGTTCTGCTGAAGGATGAGATGAAACAGGGGGAAAAGGCCGCCATCAGCCGCGAGATCTCCCATCTCATCCAGAAGCGTCAGCTCTCCTGCGAGGAGTTTCTCGCCTACCTGCGCCGCAGGAACTGATCTCTCCCGTTCATCAAAAACTGACCCATATGACACCGGCCGTCTTCCCAGAGGAGACGGCCGGTTTTTTATTTGTAACAGCGCCGGAAACATACTGTTTTCAGTTATAAAATTACAGCATTACCATTTGACTAATCTTAGACCGAGTCGTATTATAACGCCGTTATTCTGGTGTTTTCTCACAATAAATTAAAATTCATCTCCAACAAACGGAGAAACCATGGATTCCATGCCACCCTGCCGCCCTTCCAAACAAAAACCCGGCCGGAGATTCCGTCCTCACAAACTCTTCCCCGGAATCCTTCTGGCAGTGCTCTGCTCGTGTCCGCTACTGCCTGATCCCGCGTTTTCCGGGCAGGTAGAATTCTCATCGTCCATGAACCCGGTAGGCTCCGGTGCCCGCGCCACCGGCATGGGTGGGGCGTTCATTGCAGTGGTCGACGACGCCACCGCCGCCTCCTGGAATCCGGCGGGCCTGATCCATCTGGAACGACCCGAAATCTCCGTCGTATACTCCTATTACAACCGCGCCCAGTCCTACCATTCCTCGTCGCACCCGGAGCTGATGGGCACAACCCACGAAATCGATCTGCATGACATCAACTACGCCAGCTTTGCCTATCCCTTCAACCTGTTCGACCGCAACATGATCGTCACGATCAACTACCAGCGCCTGTATGACATGAACAAAAAGATCAACACCGCTATCAGCGAGCTGTCACCTTTTGGCGATGTACTGAACAACAATCTCAGCTTCAGGCAGCAGGGGTACCTCGGGGCCATCTCCCCGGCGATTGCGATCCAGATCACGCCGGAGCTCTACTTCGGGGCGACGGTCAATATCTTTGACGATGTCTTCGGCACCTCCCACTGGGGATTCCAGCAGACCGGAAGCAAGAGCGGTCAGGTGCTCGGCTTTCCCTACCGCGAGGATTATACCTGGACGGAGAAAAACACCTTTTCCGGGCTGAACGCGAATCTGGGGCTGCTCTATACCCTTAACGGCAGGTACAGCTTCGGCTTTGTCTTCAAAACTCCGTTCACGGCATCGGTGAAAAAGGAGACCTCCTTCGTAGACAGCTTTCAGCTCTCG
Source organism: uncultured Geobacter sp. (assembly GCA_964609805.1). GTDB lineage: Bacteria > Desulfobacterota > Desulfuromonadia > Geobacterales > Pseudopelobacteraceae > CAIPTY01. The sequence continues at coordinate 5,329 of CAZSTJ010000184.1, read as the reverse complement.
ATCCCCGGCTCCCCTCTCGTCGGATCGACCAACGACCTGAAAACCGAGGACCTCACCTTCGACATGCCGCTTTCATACGGATTCGGATTTGCCTACCGCCATTCCGACAGCCTCTCCTTCGCCCTGGATGTCTACCGGACCCAGTGGTCGGATTTTGCCATCACCGACAGCAGCGGCACCACGATCAACCCCATCAGCGGGGCGCCCCTTGACCAGGGCAAACCACAGGACACTACCCAGGTCAGGGCCGGGGCGGAATACCTGTTCATCGGCAACAAGCTTGTTGTGCCTGTCAGGGCGGGTTTTTTCTACGACCCGGAACCGGGGCGTGACCACATCGATGACTTCTTCGGCTTTTCCGTCGGCAGCGGCGTTGCCTACGACAAGCTGGCCTTCGACTTATCGTACCAGTATCGCTGGGGCAACCGGGTTTCCAGCGACATCTCACAGCCGGGCATCAACAGTGACGTGTCCCAGCATACGGTCATGACGTCCCTGATCTACCATTTTTAGCCATGCGAGGCACCGCCATGCCGCTACATCACCTACGAATCGTGACCCTGCTCCTGCTGCTTATTTCACTATTCGCCGGAACTTCCCACGGCGAGGAAAGCTCCGGCAGCTGGCGCGGCAAATGGTGGAATTACTACGAGCGCGGGATGGAACGGGGGGACAACGGCAATTGGGAGGAGTCACGGAGCGACTTCAGCAAGGCGTTGAACCTGCGGGACACGGACCAGCGCCGGGCCCGTACCTACGGCATGCACTTCATCGACTACTTCCCGCACCGTGAGCTGGGTGTTGCCTATTTCCAGCTGGGCGATCTGAAGAAGGCGCTGGCGGAGCTGGAGACCTCGTGGAAGAGCGAGGAGACCGCCAAGGCCGCCTTCTACCTGAACAAGATACGGGGTCAACTGCTCAAACAGCAGGTGGACGCCTTGCCGCCCCCACTTGTGAAACTCACCTCCCCTGTCCCGGGGCAGCCGGTCAAGGATGCGACGATCACGGTAGCGGGGCGGGCGACAGCCGCCGGGAGGATCGCCTCCCTGAAGGTCAACGGCCGACCGGTCCGTTTCGATCTTGCCCGCCCGGAAATGGAGTTCAGCCGGGAGGTCCCCCTGGAGGATGACGATGAGCAGATCGTCGTAGAGGCGACCGACCTGCTGGGAAACAGCAGCAGGATTGAGACACAGGTACTGATCGACCGGGAGGGGCCTTCCCTCAGCCTGGCCGCCATCTCCCGGGAGCCGGGGGAACGGACCCGGCTCCGCATCAGCGGACGGGTGACCGACCGGAGCGGCATCCGGGAGCTGACGGTCAACGGCACCGCCGTGGCAACGGGGAACGCCCGGGAGATTGAATTGGAAACAACAGCCATCCTCCCCCCGGGAGAGCGGAGCGTACGTATCGAAGCGACGGATCTGCTCGGCAACCAGACCTCCATCGAGTTCGATCCGGATCGGGAGCGCGCCGCCCTCCTCCGGCAGGACCCGCCGATTCTGGTGGCCATGAACGGCCCCGGCATCTTCTCATCCGACAAGGAACCGCCGCTGATCAACCTGAAAGATGCCGAGGATCTGCCGGCGGTCTTCATCGACCGCTACTACGTGGAGGGAGAGGCCTACGACAACGGCAAAGTCGAACGGATCACCGTCAACGGCAAGGAGGTCCAGATCGCCAAGGGGAAAAAGGTCTACTTCAGCAAGATGCTCAAGCTGAAGGAGGGGAACAACCGGATCTCGGTGGAGGCATTTGACGGTTCCGGCAACCGGAAGAGCGCCGAGTTCTCCATCAAGCGGATCATCCCCGCCGCCCGCCAGGCCGCCGCCCGCATGAGCCTGTCGATCCTTCCCTTCAACGGCAAGATCAAGAACAGCTCGGTCCAGGAGATGGCCGACGACTTTCTCGTGGCGGCCATCGTCGACCAGAAGCGGTTCCAGGTGGTGGAACGGGAGAAACTGAAACAGATCCTCCAGGAACAGAAACTGGCCAAGGAGAAGCTGACCGATCCCGAGCATTCGGTGCAGATCGGCAAGCTGATCTCCGCCGACGCCCTGGTGGCTACCACGGTCACCGAGGGGCAGAAATCGGTGGAGATCGTTAGCCGCCTCGTCAACACGGAGACCGCCGAGGTCATGGAGACCAAGGACGCCTACATCGAGGACAAGAGCCTCGCCGCCGTAAAGGAGCTGATGGATGGCCTGGCGGCCAAGCTCTCACTCGGTTTTCCGGTGGTGGAGGGCATGGTGATCAAGCGGGAGAAGGGAACCGTCTACAGCGATATCGGCCGCAACACCGGGGTCCGCAATGGAATGGGGGCCGCCATCTACCGCCGCGGCAAGGAGATCAAACACCCGGTCACCGGCAAATCCCTGGGGTGGGACATGACCAAGATCGGCGACGGTATCTTCGAGGATGTGGAGGACGGCTTCTCCAAGGTACGTCTCCACGAAAAGGGGAAACCGGCAGCGGAGATCCAGGCGAAAGACGTCATCATCACCAGATAACACAGCAAGAGACTACGATCCATTTTGAATTTATATGATAGCAAGGAGGCAGGAACCATGAGCAACGGCACCATGGACGAGGAAAATAGGGCCGAGGTCAACGAGCTGGAACAGCTGCTGGCCGAGAAGGTCAAGCTCGACAGCATGCTGATGGAGAAGTTCAGCCGCAGGGTCACGGTCATGTTCACGGATATCAAGGGCTCCACCAGCTACTACGAGTCCCGCGGCGACCTTGCCGGGCGCACCATGATCCATCAGCACAACGCCATCGTGCTGCCGATCATCGAGCGGAACAAGGGGACCCTGCTCAAGACCATCGGTGATGCCACCATGTCGATCTACGAAGACCCGGCGGACGGCCTCCGGGCCGCCACGGAGATCCAGCAGACGCTCCTGACCACCAACACCGGCAAATCCTCCGGTGAGCAGATCAAGGTCCGGTGCGGACTGAACAGCGGGGTCGGTCTGGTGGAGAATAACGACGTCTACGGCGACGTGGTCAACGTCACCTCCCGCATCGAGTCCCTGGCATCGGCCGGTGATATCTACCTCTCCGAACAGCTCTACGAAGAGCTGCGCCATTCCGACGAATTCATCTTCCGTTTCGTCTCCTCCTCCAAGGTAAAGGGGAAGGACGAACCGATCAAGGTCTACCGCTTGGTCTGGAACTCTGAAGACCTTAAGCTGGGCAAGGCCAGAAGCGGTTCGGCACCTGCCGCCAGCCGCCGCGTCGGCTATTACCACCTGGAACTGTCACTCACCGGAGACAAACTCAAGATCAGCGGCAGCTTTCAGGCCGACGGCGAGGCACAGCCGGTCAAACAGTGCCAGGAGGTGAACTTTGATCGTGTGACGGTTGAGGCCAGCGCCGGGCAGATCATCGAGATCTTCAACCGGGCCGGCGGGATGCGTAAAACTTCCAACGATTTCCTGGTCGAAATCAGGAAACAGGGGGCCGTGCTCTACGACGCCCTGATACCGGAGATCATCAGGAAAGGGCTCAAGGAGGCGCCTGAACCGAACCTGTTGATCAGCATGGATGAGTCGCTGGTGCAGATCCCTTGGGAGATGCTCCATGACGGCAGCCAATTCATCTGCCAGCGTTTCGGTGTCGGCCGCAGCGTCACCACCCGCCAGGCCGTTTCCGGTGGGAATCGTGCCCTGACCAATCCGCTCAAGATGCTGCTCCTCTGCGACCCCCAGGGCAATCTCCCCGCCGCGGCCCGCGAAGGAGAAGAGATCCTCAAGGCGGTCATGGACTGCAAGGAATACCTGTCGGTCACGGCCAAGGGGTCTCCGGTCGAAACCGCCTATGTAGCAAGCCGCATTCATGCCTTCGATATCGTCCATTACGCCGGCCATGCCGCGGACGACGCATCCTCGGGCAATGGCGGCTGGCTGCTGCAGGACGGCTCACTGTCCGCCGCCACCATCAGCAAGCTTGCCGGCAATCTGACCATGCCGGCACTGGTCTTCTCCAATGCCTGCCACAGCGGAGAGTGGAAAACCGGAGAGGCCTTTGTCCAGCGGGTCTTCAGCCTGGCCAACGCCTTTCTGCTCAGCGGCGTCCAGCACTACATCGGTACCTTCTGGGACATCCCGGACGAGCCGGGGTGTCACTTTGCCACCCACTTCTACGGCAATCTGGTACAGGGGATGCCCATAGGTGAAGCCATGCTGCGCGCCCGGCAATCACTGATCGAAAAGTTCGGGGAAGATTCAGTCTTCTGGGCCAGTTACCTGCTGTATGGTGATCCTACCACCCGCTACGTGGTGGGGAGTGCGACTGACAACGCCGATGCCGAACGGACCGAAACCCCGCTCCTCCGCTCAGCGGAGGCGGCCCAGGCCGTCTACGCCCCGCCGGCGCCGCCGCAGAAGTCTTACACCATGCTGATCGCCGGGGCGGTCATCGCCATTGTCGGCATCATCGGCGGCTGGTTTATGATGGGCGGCTCCAAATCCCAGCAGGTCCAGGTTGTTCAGGGGGCGGTACAACAGGACAGCACCGCCACAGACAAGCAGATTGACGAACTGGTCAAATCCCTGGCAGAAAGCTACCGGAGCGGCCAACCGCAGCAGGCGGCCCAGCCTGCCGACGACTGGACCTCTCCCCCCTTCTCGCTCGTCATCATGGAGATCGGCGGCGGCAATGATGCCCTGATCGAGAAGCTCAACCAGGGACTGGCCGCGGCCGGTGTCAGCATCGTCGAGCGCAAGCTCCTCAACAAGATGCTGACCGAACTGAAACTCTCAGCCTCCGCCCTCACCGACCCAGCCACCTCCCTGAAACTGGGCAAGATCCTCTCGGCCCGCATCATGGTCTCCGGCACCCTCTCCACGGAGGGGGGGAAGAGCACCCTCATGCTGAAGTTCATCGACACCGAGACCACCGAGGTCCGCAAGATGCTGACGATCGAGGCCAAAGGTAAGGAATTTGACAAATCGGACATAGCCAGCTTTGCAGGCCAGGTTGGCACCTGGGGCAAGGAGGAGTTCCCGGTCCAGGGAACCATCACCGCCACGGCCGGCAGCCAGGTGAAGCTCAACATCGGCCGCCAGCACGGCCTGAAGAAGGGTGACATCCTCGAAGCGGTGGTAGAGAACGGCAAGGGAAGCGGGCTCTATACCGTCCTCGGCGAGCTGCAGCTGACTGAAGTGGACAAAAACAGTGCCACCGCCCAAGCCAAAGGTGACCCGAAAGGACTGGCCAAGGATGTGAAGGTACGGGCAAAGAAGGTGTAACTGTCTGCAACAGTTTCAATGGCGGCAGATAAAGCCATTGCAGCCACTGTAAACATGCTAAAACAAGCAGGGGCCGA
>CAZSTJ010000183.1:0-7383 GCA_964609805.1 uncultured Geobacter sp. | reverse complement strand
ACCCGCGACTTCCAGCGTGACAGGCTGGCACTCTAACCGACTGAGCTACAACCCCGCAATCACAGACAGGTGTCTGCTGAAATTACTTCTTGCTGTTAACAGCTTCCTTCAGGGTTTTGCCCGGTTTGAACTTGGGTACGGTTGCTGCAGCGATGTTGATCTTCTTGCCGGTCTGCGGATTCTGACCTTTACGGGCAGCGCGCTTTGCGGTGGAGAAGGTGCCGAAGCCGACCAGGCTCAGTTTGTCGCCTTTTTTGAGGGCGGCGGTTACAGTGGCGATGAAGGCGCCAACAGCTTTCTCTGCTTCAACCTTCTTGATTCCGGCTCCTGCAGCTACAGCACTGATCAGTTCAGCTTTAGTCATTGTCATGCCTCCTGAATTAAGTGTGAATCAAAACGAAATGAGTGTTTATCAGATTCTTCCAAACGCTGTCAAGGAAAAAAACTCGCAAACGCACAGTTTACGGGCAACGAGGGGAATTTATCTCTGGTGTGCGTCACTGCCCACAAGAGGGGCCGGAAACGGGTGTCGTGTAAAAAGCCTTGTAATCCAAAATGTTATGCTGCGTCATTCACCTGTTGTTCGTAGACGACGATTGGCTTCTCGCGGTGGTAAATGACATCATCGCTGATGACCACTTCCCGGACGTTCGGCTGGGAAGGGACATCGTACATGATATCGAGCATGGAGTTTTCCAGGATCGAACGGAGGCCACGGGCGCCGGTGTTGCGCTTGAGTGCCTCTTTGGCGATGGCAATCAGGGAGCCGTCGGTAAAGCGCAGTCGTACCCCTTCCAGGTCGAACAGTTTCTGGTACTGCTTGACCAGGGCGTTCTTCGGTTCCTTGAGGATCTGCACCATGGCGTCTTCATCCAGTTCGGTCAGGGTCGCCAGCATAGGGAGGCGGCCGATGAACTCTGGGATGTAGCCGTATTTGAGCAGGTCGTCCGGGGTGACGTTCAGCAGCAGTTCACCCGGTTTCTTCTCGACCCGCTTCTTGATGTCGGCGCCGAAACCGAGGCTCTTCATGCCGATACGCTGCTGGATGACGCTTTCCAGTCCTGCAAAGGCGCCGCCGCAGATGAAGAGGATGTTGGTCGTGTCGACCTTCATGAATTCCTGCTGGGGATGCTTGCGGCCGCCCTTGGGGGGGATGCTGGCCACGGTCCCCTCGATGATCTTCAGTAGGGCCTGCTGAACCCCTTCACCGGACACGTCGCGGGTCAGGGAGGGTGACTCGCTCTTGCGGGCGATCTTGTCGATCTCGTCGATGTAGACGATACCCTTCTGGGCCCGCTCCACATCGTAGTCGGCGGCCTGCAGCAGGTTGAGGATGATGTTTTCCACGTCCTCGCCTACGTACCCGGCCTCGGTCAGGTTGGTGGCATCGGCCATGGCAAAGGGCACCTTGAGGATGCGGGCCAGGGTCTGGGCCAGCAGGGTCTTGCCCGAGCCGGTGGGGCCAAGCAGGAGGATGTTGCTCTTCTGCATCTCCACATCACCCGGCTTGTGGCCCGTTTCGATGCGTTTGTAATGGTTGTAGACCGCTACCGAAAGGACCTTCTTGGCCTTCTCCTGGCCGATGACGTACTCGTCGAGGATGTCCTTGATCTCCCGGGGTTTGGGCAGCTTCTTCAAGTCCGGCCCGAGGGTCTCCTCCATCTTCATCTCTTCCGCAATGATGTCGTTGCAGAGCTCGATACATTCATCGCAGATGTAGACCGCCGGTCCGGCGATCAGCTTCTTTACCTCTTCCTGGCTCTTGCCGCAGAAGGAGCAGGTCAGGTTTTCCTGGTTCGACTCACGACGGCTCATACTGCACCTCCATCACCCGATTTCCTGGTTACGATGGCATCGATCAGTCCGTATTCCTTGGCATCATCGGCTGACATGAAGTAATCACGCTCGGTGTCTGCCTCAACCTTGGCAACCTGTTGGCCGGTCATCTCGGCCAACATGGCATTCAGTTCGTCTTTCATGCGGAGGATCTCCTTCGCATGGATGTTGATGTCGGTGGCCTGTCCCTGGAATCCTCCCAGCGGCTGGTGGATCATGATCCGGGAGTGGCCGAGGCTGAAGCGTTTCCCTTTTTCGCCGGCAGCCAGCAGGAATGCGCCCATGGAGGCTGCCTGACCGACACAGATGGTGGAAACCGGCGCCTTGATGTAGCGCATGGTGTCAAAGATGGCCATGCCGGCCGTAACGACGCCGCCGGGGGAGTTAATGTAGAGATGGATGTCCTTGTCGGCATCCTCTGCCTCCAGGAACAGCAACTGGGCGATGACCAGGTTGGCCACATGGTCGTCGATGCCCCCGCCCAGGAAGATGATGCGTTCCTTGAGCAGTCGGGAATAAATGTCATAGGAGCGTTCGCCGCGTCCGGTCTGCTCTACAACGATGGGGATATACATGGTGCCCTTTCTGGTTTCCGGTTTCGTGTCTGGTTGCAATCTCATGATAACATCCTCGATCTGAAATCGGAATTACTGCATGAGTAATTGAATCTATGCCGCTTTCAATTCAGACGCTTCCACCTCGGTGACAACGCCGTTATCGAGCAGGAAGCTGATTGCCTTGGACTCCTTGATCTCGGAGACAATGGCGTTACGGGCGCTCTTGTTTGTCGTGTAATATTCCTTGACCCGCTCCAGCATGTCCGGATTGCCGCTGGCGATCTGCTCATAGCGCTGCTCGAGGTCTGCGTCATCGGTCGAGATGTTTTCCTTCTCAACCAGGGCCATCAGCAGCAGCCCCCCCTTGACCTTGTCCTCGGCATCGTCGCGGAAGCGGAGACGGAAGCTCTCCTCGTCCATGCCCATCATCTCCAGGGACATGTGCTGCCCCTTGAGACGGTTCTTCAGGTTCTCAAGCATGTGGTCCAGCTGGCGTTTGACCATGGACTGAGGTACGTCCAGCGGATTCTTTTCGATCAGAGCCTGGATGACCCGCTCCTTGAGTTCGTTCTCGATGCGCTCGGTTTCCTGCTTTTCCAGATACTCGGTCATTTTGGCGCGCAGCTGCTCCATGGTTTCATAGTCACCAAACTGCTGAGCAAACTCATCGTCAAGCTCCGGCAATTCTTTACGTTTTATTTCCTTGACGGTCACCAGGAAGATAGCCTCCTTGCCCGCCGCTTCCTTGTTATTGTAGCTCTCCGGCAGGTTGATCCGGACCTCTTTCTGCTCGCCGCACTTCAGGCCGACCAACTGCTCTTCGAAGCCGGGCACCATCTTTTTGGCCCCGATCTCGAGTTCAGCGTTTTCGGCGCTGCTGCTCTCGCCAGGGAAACCGGGGACGGAGAAATCGTAGTCGATGGCGACGATGTGGCCGTTCTCTGTGGCCGCGCCTTCCTCAACCGGCACCAGCTGGGCCATGTTCTCCCGCATCCTGCCGATCTCACCCTCGATGTTTTCCGGGTTTAATACGAATTTTTCCTTCTTCACTTCCAGGCCGGTGTACTGGCTAAGCAGGATCTCCGGCATGATCTCGACCACGGCGCTGTATTTGAAAGGGGCTCCCTGCTCCAGGGCACCGCTTTCGATGGTGGGGGAATCAACCGGTTCGATCTTGTGTTCGTCGAGGGCCTTGAAGAGGGTCTGCTCGTAGAAGCGTCTCATGACCTCATCCTGCATGGCATCCCGGTAGGTGCGTTTGATCAGCTGCATGGGGGCCTTGCCGGGACGGAAACCCTGGAGTTTTGCCCGTTTCTGGATGCCGGCAAAGGATTTTTCGATTTCGGCATCTACGCGCTCTGCCGGGATTTCAATGGAAACTTTCTTGGTGACGGGGTTGATAGCCTCTACGGTAACCTGCATTGACGATGACCTCTCTTCTGTGATGGTATGGATTCTTGATACTGAGTATGTAACCAAAGGGGTTCGGCTGGTGCGAGAGAGGAGACTTGAACTCCTATACCTTGCGGTGCCAGATCCTAAGTCTGGTGCGTCTGCCAATTCCGCCACTCTCGCACATCTGCACGCCGAATCGGGCAATTTACCGTATAAAACGGGAAATTAACCGAATAATGAAAAATATGGGAAAAATCATGTGGGGTCAAGAAATTAATTACGGGAAGGGTGTATACCTCAGCCGCCGGCCAGCTTTACGCGGTAGCCCTTGGCCTGTAGTGCGGCGAGGATGGTGTCGCGGTGGTCTCCCTGGATCTCGATAACGCCGTCCTTGACGGTGCCGCCGCAGCCGCAGCGTTTCTTCAGTTCACCGGCCAGGTTCTTGAGCTCCGCTCCGGCAAGGGGGACGCCGGTAATGACGACAACCGTCCCGCCGCCCCGTCCCTTGGTCTGGCGCTGGAGGCGTACCGTGCCGTCGGCAGGGGGAGAGGGGGCTGGAGCGGTTTTCGAACGCCCCTTGTCCGGTTTGCCGGATGCCGGCTGTTTCACCAGTCCGGTTTCGGATGAATAGACCAGGGTGGAGTTGGTTGAATTGTTCATATGTTGATTGTCCTAATAGGAAAAGCTTTCACCACGGAGGACACAGAGGGCATGGAGGAAAATCATGAGTAGAGTCAAGAGAGAATCGGAAAATGATAACACCCTCGAATTTGATTATTCTCCGTGTCCTCCGGGGTGAAGCTTCGAAATATATTATTTTCCCCAGTCGCGGGAATAGCGGAAATCCCGGTCAATGGTGCGGTTCGATACCTTGGCGATCACCGGCAGGCGCCGCTTGAAGTGGGAGTTCTGCACCTTCCGGTAGATGTCGTCGATGAAGTCTGCCTCAAAACCGGCGGCCAACAGTTCCTCCCGGGTCAGCCGCTGGTCCACCATGCGGTAGAGCAGTTCGTCCACCTGGCGATAGGAGAAGCCGAGTTCCTCCTCGTCGGTCTGGCCGGCCCAGAGGTCGGCGGAGGGTTTTTTATCGATCACCTCGCGGGGGACACCCATGGCCTCGGAGAGCTGCCATACCTGAGACTTGTAGAGGTCGCCGATCGGGTTGAGGGCCGATGCCATGTCGCCGTAGAGGGTGCCGTAGCCCAGCAGCAGTTCGGTCTTGTTACTCGTGCCCAGCACCAGGGCACGAAAGAGGGCCGAATGGTCGAAGAGGATTGTCATCCGCTCACGGGCCATCTTGTTGCCGCGGCGCATGTTGTCCGCCTCGGGGAACATCTCGAAGTAGGCGTCCACCATGGGGGTGATGGGGGTCACGCTGAAGTTGACCCCGCAGGCTCCGGCCACCAGACGGGCATGGGCCTCGCTCTCCGGGTTGCTGCTTTTGTAGGGCATGCAGATGGCATGAACATTCTCCGGGCCCAGGGCCTCGGCGGCGATAAACACCACCAGTGCCGAATCGATGCCGCCGGAAAGTCCCAGTACCGCCTGCTTTACCCCGACCTTGTGGACCTCGTCCCGGACAAAACCGACCAGAATCCGCCGCAGCAGATCGGTGTTCGCGATCAAACCGGCCATCAGCGCCCCCTTTCCCGTTCGATGCGTCGCAGTTCCTGCATGGTCACGAAGAGGTTCTCGTCCCGCAGCATGGGGGAGAAGAGCCGCTCCCGCCGCAGGGCACCTTCATCCACCAGGGCCGACAGGTGATCTTCCTCAAGGATGTTCCCCCGAATGACCGATGTCCCGCAGGGGGCCACATACTCGGAGCCGCCCCAGAAGTTGACCCCATCCTCGTAACCGACCCGGTTGCAGTAGAGTACCCGGCAGTTGAGGAACATGGCGGTGGTGGCGGTCAGGCTCTGCCATGCCCCGGCCGAACCGAGTTCCGCTTCCTCCACCCCCCTGCCCGGGCTGCTGGAGAGGCAGAGCAGGGTGGCGGCGCCGTCCATGGCCAGGATGTAGGAGCTGGAGAGGTGCCACATGTCCTCGCAGATCAGCATCCCCATCCGGCCGAATCGGGTGTCGAAGGTGCGGAAACGCTCGCCCCGGGCCAGATAGCGCTGTTCGTCAAAAAGCCCGTAGGTGGGGAGGTAGACCTTGCGGTGCAGGTGCCGGATCTCGCCGTCCTCCAGGTAGAGGGCCGAGTTGTAGAAACGGTAGTCATCGGTCTCTTCCACGAAGCCTACTGCGATGGAGATCTCCCGCGACAGCTCCTTCAGGCGGGCAACCTCGGGGGAGTCCAGCCGTCGTGCGACCTCCGGTACCAGATCCTTGAGGAAATAACCGGTCAGGGCCAGCTCAGGAAAGACGATCAGGTCGGCCTTGTCGGCAACGGCCCGTGCGATGCGCTCTTCGATGAGCGCCAGGTTGTCGGCGACGCAGCCGAGCTTCGGTTTGATCTGGGCCAGAACAGCAGTAAAGTCTGCCATGGGAAACTCCTCTAAGAGGTTGTTGAAAAACAGGAATCTCACCGCAGTCCTCGTTCGCCGTCTTGTGCGGCGTAGCGCTGCTACGCCTCCGCGCGGCTCACTGCGGGGGCGATGATCTCCCCGTTTTTGAACAACCTTGGGTTTCAGCTAGTATTCTAATACGCCAGTTCGAAGGCGTTGACGATATGCTCTACCGCATGTCGCCCGTTGCCGTCAAGCAGGATGGCGATTACGTCAAAACGGGCGTTCTGGTCGTGCTGCCCGTGCCGGGCAATCCAGGTGAGGGCGGCCTTGGAGATCTGGCGCTGCTTGAATGGGGTCACCGCAAGCTGCGGTACGCCGTAGGAGAGGCCGCGCCGGGTCTTGACCTCCACGAAGATCAGGCTCTTGTCCACCGGTTCCCGGGCGATGATGTCCACCTCGCCGCCACGGCAGCGGAAGTTGCGTTCGAGGATACGGAAGCCGCGGGCTGTCAGGAAGGCGGCTGCAATCTCCTCACCGTGGTCACCGGTCTGCCGATTGGTGGGGGCTTGCTTTTCACTCTGTTCCTCGTCACGCCCAAACCATTTCACGGCAGGCTGTCCAGAAATCCCCGGTCGTCGAAACAGCCGTCGCTGTTGAGGCCCCGGATGCGGTAATACTTGTCCAATTCCTCTTCGAAGCGCTGCCGGTCGATGGGGCGGATCTCGATACCGTCGCCGCTGGAGCCGGCTTCGGTAAAGAATCGCTCAGGTAGGAGGTCGTCCGCTCGGGAGAAGCCGTTGGCACAGTTGTAGTACCGCTCGGTGAGAACTATGCGGCGGCCGATCTCCTTCAGACGTTGCGGTGAATAATCTATGCCGGTGGCCGCACTCAAGAGCTCGGCGTACTCTTCGAGGCTGGCACCGAAGAAGGAAAATTTGCAGGCCACCAGGGAGTCTACGGCGGCATTGCTGTCCTCGGCGATGGTGATGATGCGTGCCTTGCCGGAGAAGGAGAACCGATCCGTCGGGACCGGTTTACGGAGGATCTCGTGGGAGATGGGATAGGCCCGCAGGTGACATCCCCCCCGCCCGCTGGTGCCGTAGGCCAGGGCCATGCCGTAGGCGCCGCGCGGGTCGTAGGCCGGC
>CAZSTJ010000182.1:0-7389 GCA_964609805.1 uncultured Geobacter sp. | reverse complement strand
TATCAAAATCGCATTCCAGTTCATCATACGCTTCTCCAGCGGCATCATCCTTGCCGACTGCGGTCGCGTGCCTGGTTTCATCGATGATGCGGCTTCCCTCTATGGCGAGAAATTGGGGATTTAAACCCTGACTGAGCATGAATTGGAGGGGGTCGAGCCTGGTTGTATCGATTGAGTCAATTGATTCAGATGCAACAAACTCGAAGGTGCCCTCCTGCCACGAGAAGAGGGAGAAAACAACACTCTCGATCTGCTCCCTGATTACTTCTTCCACGGTCTCGAATGAGATGCCGAAGTGCTGTACGAGGATCGTACCCAGGCGCTGCCGGAACCCCTCCTCCTGCTGGAAGGCAAGGGCTTTGCGCAGGACCGCCAGGTCGATAACCCCCTTCTGGATCAGTACCTCCCCCAGGCTCTGCTGGAACGTGGATGACGACGCACGGACAACCTGTCCCTGCCGGAACACGATTGAACCATCCCTGCCGCTGCTGCGCAGGGACAGTACCCCGGTCTTCATACTGAGGTTGACGATCTGAAGGATTTCGCCCAGACCAAGTTCTTCTAGGTTGCCGACAAGGCTCATGGTAACTCGCGTCCTGTGGTCGATTCGTCAGACAGACATTGGCGTTGTGATGCAGTCAAGGGACCTGTCTGTGCCCCCCGGCTAAACGGCGTGATAATAACCCAGAGTCGGCGGCAAAGTAAAGCCTTTCCCACGTAATATGACGCGGTTTCGCGAGGTATTCCGAGACTATTTTTTGTCTCTGCCGCGGAACATGAGACGGAGGGGTGTGCCGGTGAAGCCGAAGGCCTCACGGAACTTGTTGACCAGGTAGCGCTCGTAAGAAAAATGGATATTTTCCGGCTGGTTGGTGAAGATAACGAATGAAGGGGGACGAACGGCAACCTGGGTAGAGAAGTAAAACTTGACCCGTCTGCCGTGGGAGAGCGGTGCATGGTGGGTTTCGACGGCCTCGGTGAAGACCTTGTTCAGCTCTGCGGTTGAGACACGACGAACGTACTGCTCCATGACCTCGTCGACGGTCGTCATGATCTTGGCGATCCTTTGACCGGACAGCGCCGACACGAATACGACCGGGGCATAGGTCAGGTATTTGAAGCCGTAACGGATTTTTTCCGTGTACTCTTTGAATGTGGCGTTGTCTTTGGAAAGGGCATCCCATTTGTTGATGACAAAGACACAGGCACGCCCGGCCTCATGGATGTAGCCGGCGATACGTTCATCCTGCTCGGTGACACCTTCGACGGCATCGATGACCATCAGGACAACATCCGCCCGCTCAATGCTGCGGAGCGAATCGACGACGCTGTATTTTTCCAGCTTGGCGGTGGTCTTCCCCTTGCGGCGTATCCCGGCGGTGTCGATCAACAGGTACGGCTTTTTGTTGCACATGAAGAGGGTGTCGATGGCATCCCGGGTTGTTCCGGGGGTCGGGTTGGCCACGACGCGCTCGTAGCCAAGCAGGCGGTTTACCAGGGACGACTTGCCCACATTGGGGCGACCGACCACGGCGATCCTGGTAATCTCCTCCGACGGTTCATTGGCGCCCCCCTCGGGAAAGACCTCCATCAGGTTCTCCACCAGGTCCATTACGCCCCGATTATGCTCGGCCGAGATGGTATGCAGGTGCTCTACCCCCAGAGTGTAGAACTCGGCCGATTCGTTCTCAAGCTTTTCGCCGTCCACCTTGTTGATGACATAAAATACCGGTTTCTTTACCTTGCGGAGCATCTCCGCCACCTCGACGTCTGCCGGGGTCAGGCCGGTGCGGCCGTCCATCATGAACAGGATGACGTCAGCCTCTTCGATGGCCATGCGCGACTGTTCCCGCATCTGCTGCAGCATCCGGTCGGAGGTGACCGGTTCAAACCCGCCGGTATCGATCAGGATAAACGGCTTGTCAAACCGGTTGATATTTGCGTAGTTGCGGTCCCGGGTGACACCGGGAGTGTCATCGACCATGGCGCGGCGATGGCCCAACAGGCGGTTGAACAGAGTCGATTTGCCCACATTGGGTCGGCCGACGATAGCGACGATCGGTTTCATCTATTCATACCCCAGTTCCCGCAGCACGGCGGTCCGTTCAGTCCAGCGCTCCTGTACCTTGACAAACAGTTCCAGGTAAACCCTTGTCCCCAGTAGCTTTTCTATATCACGGCGGGCCTGTTCACCGATCTTTTTCAGCATGGCCCCTTTTTTGCCGATAATGATCCCCTTCTGTCCGTCCCGTTCAACAAGGATCGTAGCGGAGATGGCAATGACACCGTTTTCCCGCTCCTTGAACGCCTCAACAATAACGGCGGCACTGTAGGGTATCTCTTCATTGGTCAGACGGAAGACCTTTTCCCGAACCAGCTCGGCGCAGACGGTCTTTTCCGGCTGATCGGTCAGGATGTCATCAGGGAAATAATGGACCCCTTCCGGGAGTCGTTCCCTGACGAGGTCCACCAGGCGTTCCACGTTGCTGCCGCTCTGGGCAGAGATTGGAATGATCTCGACGAAGGGGTGCAGTGATGAAAGTTTCGCGATAGTCGTCAGCAGTCGTTCCCGCGGCTCCACCAGGTCCACCTTGTTCAGCACCAGAAACACCGGACAACCGGCCTTCTTGGCCAGATCTCGAACGAACTGTTCGTCTCCCGAGGCCGTGGCGTCCACCACCAGGAGCAGGAGATCGATGCCGGACAGAGACGAGTAAGCGGCATCCACCATGGCCCGGTTCAGCCGGGTCTTGGCATCATGGATGCCGGGGGTGTCGAGGAAGACGATCTGTGACGAGTCATCGGAGAGGATGCCCCTGATGCTGTTGCGGGTTGTCTGGGGTTTGTTGGAAACCGCGACAATCTTCTCCCCCAGGATCCGGTTGAGCAGGGTCGACTTGCCCACGTTGGGACGGCCGATAATAGAGACAAATCCACTTTTAAATACGTTGTTTTTCAATTTGATACAATCCAATCTTTCATGTTGATCATGAAATTAAGCCCAGAACTATTTCTTTGCCCAGGCATCCTTGAGGGTGACGATGCGGTTGAACACCGGCCGTTCGGGGATGGAGTCCTTGGGGTCAATCCGGAAGTATCCCTGGCGCTCGAACTGGTAGCGGGTCTCACTGTCGGCAGATGCCAAGCCCGCTTCAAGTTTTGCCGCCGACAGGACCTCGACGGAGTCCGGGTTCAGGAACTGTTTGTAATCCGCCCCACCCCGGTCCGGGTTCGGGTCGCTGAACAACCGGTCAAACAGCCGCAGTTCCGCATCAATGGCGGTAGCCGCCGACACCCAGTGGATGGTGCCCTTGATCTTGCGGCCGTCGGCGGCAGAACCGCCGCGGGAGTTCGGATCGTACTCACAGTGGACCTCCACCACGGCACCATCCGCATCCTTGACCACACCGGTGCAGCGGGCGATGTAGGCGTAGCGCAGCCTCACCTCGGTACCGGGGGTCATGCGGAAGAACCCCTTGGGCGGGTTTTCCTCGAAGTCGTCACGCTCGATATAGATCTCACGGGAAAACTGAACCTTGCGGCTCCCCATCTCCGGTTTTTGCGGGTGATTGGCTGCATCGAACTCCTCGCCCTGGCCTTCCGGGTAATTGACGATCACCACCTTCAGGGGGCGCAGGACAGCCATGGCCCGGGGGGCCGATTCGTTCAGGTCTTCACGGACACATTCCTCCAGGATCGACATATCGATCCATGAATCGCTCCTGCCGACCCCGATCCGCTCACAGAAGTTGCGTACCGCCGCCGGGGTGTAACCGCGTCGCCTGATCCCCATCAGGGTCGGCATCCGGGGGTCGTCCCAACCGCTGACAATCCCCAGGTTCACCAGTTCGTGGAGCTTGCGCTTACTCATGACCGCATAGGTCAGGTTAAGGCGGGCAAACTCATACTGCCGGGGCCGACTCGGTACCGGCAGGTTATCAAGGAACCACTCGTAGAGCGGTTTGTGGTCTTCAAACTCCAGGGTGCAGATGGAATGGGTAATCCCTTCGATGGCATCGGTCTGACCATGGGCATAATCGTACATCGGGTAGATCTTCCAGGCGTCGCCCACATGGGGGTGCGGTGCATGGATAATGCGGTACAGCACCGGGTCACGCAGGTTGATGTTGGGCGATGCCATGTCGATCCTGGCCCGCAGTACCTTGGCACCGTCCGGGAACTCCCCCGCCCGCATCCGGCGGAACAGGTCCAGGTTCTCCTCCACCGGGCGGTTCCGGTAGGGACTCTCCTTGCCCGGCTCCGTCAGGGTACCGCGATAGGTGCGGATCTCCTCGGCAGAGAGCTCCTCCACATAGGCCTTGCCCTGGGTAATGAGGTACTCGGCCCACTGGTAAAACTGTTCAAAATTGTCGGAGGCGTAATAGAGGTGCTCACCCCACTCGAAACCGAGCCAACTGACACTCTCCTTGATCGACTCGATATACTCCATCTCCTCCTTGGCCGGGTTCGTGTCGTCGAAACGGAGGTGACAGCAGCCGCCGAACTGTTTCGCGAGGCCGAAGTTGAGACAGATGGATTTTGCATGACCGATATGCAGATAACCGTTCGGTTCCGGCGGGAAGCGGGTGACGATCGTCCGGTGCTTACCGTTCGCCAGGTCATCCGCGATGATGGTAGTCAGAAAATTGCTTGCTGCGGGTGTCGGTTCAGTAGACATGGATCCTCACATGACGGAAGGTATGGCGTTAGTGAAGCTCACCAAGGAGCGAATTCTGGAAGGCCTTGGTAATAGTAACATCGACAAAGTGGCCGATCAGGCTCCGGTCACCGTCAAAATTGACCGTCTTGCCTCCATCGGCCCTGCCGGAGATCTGCCCCGGCCGCTTCCCCTCACCTTCAACCAGGACTGACTGGACGGTCCCGATAAAGGAGGCGTTGATTTCAAGGGTAATCCGCCGCTGAACCTCGAGCAACCGCTCCAGGCGGGCCTGTTTCTCCTCGCGTGTCAACTCTTCGACCAGGTCCGCCGCACGGGTTCCGGGCCGGGGCGAATAAACGAAGGTGAAGGAATCCGCATAACGGACCTCTTCGACCAGTGAGAGGGTCTGTTCGAAATCATCGTCGGTCTCCCCCGGAAAACCGACGATGATATCGCCCGTAATAATGATGCCCGGCCGGGCCGCTTTGAGAGCGGCAATCCGCTCAAGATACCGTTCCCGGGTATAGCCGCGATTCATCCGTTCCAGGACGGCATTGCTCCCGGACTGGGCCGGCAGCTGGATCTGGCCGCACAGTTTGGGAAGGTCGGCGAAGCAGGCGATCAGGTCGTCGGACATGTCCTTGGGGTGCGAAGTCGTAAAGCGGATACGCTTGATTGCCTCAATCTCCGCGACCTGCCTGACCAGCTCCGCAAAGCCTGGCTGATCACTGGTATTCAGGCCGTACGAGTTGACATTCTGCCCCAGAAGCACTACCTCCCTGACCCCGCCGTCCGCAAGCTGCCGGATCTCGGTGAGGATCTCGTCAGAACGGCGGCTGATCTCGCGGCCTCTTACATAGGGGACAATGCAGTAGGAACAGTAGTTGTCGCACCCTTGCATAACGGTCACAAACCGGCTGATCCTGGCGCTTTCACGGGCCTCCGGGAAGAGATCCAGGCGGTGATCGTTATCGATGAATGCAGTTTCGCTGCGCCGGATCCCGGATTGAGCGGCCCGGACCATCTCCGGCAGGAGGTGTAGATTATGGGTGCCGAACACCAGATCGACGAAGGGAAACTTCTCCAGGAGAGCCTCACCCTCATGCTGGGCAACACAGCCGCCGACACCAATCAGCAGGTTCCTGTTGCGCCGTTTCAATGCACCCAGATTCTGCAGCCGCTTGTAGACCTTTTCCTCGGCACCACCACGGACACTGCAGGTGTTAAGCAGGATGATGTCCGCAGCTTTCGGCTGCGGACCGGGCTGGTACCCCATATCTGCCAGCAGCGAGACGATCCGTTCGGAATCGTTGACGTTCATCTGACAGCCAAGGGTCTCTATGTAAAGGTGTTTCTGATTCATAGAACTGGGAAGTATATGCTTAAACTGGAGTTCAAGTCAACAAAGGCCGTTTTTTGCGGGGATCGGTTGTTCAGACCGCATCGATTCAGTCCCTGTTCGCACCCCGTTCAGACAAGCGCCGCTTCAGCTCAAAGCATTCCTCACGGATGAGCGCATTGTCCTGGGCCAGATTTTTCAACTGGTCGGTCAGGCGGGAGATCTTGATCGAAAACTGGACGGCAATCAGCATCAGGAATACAAGGGAGCCGATAAACAGGGTCGTGGTGGGAAGACCGGCACCGATCAGGTTTGTCAGGGCAACCAGCCATTCGTAACGGAGGACAAGGACGAACATCAGCAGGCTGGTGACCAGCCAGAGCACCGAGTATTCCTCCCGGAGCCGCCGTTTGCGTACCAGGTTGACCGTAACGATAAAGACCAGGCAACAGACCGCCAGCGCAAAGATTTTTTGAGTTATCGGCATAGATATGTTCTCCGTTCAGACAGCCGCGTGCCGGCTGCCCTACTCTATTTACCGGTTCCCTTTTCCCGCATCAAGGTAACGCCGATGGAAAGAAGCATCTTGAACATGTAATAGATCGGCTTCAAGCCGCTATGCATGGATTTTCCCTCACTGTTCTCATACATGCGCACCGGTACCTCCGTCATACAGAATCCGGCACGGTGCAGCATGATCAGCATGTCGGCATCGGGGTAATCCACCGGAAAGATATCTGTGGCAAAAAAGCGGATGACCGAGCTGTTGAATGCCTGAAAGCCTGATGTCGTATCGGTGACCCTCATGCCGGTCACCAGGGAAACGATCCAGCGAAAGAGTGCCATGCCGGCCCGGCGGGCCAACGGAGGGCGGTAGCTAGTGCCGAGGAATCGGGAGCCGATGGCGATGTCTGCCTTTCCGGCAATGATCGGCTCAAGCAGCGCGGGGATGCAGGCGGGATCGTGCTGCCCGTCGGCATCCAGCTGCACCAGGATATCGTAGTCATTGTCCCGCGCGTATTTGTAGCCGGTCTGGATGGCGGCGCCGTATCCCATGTTGAATGGGTGGGAAACAAGGATTGCCCCCGCTTGGCGTGCCGCGGTCGCAGTGTTGTCACGGGAGCCGTCGTTGACCACCAGCACCGGCGTATCCGGCATGGCGGAACGGATAGATCCGATGACGCCGGCAATCCGCTTCCCTTCATTGAAGGCCGGTATGAGAATAAGAGTTCTCATCATTCACCTTTCGTTGTGTGCTGATTCAGCGATTTCTTTGCCCCCACATGGCTGTTGCTTCGAGAAAAGCGAGCATAGAGCCAACAGTAAAGGAATGCAAGCAGAGGGCGCAGGCTGCAGAATGGTCGTGCGACTCCGAGATGCACCCCTGGCG
>CAZSTJ010000181.1:0-7471 GCA_964609805.1 uncultured Geobacter sp. | reverse complement strand
CCCTCGCACTCGTAGATCAGCAATTTAGAGTCCCGAATTTTGACTTGTTGGTCGCCGGGCAGGCTGTCGAAGTTCTTCGGATTGCCATTATCCATGATCGCGAACTTGTTCGTAACGAACCGTCCGATACTGGTGATGCGCTGCTGGCCGTCCAATACCTCGAACTTGTCCGCCGCGACTTTGTTGAAGTAGATCAGCCCGAGCGGATACCCCTTGAGAAGAGAGTGAATGACCGCTTGCTCTCTCTCGCCGCCGCCATCCGCATAGATGTAGTTCCGCTGGTACTCCGGCTGAATGGTGAGTTTTCCGCTCAGCCCGTACAGCCCCTTGCCCTCCAATTGGTTGTACACAAACCCGTCGCAGATGTCGGCGACGGTGATGTCGGTTCTCAGAGTAGTATCCACTATTTCCCTCCTGTTGCAGGCTGGGTATGGCGGTGGCAGATAAAGATACGTTTGTATTGCTGGATGTAGTATTCGCCATCCACGACGTAGTACGTCTGATCAATCGGGGGGCGGTCCACCTTGATCGCCACGCCGTCGTTCAGCTTGGTCACGTCGCTCTTCTTTCCTGACTTGTCGACTTGAACTTGTTTATCGTACTTCCTTGTCTGCAAGTGATAGCTCTTCTCATAGCCCAAAATCTCGAATTGGTCGGGGTTGTATTTGTCGAGGAAGGTGATTGGGACACCCATCATGCCGTCGAAGTCACTGGGAATCGCGTCGGTGAACGACACTTCGATCGCGTCGTAATTGTCGTACCGGTCGTAGGCCTCCTTCCCCTTGATCTCCTTGTGCTTGCTGAACTTCAAGTTGTCCTCCATGGTCATGAGCGGCAGCTCCTGATGGCGGCGGCCATGGTCCAGGTTTGTGTACCAGCGGACACCCTTGACGCGGATGTACTTCACACCATTTTCATCTACGCGCCAACCGGCCGCGTTGAGAGGATAGTGGTCTGGAACGCGGAACTCGCGGTCGCCGCTGTGGATGGTTGCGCCCATCCATAGCTTGTCGGCCTTGATGAGCGGAAAGACCTCCTTGTAGGTGATCGCCTGGACATTGCCGATGATCAGGAACCGCTTGTCATACTCAACAAGCTGGGCGACGTATTCGCGGAAAAGGGAGAAGGGCGGGTTGGTCACCACGATGTCCGCCTGCTTGAGCAACTCGACGCAATCGACACTGCGGAAGTCGCCCCCTCCCGTGAGGCATGTGCGGGTGTGGGGGTTCTGCTCCAGGAAGAGCTTGACGTCTTCGATGCCGATCGCGCCGTCTCCGTTGAGATCCGTCACTTCCTCGATCTCGATGGCAATCGCCTTGGGTTTTTGGCTCTTGCCAGTGCCCTCGCCGTACTCACCAAACGTGAGTTGTGCGCCGGCGATAGGGGAGCCGTCGTAGCTGGTGGTAACAAGCTTTTTCAGCCCGAGCTTATTGAAGTTGGCGGCGAAGTACTTGAAGAAGTTGCTCTCGAAGGGGTCGTCACAGTTGCAGTAGACGACCTTGCCGCGGAAGGTGTCGGGATCGAATTCGAGGTACGCCTCGACCTCTTTCTGGATGTCAACGTACTGGGTGTAGAACTCGTCCTGCTTGGCCGCCTTCGCGGCGCCCAGGCCCTGGTTCAGCGATTTGATTTTCATGGTGCAATTGTCTTCCTTGTGTTTTCTTGGAATGATGGGTCGGGTCTCAGGGCTAACAAAGCTAGAGGGTGACCAGCTCCGCGAGCTTGGCCGCGACGTTTGCCATCGGCTCTTCTGCTGTGTTCAGGCCACTTCGCGAGCCGAGCAAGGGGCTGACTTCGCGGAGAGCTTCATACGTCGTGCCGTGCATGATAGGAACGAGCTGATCACGCGCCAAGAGCGCCGAAAGCTCCTTGTCGGCGATGCCTTCACCTTCGAGGCGGCGCAGCAGCGCAGGGGTTACCAGCACGATACCGACTCGCGACTTCGCCAATCCCTTATCGATTTCGCGGAGCAAAGACGTACCGAGGAGGACGTCCTTCTCGCTGAACCAAACCGAGACACCGCGCGACTCGAGCAGATCGTGCAGCTCCTGGGCGACCCCTTTCCGGTCGTCCCACGCGTGGCAAAGAAAAACGTCTCGCAGGTCAGGCGCGGACGCTCGCTTCTCGAAGTTTTCGCGGACCGGCGTGAGCGTCCGCACCTCGGCAGACGTGTACACCACGGACGAACCTGCTCGCGACCAGCGCGGCCTTACGCTGCTGCCGGACCCGCCGACGCTGCTCCGGCCGCCCCCGCTGCTCACGCTACTCCCCGACGAGGAGTAGGGTGCGGAGTAGGACGAATATGAACCGTAGCCGCGAGAGCGGCTACTACATGCGGGGCATGCCGCTGCCCCGCTCGCTGTGCGATGTCCATTTACTGGTGCTGTGCATCTAGCCATGTCGCTGTCCTCCCATTTTGTAATCCCAGTGCAGGGTTGGCATGCGTTTCCTTCTACGTTATTTCAAGAATTTCTTTGATTTTTCTGTATATCGATTGCCGGTAATTGTACTACACATATGTGACAGACTACGTCATTTCAACGTTAGATGTTCTATTTCGATGGCAGAAACTCCATTGCATCTTCCAGTCCCAGGGCACGATACTCCACCTGGTACCCCTATATTCCTGCAGCAATCGTTCGGCCTTATGCTGCAGGGCCGGCAGACTGATGCGAGACTTGTTCCGTTTGATCTCGGCAATCACCAGTTCTTTATGAAGGTCGTTCACCGCAACCAGGTCGATCTCGTTCTTGTTGCCACGCCCCCAGTAACTGCCGTCTCTTTTTGATGTAACAATTGTTACTGTAATGGCTGTTACTATAGTTAATGTGTAGCACCTGATGTATGAAGCGATAAATTTTTATCGGACAGATTGGTAGTTCTATCTGTCGTATAAACGGTTTTTACGGCAAACCTCCAGATTACTTCTACCGCGACAGCACCGGATACAGCTCCGGAAAAAACCAGCCGGCAGCATGAATCGGAAAGCCAATCCTGACTTCACCCTTGGGGGTGTCGGATACCAGCAACCCCTCGGCCACCAGTTGGGCCAGCAGGTTTCTGCCGGTCCGCTCTTTCAGTCCGGATTCTTCGATGACTGATCCCCGTGGCGCTTCGCCCCGTAGAAGAACCTCTTGCAGCATTCTGCCAGCTTCCGGGCGGAGATTGTCCATGCCGGGCGGATTGGGGATTATGGCGGTGCCGCGCAACTGCACATAGCTTCTGACCCGCTCCACCAGGCCGTCCAGTTGCAACAGGGTATTCATGTACTCCACCTGATCGAGGCAGACCTCCAGGAAAAACCGGCAGAACTTCACCAGCCCTTCGTTGGACAGATTTCCCCTGCCGTCCAGATCATTCCGCCGCGGCGCATCGGCCCAGGTGAGCGCCGACTTGTAGTCCGTATTCCGACGGGCCAGCCCCCGGCTGACCGACCAGAGACCGAAACCATGCACAGGAATCCGGTGGAGATACGCTTCTGTGAACAGGCGTGCCACCCTGCCGTTGCCGTCCAGGAACGGATGAATCCACATCAGCCGGTGATGGGCAGCTGCTGCCGCCACCAGCTTGGCAGCGCCGTGATGCTTTTCGGGAGCATACGATTCGCCGAACCTTACCATGAATGCGTCCAGGCTGTCATGCCCTGGTGGTTGGTGCTGTCCGACCTTGACAGGTTGTGTGCGCAGCTCACCTGGTATCACCCGGCTTTCACGGCCAGTATCCGGATTTGTCATGATCTGGAATTCTTCAGGCAGCAGCTTGAAAAACTCCCGATGCAGCGAACAGAGAAACTCCTGTTCGGCGATGTTGGGCGGCGCTTCCCCCTGTAACCACGCTTCCATCTGCCGCTGTACGGTGATGTGGGCGACGCTTTCCAGTTGCAGGTTGCGCTTGGCCGGTTCGGCGTCGTACTGCTGCTGCATGGCTCTAACGATGTCGTAGGGGTGGGTGTTGTGACCTTCAATGAGATTGGAGTAGTAGCTGTTGATGATGCGCAGCAGTTCGCGCAGGGTTCGCAGGGTAATCGGGTGCTGCCTGGTGCCGAGAGAGGCCGAGCGCTGAACTACCTCCAGGGCCAGATCCTGAAGATCATCGGCCCGTTCCGGAAGCAGTGGGGTCATCTGACTGATTGAGTCGGGCATGGCGCGTTCCTTATTGCCGATTTATCTGCCGGTCACTACTGTGCGCAACAGTACAACTGTATTGAATAAAATGCAAGAAAACTCACCTGTATCCGAATATATTTGCCGATTACGGTGCCGATGGGTAAAGCAAAGACCGGCAGTGCAAGCGTTGCGGCATTTTTGGTGCCTGTTTTGGATACTAAAAAGCCACCAAAGCAACAATGCCGCATTGAAGGTACCTTTTTTGTATCCAAAAATGCGCCATTGACTGAAGGTGGCAAAAAGCTCCCCATTTTAGGTACCAAATTGGTATCCAAAACAGCCACCATATTGTTACCCGTAATGGTATCCCAAACAGGCTCCCAAATTGGATGCCAAACAGTCGCCATCCCGAACGACTGCAACAGAAACGAAAAAGGCTCCCGGTAAGGAGCCTCATTTCAGAATATGCCGTGATGTCAGGAAATGTGTCGCGTTAGATTGCCATACGGTCAGCTAGTGCTGCCGAGGCCGATGGCCTTTTGCCACCGCGAGAAGTCACCTTCCCGATTCGCCCCCTGATTGTTCAGCGTGGGACTGTTCTCCGCTGCTATCCTTTGCACTATGTGCCGGTCTGGATAGAACCGCCAGGATTTACCGAGGTTGGCTCCTGGGTACCAGGGCCGCTGTCCGTTCAGGACTCTCAGCTTGCGGAATGCTGTACTACATAATGGTTGAATTTTATCTCGACGGAATTCTGAAGGCAATATCTATTTTCCCTTTTTGAGGGACAAGTTTTTCTGTGTCAGGTCGTGCAGCTTTTCCTGGAGTTCCAGAATCTCCAGTTCGAGAGCATTGTTCTTTTTCTTGAGCTCAACTTTGTCGTTCTCCAGGTTATTCATCTTATGGCCGCGTTTATTGTGATCCTCCTGAAGATTTTCATATTTCTTCTTGGTATCCCTGACATGATCATCAATAATCTTTATAAGACTCCGTTCCCGTTCAGTGACTGAGCTCTCCCGGCGTTTTACGTCAGCTTCCAACGCATCTGCTTCCCTGTTACGCCTGCGTGATTGGGTATCCATTTGATCCGCCTGCAGGAAAAACCTGTCAGCAGTATCTATCTTGATCTTGTATTTGTGTTCCTGTTCAGCAAGCGCCTTGGCATGTTCATCGGCATACTGATTATCGCGGGTGAAATAGCCAAAGGAAACACCGACGACAAGAGTTACCATGAACATGATGGCGGCAAGCGGCCAGATTGCTGCCAAAGCATCCCAACCGGTAACGGCATCACGGACTTCCATTGCATGAACAATTGTGCCGCTGCTATACCTACCATAAACCCACTCGGCCTTATCAGAAATTGTATCAGCTTTTGGCCTCAACCAGGTAACCACCATATCATACTGCTTTATATACAGGTAGATCAGCAGTACCAGGAAACATAACGACCCTATACCAAATAACACCCGTTTCATCGTAAATATGCCTCCGTAGTATCCGATGCAAAATGCCCGACCTCCTGGGCGACGGTTCCTTTTGCATCATCGTAATTCATACCGTTTCTCTGTAATTCTTCCATCCGCTCCTGGGCATAACTGTGGCGTAGGCCGTGCGCCCCGGTGGAAAAACCCAACTCCCGCTGACTGGCCGCTGAAAAGCTCTGACTCCAGGCCCGGCCGCCGCCGATGTCGTAATACTGGGTGTAGTTCACTTCCCGATCTACTACCGGTCGCGGTTCGACAAGGCGGGTTGCCTCCAACCGTGCCGCCAATTCCTTCGACAGCAGCACCTCTCTGACCAGACCGCCTTTCCCCTCCACCGTGTAGCGTTCACCATCCCGGCCAGTGAAACGCTCCGGAGTCCACTCCCGGTGTGTCGATGCTTTTTGTTCACTGGCCGGACGGATCGTCAGCAGTTCATGTGCCCGCAAACCGGCACAATGGGCAATCTGTGTTGCCAGAGCGTTTCGTTCCGACTGGGCGGATGCGATGCGTTCTATCTGGGACGCCGTGTAGCTGCGGGTGGAGAGGTGGGTTTCCTTCTCGCTTTTGATGACATCGAGCTTTATGCCCAGATGCATCTGGAGCGCCTGGCGATCGAGGTCCAGGGTTTTCTGGGAAACGATCGTGGCCCGGTAAGTGAGATATTGCATGGCAATCTCTCGGGTCATGTTGCGAAGATCTCCCAGCCGGTTGTCTTGCATGTACCTGGCGCTACCCTTGAGTGAATTCCCATAGCCCCGGGCCGTACCGACACTGTGGATCTTGCCGTCGTCCCGGTGATCGTGACGCGCTTTTCCGAGGGCAACTTTTTGCGAGACAGCGTGAACGGACTGTGCCTTCGGTGATCGAAAGCTCGGCATCAACTATCCTCCTCAGACTGAGTTGCTTCCTCTACGTCAGTTGTTGCCGCATGCAACTCCGGCAGTTTTTTCAGGTAGCGGTCAATGGAACTGCGGTTGACCTTGCAGCGGTGATTCACCCGGAGCCACTCCACCAGGTCGGCACAGGATGCTCCGGCCTGTTTCATGGCAACCAACTCGGCTCGATACTTGTCGAGTCGGCTCTTGCGATACAGCTTGCGCCGCGCTTCGTTGCGTCGTGCACGGATTTTCTCAATCTCGATCTGCGCGTTAAATGTCTCGTGATTCATACTCATGTGGATGTCCTCCCTGTCGTGATGCGTCAAATCCTGAAAACCAGCTCCGGTTCTCTCTCCGCGCTGTGTATGTGAATACTGACACAGCGCGGAAAAAGAGGGGGTAAGGCAAAAACCGGTCAAAACCGTTGACTGCGAACAACTGCAAACCCCGAAACCGTTACTTATTGAGAACCCCTCTGTTTCCGCTTCGCGCGGCAGCGCGAATATCCATGAACGCCAGTAAGTGCAAACGGCTTGCTGCCTGGTACTCGGCTTCCTCGCGAGACAGACCGCCGTCATGCTCCATGATGGCGGCACGTTCCTCCCACTCTTCCCAGAGGCGACCGATATGCCGCCGGTCATACGCCTGACAATGTCGGATAAGCAGCTCACGTTGTAACGACAAATTGTCAGCAGTCAGACGGACGATCTCTGTCGCCAGATTGTCAAACGCTCCCCGGGTTCTCAGCTCACCTGATTCAGTCAGCCATGCTACAGGTTCCGGTTTCATGCCTGCGCCCGGAGAGTGAATCGCCTCGACTTTCCCCTGTAACTTTTCCAGGAGCGCCGGTGGAATCTCGATAATCCTGCCAGCAGGGATCAGCCCTTTTTTCGTATGGAACGATTCAATGACCCTCGCCTTCATGGTGAAATCTCCAGTAAATCAGCTTCCGTCAAAACAAATGCTTCCGTTTCGGGGTTTTTATCCGTAACAACGTCAC
>CAZSTJ010000180.1:0-7577 GCA_964609805.1 uncultured Geobacter sp. | reverse complement strand
GCGCCGTGACGCAGGTGCGGCCGCGGCACCGGGCGGGACCTTTGCCCCCAACGCCTTTCTCCGTATCGGCAGTGACGACAGTGTGACCGTAATCGTCAATAAATCCGAGATGGGGCAGGGGGTGTATACCTCCTTGCCTATGCTGATTGCCGAGGAGCTGTGCTGCGACTGGAAGAAGGTGACCTTCAAGGCATCACCGGTGGCCCCGGAATACAACCACGCCAGCTTCGGGCCGATCATGGTGACCGGCGGCAGCACCAGTGTCCGCTCCGAGTGGGACCGCCTCTCCCTGGCCGGCGCAGCTGCCCGCGAGATGTTGATCGCTGCAGCCGCCGAGCAGTGGAAGGTGAAGCCGGCCGCCTGCCGTGCCGAGAATGGCGTCGTTCACGGGCCGGGCGGCAAAAAGCTTTCCTTCGGCATGCTTGCCGGGCGGGCGGCAAATCTGCCGGTACCGAAGGCGCCGCAGCTGAAGTCGGGACCGAAAAACCTCCTCGGCAAGCCGCTCCATCGTCTGGACAGCCCCGCCAAGATCAACGGAACGGCGATCTTCGGTATCGATGTCCGGGTGCCGGGGATGCTGACGGCTGTCATCGCCCGATCGCCGGTGTTCGGCGGGCAGGTGCGAAGCTTCAGTGATGAAAAGGCCCGGCTGGTCCCCGGCGTGCGCGACATCGTGCTGATCCGGGGCGGGGTGGCTGTGGTGGCCGACAGTTTCTGGCAGGCAGTGAAGGGACGGGAACAGCTACAAGTGACCTGGGATGAGGGGGAAGGGGGGTCTATCTCGACCTCCACCATGCGCAAGGAATACGCCAAGCTTGCCGCCACTGCCGGCAAGATCGCCAAGAAGGTCGGCAATGCCCCGGTGGAGCTGGCCAAGGGTAATCGGCCAACGGTGCTGGAATACGAGGTCCCCTACCTGGCCCATGCCACCATGGAACCGCTCAACTGTTTCGTGGACCTGAAACCGGACAGCTGCCTGATCCGCACCGGAAGCCAGTTCCAGACGGTCGACCGCAATGCGGCTGCGGCCGTGGCCGGTCTCAATCCGGAACAGGTGACCCTGGAGACGACCTTTCTGGGGGGCGGTTTCGGCAGGCGTGCCTGCACCGGTTCCGATTACATCATTGATGCGGTCCAGGTGGCTAAGGCGCTCAATAAGCCGGTCCTGGTGGTCCGCACCCGCGAGGACGATATGCGGGCCGGCTATTACCGCCCCCTGTGGTACGACCGGGTTGCGGTCAGCGTTGATGACCAGGGGATGCCGCTGGCCTGGCATCACCGGATCGTGGGACAGTCCATTATCGCCGGAACCCCGTTCGAATCGGTCATGATAGAAAACGGTATCGACCACACCTCGGTGGAGGGGGCTGCCGATACCCCCTACGCCATTCCCAATCTGCAGGTGGAGCTGCACAGCCCGAAGAACGCCGTGCCGGTGCTCTGGTGGCGGTCGGTCGGTCACTCCCACACCGCCTTCGTCATGGAGAGCATCATGGACGAACTGGCGGCTGCTGCAGGTAAGGACCCGCTCAAGTACCGCCAAGCCCTCCTGGGCGGTCATCCCCGAACCCTGAAGGTGCTGGAAACGGCAGCGGCCAAGGCCGGCTGGGGAACACCGCTTCCGGAGGGGCGTGGCCGGGGCATTGCCGTACATGAGTCATTCGGCAGCTATGTGGCCCAGGTGGCCGAGGTCTCCTGCGATCCCACCGGGATGCTGACGGTGCACCGGGTGGTCTGCGCCATCGACTGTGGCCGCATCGTCAATCCCGATACGATCAAGGCCCAGATGGAGTCCGGCATCACCTTCGGGCTGTCGGCGGCTCTCTACGGCGCCATCACCCTTGAAAAGGGGAGGGTGCAGCAGGGTAATTTCCATGACTACCAGCTGGTGCGCCAGAATGTCATGCCGCAGGTGGAGGTGCATATCATTGACAGCGGCGAGGCCCCGGGCGGTGTCGGAGAGCCGGGAGTCCCCCCCATCGCGCCGGCGGTGGCCAATGCCCTGTTCGCTGCCAGGGGGGTCCGTATTCGCTCCCTGCCGCTGACCTTTGAGAAAATTTCCGACGCGTTGAAGAGCAAGGCATGACAGAGCTGGAACTGTACGAAGAGATGGTCCGGCTCACCCGGCGGGGTGAGCCGTTTGTGCTGGCCACGGTGGTCGCCCATGCCGGCTCCTCTCCCCGCAAGAGCGGCACCAAGATGCTGCTGCGGGGGGATGGCAGCTCGCTGGGGACGGTGGGGGGCGGCCGGGTGGAACAGGAAACGGTGGCAGCCGCCCGGTTGGCCCTGGCCGATGGCGAGCCGCGCACCCTGGAGTTTGTTCTTACGGAGGAGCACGGTTACGCCTGCGGCGGCAGTATGACGGTCTTCGTAGAGGCGCAAGGACGGCGCCCGCTGCTGGTCATGTTTGGCGCCGGCCACGTGGGGCGGGCCGTGACCCGCCTGGCCAACGGCTGCGGCTTCAGGGTCATTGTCATCGACGAACGCCCTGATTGGGCGGTGAAAGAGCTGCTTCCCGGTGCAGATACCGTAATCTGCGCCCCGGTGGCCGATTCGTTGCGCGGCCTGACGCTGGACCGGGAGAGCTTCGTGATTATCGCCACCCCCGGCCACGTGCATGATTTCGATGCGGTGCGGGGATGTCTCGGCACGGATGCCGGTTTTATCGGCCTACTGGGGAGCCGCCGTAAACGGGAGACCCTGCTGAATACCCTGGAAGCAGAAGGTTTTGATACTGCACAGCGGGGGAGGGTGATCACCCCCGTGGGGCTGGATATCGGTGGCCAGACCCCGGAGGAGATTGCCGTCAGTATCGTGGGCCAACTTATCGCCGTCAGGAACGGCCGGTGAACGGCGTCGCCGTCATCCTGCTGGCCGCCGGCCTGTCCCGCCGCATGGGGTGCTGCAAACAGCTCCTGCCCGTGGGAAACATGACGGTCATCGACCGCTGCATCGGTAC
The DNA here is from genome assembly GCA_964609805.1 of uncultured Geobacter sp. Lineage (GTDB taxonomy): Bacteria > Desulfobacterota > Desulfuromonadia > Geobacterales > Pseudopelobacteraceae > CAIPTY01. The sequence continues at coordinate 4,618 of CAZSTJ010000180.1, read as the reverse complement.
CCTGAAAGCGGGCGGGGTGGAACAGATTGTGACGGTGGTATCTCCCGAGGGGGCGGAGGTCGCCGGGGTGGCCCGGCGCCAAGGGGCCCGTATTGCGGTCAATGAAGAACCGGATGGCGACATGGCGTCGTCGATCCGGGCCGGGCTTTCAGCCCTGCCGGTTGATACCGTGAGTGCGCTGGTTACCTTGTGCGATTATCCCCTGGTGTTGCCGGAAACGGTGCAAGCCCTCGTTGCCGCCGGCCGTGCGGCACCGGAGAAGATCGCCGTGCCGACCCATGACGGCAGGAAAGGGCATCCATTGCTGGTGCCGCGCTCCATCCTGGATGAACTGGTTCCGGGGGTGATCCTGCGCGACCTGCTGCGGCGTGACCCGGACCGTCTCTGGCCGGTCGCGGTTGATGACCCGGGCGTCCTGATCGACATGGACACGCCGGAGGCGTACTTCGAGGTATGCCGGCTGGCAGAGCTGCTGGATGCGAAACGTCAACTCGATGCGGTCCGCGGGGAACCGTGTGACCAGGGAAAACCATAAGGAAAGGAGTTCGTTCATGAGTGTCCGACGTATTGCCAAGATATTCAAGAGCCGTCCCACGATCGAAGGGGCCGGCGTCCATCTGAAAAGGGCCTTTGGCTATTCCCAGGTGCCGCAGTTCGACCCCTTCCTGATGCTGGATGACTTCCATACCTCCCGGCCGGAGGAATATCTGCCCGGCTTCCCCTGGCACCCCCACCGGGGGATCGAGACCATCACCTATGTGCTGGAAGGTCTGGTGGAGCATGGTGACAGTATGGGGAACCGCGGAGTCATCACGGCCGGGGATGTGCAGTGGATGACGGCAGGCAGCGGCATCATCCACCAGGAGATGCCGAAGGAAAGCCCCACCGGCACCATGTGGGGCTTTCAGTTCTGGGCCAATCTGCCGGCGTCACAGAAGATGATGCCCCCCCGCTACCGGGATGTGAAAGCGGCAGATATCCCGGAGGCCGCACTGGAAAACGGGGTCCGGGTAAAGGTAATCGCCGGTGAGGTTGCCGGGGTGCAGGGCCCGGTCCGTGACATCGTTATCGAACCGGAGATGCTGGACATCACGGTACCTGCCGGGGTGACCTTCTCCTACCCGCTGCCGCCGGGGCATACCGCCTTTGCCTATGTGCTGGCGGGCGAGGGCTATTTTGACGACCGGCGTGACCCCTATGCCTACGAGATGGTCGGCCATGGCTGGACCGATGTGGAGCGCCGCTGCTGCTGTGCACCGGAAACGGTGGTGCTGTACGAACACGAGGGGGAAGGTCTGGAGGTGTCGGCGCAGGAGGGAAATCTTCGCTTCCTGCTGGTATCAGGCAAGCCGTTGGGGGAACCGGTGGCCTGGTATGGACCGATAGTGATGAATACCCAGGATGAACTGCGGATCGCCTTTGAGGAGTACCAGAAGGGGACGTTCATCAAGGGGTAGGGCGCGACTGTCCCTAAAGTTTACGTACAATAAACTACGGAGGAGCTTCTTGAAATCTACGACCACACTATTCTGGGCATCCATTCTGTTCCTAGGGGTATTCGCGTATCAACCGTCGGCGGCCCTGGCCGAATTCTACAAGTATAAAGACGACACCGGGGCAATGGTCATGACCAACCGGCTGGAGGATGTCCCGAAAAAATACCGGAAGCGGGTAAAGGTGATCTGGGACGACGAACTGAGCGCCAAGGACCCCCTGGCCAGGCGCCAGGCCGCGGTTGAGGCCCACCGTTCCCGGAAGGAACAGCAGCGCACCTTAGAAGAACGTAAGACCCAGGACCAACAATCAAAGGGGCAAGGCATCAAGACCGAAGGCAAGACACTGGTCATCACCCTCGACGAAGAAACCGGCCAGATCCGCAAGAGCTGGGAATAACAGCACCACCGTTCGACGCGAATCAGGGTCCACCGCAAAGACGCGGTGGACCCTGATTCACTCTTATCCCGGTTGCAACCGGCACTGATGGTGCGGTCAGTGCCGCCGGCAGCCGTCTCGTTACGCCAGATATTCACTGTCAGTCGATCCTCCCACCTTTCTGCGCCTTCGCCATTGCCCTCCAACACCTCTTTACCCGCCTCTCTTGCTCTCCACCCGCCCAGGGGGCGTCCCCCTGCAGGTGCCACGCATTCTCTAACCTGCGCCGTTTGAATGCCCCACCGACGGAGTCTCCTTACCAATCCCGCGTCATCTCTCCTCCGGCATCTAAACCGGATACAGGCTTTGATCATGATAGAACCTGTTCCGGCGTCCTCCTCTGCGCAACGTCCAGATTCTGCATAACTGACATGCCGTGCAAAAACAATGAGTTAGCACATTGTGTCTATTGTTGGTCATGAGGTTAAATGTAGATAAATCAACTTGTTAGTTCGATATGTCCAGTTTCTGGTCGGTCCGGCATCGATCTTCTTTGCGAGGTTCAATGATGGTAAATGACATAACTATTTTAAATTATTAAATAATTATGTTGTGGGTGCTGTTGGCATATAACCTGTAATACCTGGCTACATCCTGAGAGTCCTCCCGCCGACCGTGAGGAGCGTGGTCGTGTCCGGGGGTGAACAGAGAAGAGGTGGCACATATGCATCAGCACCATGTTGAAAGAGGTAAAGAAGGCCTGGAGCGTATAGCCCACATGCCGTTGGGAGCAATTCGACCGATGTACGGCAGTTTTTCCGGCAATCCAAAGACGGAATGGCTTTCCACGACCGTACATGGAGATCTGGAAATGCGGCTGCTGGAAGATTTCTGGTATGACGACCCGGAAGGGAAGCGCTGGTTCGCGGAGGCCGGCAGCATCATACACGGAGGCTGTATCCCGCGCCCCCTCTGGTCGATACTTGGCAACCCGTTTACAGACCGGTATCGCCGGGCGGCAATCGTTCATGATGCCGCTCGCGGAGATACGGTCGAGGAACAACGTCTGCTGGACCGGATGTTTTATTTTGCCTGTCTGGCGGCCGGCTGCAGCCGGGAACAGTCCAAATCGCTGTATGCCGGTGTGCGAGTGGGTGCCTGGGCGCTCAGGGAGTTTCCGTGCGAGGAGCTGTCGGGAAGCAACCTGCTGTTCCATATCACCGAACAGCCCCAGATTGTCGAAATCAAGGTGTCACTCACCTTTGCTGAAGTAGCACGCGCACTCCAAAAGCTGGGACACTGTGCCGAGTTTGAGGTTATTGAGGCCGTTGCGAATCGGTTTGTGTGAAGTAATTCTTTTGACGTCAGCCCGTCGGACCAGCTTCGGCGGTGCATCGGTTTACAACGGATGTCCGGGTGGATAGAGGTGAGTTATATGGAAGAAGCAACCAGGGGATGTGAAGAAAATGCGGCGTGGCAGAAGGCGCGAGAACTGCTGCAAGAGGTCTATGCGGTGAGCAATACCGGCCAGTTTGCCCTTGATTTCAGCTTGTGCGAGCGGCTGCGATGGTCAGCCATATCCATCGTGCTGAGTATTGCCGACGGGATGAACAGCACGAGCGATGACGAGCAGTGCCGGTTTCTGGTGATCGCCGAACGTGCCGCTGCGGAGTTTCTCGTCGTGCTTTCCCAGGCTTATGAACGGAGATATCTGACGAAACAACGATGGAACCAACTCCGTAGTGCGGTGAACGAGATCTCCGGAATGATCGGCGGGTGTCTCCACAAAGCCTGTCCGGCCGCAACAGCAGCAGAAGTGCCCTCAGATGAGCCCGTTGCTCCGTCTGCACAGGAGGTGGAGACCATGATTGTCCGCCCGGACCTGTTTGGTTGGTGTCGGGGGTATTCGGAGGCGACCGGGCTATGGGGGTGGAAGTTGCGGGGATTTTCTGACCTGAATTGAGTGAGGAGTGAAGATATGAAGACAAAAGGCAAGTTTCAGCTCTTATCCATAGCCGAGTTCGATTCCTGGCTGGCTTCGGCCAGCGTCAGCCGGGCGGTCTCCCTGGTGCAGAACCATCATACCTTTCAGCCGGGCTACCGACAGTTCGACGGGAGCAATCACTTCGAACTGCTGAGCGGGATGGAGCATTACCATATGGTGGAGCGCGGCTTCGACATGATTGCCCAGAACCTTACCACCTTCCCGGACGGCACCATTGCGGTCTGCCGGCCGTTGGACCGGATTCCGGCAGGGATCAAGGGGATCAACAAGTCTGGTATCTGCATAGAGCATCTGGGGAACTTTGATGCGGGGTGCGATGTCATGACCGATGATCACCGGGACTGCATCGTCCGGCTCCATGCCTCCCTGTGTCAGCGGTTCGGTCTGGCACCGTCCACCGACAGCATCGTCTACCACCACTGGTACGATCTTGAGATCGGCCGCCGCACCAATGGCACCGGCACCACCAAGAGCTGCCCCGGCAGCGCCTTCTTCGGCGGCAACAGCGTAGCAGCCGCCCAGGCCAACCTGATACCGCTTGTAACCGGTGCCGCAACCCAGGAGACGCCCCAGGTAGTACCGTTACGCAGCGTGGAGGTCGGGGTGGAACTGCTCAATGTGCGCGGCGGCGCAGGGATGCAGTACCCGATCTTGAAGCGGTTGAGTCGCGGGGTGATCCTCAGGATGTATGAGGAGTTCGCCGGGTGGTACCGGATTTCGCCCAAGGGGGATGAGTGGGTG
>CAZSTJ010000179.1:0-7649 GCA_964609805.1 uncultured Geobacter sp. | reverse complement strand
GGGCAACGGCGCGCTGGTCGTCATCCGCAGCGGCAGCCAGCAGATAGGACATGGCCTGGGACTTGTCCTGCGGGACACCGTTGCCGTAGAGGAGACGGCGTCCCAGGAGATACTGGGCAGCGGAATAGCCGTCGTCAGCAGCCTCGCGGAGCAGCTGCAGGCCGTATCCCTTGTCCTGCGACACCCCCTCGCCCCGCAGATACATGAGCGCGAGGAAAAAGGAACCGACCGGACCGCGCTGGTCACGATTGTCAAACTCTTTGAGAACCGTGGCGTAATCACCCTTGCGGTACGCGAGACGCCCCTCCATCCCCCCCGCCTCCGCACACAGGGGCAGCAAGGTCAACAGCGCGGCGATAAGAAATGATATCCGCGGGATCATGGCATTACCCTTCAAGCAGCAGTTCTTCCGGCTCTTCGATATATTCCCGGATCTTCTTCAGGAATGTGACCGCCTCACGACCGTCGATCATCCGGTGATCATACGAAAGCGCCAGGTACATCATCGGGCGGATGACAATCTGGCCATCCCGCACCACCGGTCGGTCCTGAATGGCATGCATACCGAGCACCGCACTCTGGGGGATGTTGATAATCGGGGTCGACAGCAGGGAACCGTAAATACCGCCGTTACTGATGGTGAAGGTTCCCCCTTCGAGATCGCTGATGGCCAGCTGATTGGTCCGAATCTTTTCGGAATATGCCGCTATGGCCTGATCTATCTCGTGCAGATGCATCCGGTCCACATTCCGCAGGACCGGCACCACCAGCCCTTTGTCACCGCTGATGGCAACACTGATATCATAATACTGGTGGTAGACGATATCACCGCCGTCGATACTGGCATTGACCGCGGGAAATTCCTTCAGGGCTTCCACGCAGGCCTTGACGAAAAAGGGCATGAGGCCGAGAGGCGCACCATGGCGCTGCAGGAACTGTTCACGATAGCGTTGCCGGAGATACTTGATGCGGCTCAGGTCCGCTTCATTGAAGGTCGTCAGCATGGCGGTCTGCTGACGAGCGGCCACCAGATGTTCGGATATTTTCTTCCGGATCGGCGACATCGCCTTACGCTCTTCCCGCCGCGCGCCGTAGCCCGGTGACTCTTCGGACTGCACCCGAGGAACCGGTGGTGACGGTGGCACTGCTGCCACATCCGCGGAAAACAGTTCAGCCTGCCGGCTTTGCCCTCTCCCCGTCTCCGGAGCAACTGCGACCGCCTGCGAAGACACCGGTGCCGCAACCGGTTGTCCTGGCACTGCGGCGCGACTCTGCAGATCCTCCGGTGTTATGCGCCCCCCCTGCCCTGTGCCGTTAACCTCTGCAGGAGAGATCCCCTGGCGACGCATCTCATTCCGGACTGACGGCGAGGTAACTGCTACCTTAAGCTGCTCTTCCAGCGACGGGCCCGCAACGGGGGCAGACGGTGTCGCCACCATGGAAGGAGAAGCAACTGCCGGCTCCGCGAGCGTTGCCACAACGGTGCCGACCGCCACGGTTGTGCCCTCGGGTGTCAGGATCGTCAGCACCCCATCGGCATCGGCATGCAGGTCCAGGGTTATCTTGTCGGTCTCGATCTCGCAGAGGGCGTCGTCCTTGCTCACCTGCTCGCCGCTCGCCTTGAACCATTTGGCCAGCAGCGCCTCCCGTACAGACTCGCCAACTTCAGGTATCCGTATCTCCATATTATGTATTCTCCGAACATGTGCGAACATATCGTTCATTCAAACTGAGCTGCGCGTATTTTACCGGATTTCACACAATTCTCCAGATAAAGTTACGGGCGGCCAGATTGGCCGCCCGATAATGGTTCATGCATTTCATAAAACTGCCGCCTAAAAGCTCCAGGTTAACTTGCCGTAGACCTCTCGACCGGTTCCTGATGGGAGAGACTGCAGATATTCCGGACGTTGTTCCTGTAGTCGCTGGTGCAGCAGATTCCTGCCGACGAGCGAAAGCTCCAGCGACTTGACCGGTCGCCAACCGAGACGTGCGTCCAGATTCAGATATTCGGCCAGCGAGTTACGCGTCATATCCATGCTTTCCCCGACGTACCGCCACCAGAGGTCCAGTTCGACCCCCGGCATCAGCTCAAACTGAGACCGGAGCGAGGCCTGATGTTCCGGAGCCTTGACCCAGGTATTATCGGTGATATTCAGATAGGCATATGCCAGAATCATTCGCAAGGGAGCTGAAACCTGCCAATCCAAAGCCATCTCCCCCCCCCATGATTCACCATTGGATGAATTATTGAGGACCAGGGTCTGCAGCAGATACGGAGGAGGCCCGGCAACCGGCTGGACCGGTCCCACACCATATACTATAAGGCGTTTGTAGTTGTTGTAAAAACCTGCCAGGTCGATAGTAAGCCGCTCATGGGCCTGAATCCGCACCCCTGCCTCGTATGCCATCATCTCCTCGGCCTTCAGGTTGCCCGGTCCCTGTGTTGCAATGAGCAGCGGTGGAAAACCGGCCCCGGCAGGATTGGCCATTGCTGCCTGCGGCAGGAAGTTGTCCGATTCACCCCGGGAAGGGGTGTGCACGGCGCGGGAAACGGCCCCCCAGATTGAGAGCCGGGTGGTGGGAGTCCAGATCAGGCGTCCGCTAGGCTGAACCTCGAACTTGGTGTAGATGTTATGCTCAACCTTGGTTCCTACGATGAAATGCAGGACATCCTTGAGCAGGGTGATGTCATCCTGGAGGAACATGCTGTAGAGTCGCTCGTTGCGGGTTGCCGGGTTCATGGAAAAACCATTCCTGGGAGACAGTTGTTCATCGACGTACCGGAACCCCGCCCCCCAGACCGTTTCATGAATGTTCCACCAGTTAAAACGGTGGGTAACATCCAGGTCAACGGTATTGTACACGACTTTGCCAACAGTCGGTTCATCCCATAAGGTGCGGTCGTAGTACATCCGCAGGGAGAGCTCACCATCATCATCCAGCGCCCGGTTCCAACGGGACAGGATATTGCCGCCATTCACCCTGACTTTCGATTTCAGCATCCTCGTGTAGACCGGAGGAGCAAACTGATCGGGAATGAATGACGTTTGCCGCTCTGTCCCGCTGTAAATGTCCCCTTGCAGGTTGAATGAATTTAAACCGGATTTCGCATCCATCCGGAATCCACCCCGTCCCATGTCCCAGGAGTCATCCGCCGGCTGGTTAGTTTCCGTCTTCTGTTCGTCCCGGTTGAAATATTTACCGTAAGCGCGCACCGCCCCCCAGGTCCCCACTTCCGCCCCGTAGCGAAGGCTTCCGAAACCGCGTTCATGGCTCCCCGCTCCGGCGGTCACCAACCCGCCGGTGGTTTCCTGTGCATCCCTGGTGATGATGTTTATCACGCCATTGACAGCGTTTGCTCCCCAGATCGTGGCACCCGGACCGCGGATAACCTCAATGCGCTCGATATCCTCCAGCATAGTATCCTGCGCATCCCAGAAGACACCCGAGAAAAGCGGTGTATAGACGCTGCGGCCGTCGATAAGTACCAGCAGCTTGCGGGCAAACCTGCCATTGAAACCACGCGCAGTAACCGCCCATTTGTTTGAGTCGATTTGGGCAACTGTTACACCGGGTACCATCCGCAGGAGATCGGGAATGTTCGTTGCGCCCGAACGCCGGATGTCCTCGCGGGAAATGACAAAGACCGCCGCCGGGGAATCTGCCAACGTTTGGGACTTCCTGGCAACAGAAGTCACCTCCACCCCCATAAGGTCCTCCAGGGAAAGCTGCAGCAATTCTCGTGCTGCGGGAGGAGAGTCGGCTCGTGCCGGAGTACCGTATGAAAATGCCAGGCAGAAGCCGGCAGTCGCCAGCAACGGCAGCTTTGAAGCAGCACATATTTTCGATCTTAGCCGCTTGAATTTCATAGAGGTGAATTTCATATTTCGTTTCCTCCCTTTACGTGCGGGCACCTTGCCGAAGCTTTAACTTCAGTTACCAATAATCTTCCGTGCCAGCTTCAGAAGCTGCGAACTGAGCACCAAACGAGTTTTACGAACAGCTGACAGATTGATATCGAAGCCGATGCGTTTCTCGACCGGTACAAGTCCGATCATCCCTCCTGCCTCACAGAAACCGGGAATATCACTGACCGTCAGAATGTTCTGTTGGCTGAGTTCACGCAGGAGCGCAGCAAGACGCTGACGCTCCACACTGGAAATATAGACGAGATTAGCGCCTTTGACATCGACGGCAGTGTCAGCATGTCTGACGGTTACCTTGGCACCATGAACTGTTTGTGATTGAAGTGTTTGCATGAAGGTGGCTGAGGGAGGCTTGCCAAGAATTGCGATGATGAATGAGCTGCTGTCAGTGTGACTGTCGACGGGCCAATCCGCCAGTTTGGCAAAGTTCAGCACGAACACGGCCTTGACCTGTTGTTCGTCCTTCTGGGCACCACAGGCGCCCGTGACATTCAGGCAGAACGTCATCAGCAGGATGAGTATGGCGAGGTATCTCATCAGCATCTGACGACCTCTGGGTTCGTCCATTTATCAAGCAGAGCCGCCAGTTCAGTCAGTTCTATAGGTTTGGACAGAAAATCATCCATGCCGGCCGCAAGACACTGCTGACGATCAGAATCCATGGCGCTTGCTGTCAGTGCTATGATTGGTATATCGTGGTTTTTGCACGGTGTTTGCGTATTGCGAATGGCAGCCGTTGCTTCAAATCCAGTCATCTCCGCCATATGACAGTCCATCAGTACACACGCAAACTCCTTTTCCTGCAGTTCTTTGAGCGCTTCACGCCCGTTTGCAACAACGTCAACCAAATAACCAATTTTCGCCAGGTAGGTCCGGGCAACAAACTGGTTAGTGGGGTCATCCTCGACCAACAGTATCCGTACACCATTTCTTGTTGAGTCAGATGCCGGCTCGGGATAACTGGGGTACTCCGGAGTCACTGGAGACCGAGGAGCGGCCTCACACTTCAGCAACGGGAGAGTGACCCAGAAACGGGAACCTTTACCTTCTTTGCTATCCAGACCGATCTCTCCCCCCATCAACTCGACCAGTTGACGGCAAATTGCCAACCCCAGGCCGGTCCCGCCATATTTACGGGTAGTGGATCCATCTGCCTGGATAAATGGTTCAAAAACCTGCTCCTGTTTTTCCACTGCTATTCCGATACCGCTGTCCTGAACCTGGATGCACAGGGTGACCTGCTCGCGGTTTTCAGCAACCCGCTGGACATGAACCCGTACGAAGCCGGTCTGAGTGAATTTGATGGCATTGCCGACCAGGTTGGTCAGCACCTGTCTCAAGCGTCCTGCATCTCCTTCCAACTGTTGCGGGACATTCGGGTCCACCTGGATTTTGAGCTCCAGCCCTTTTTCCTGAGCCTGTGGTTGCATGATATCGATTGTACCGTAGAAAACATCCCGCGGAACGAACGGGGCAGATTCCACCTCCAGCCTATTCGCCTCAATCCTGGAAATATCCAGAATATCACTGATCAAACCGACCAGCTGTGTTCCAGATGTCCGGATCAGGTGTACATATTCCGTCTGTTCTTCGGTCAGTTCGGTATCCATCAGTAGAGCGGCCATGCCGAGCACGCCATTCATTGGCGTTCTGATCTCATGGCTCATGTTGGCCAGGAACTGGCTCTTGGCAACATTGGCACACTCTGCCGCCTCCTTGGCTTGCTGCAGGCTGATCTGGCTGCGGCGCAATTCCCTGAATGCTCGATTTGAGCGCATTATATACTGGACCCGGCACACCAGAATCTGCCAGTTTATCGGTTTCACGATGAAATCGGTAGCTCCCGCTCCGTAGGCCCGGGAGATCGACTCCATGTCGTCCAACCCAGTCATCATGACGATCGGTATATCGCTGCCATAAGGAAGCTCACGAAACTCACTACAGAGGTGAAAACCGTCCTTGCCGGGCAGGACTACATCCAGCAGAACCAGGTCGGGACGGACTTCATGAAACATATCCACTGCAGCCGAACCATCCGGACACTCGAACATCTCATAACCGGCAGCCTCCAACGACGTCCGCGCCAAGAAACAGAGCGTATCGTCGTCATCGATGACCAGAATCCTTCCAGTCAGGCATGGATCAATGGAATCAGCAGTCATGCGGCGCCCTCATTCTGCAACATTTCGCTCAATGCCAGGGAAACAGCCTTGAATTCAGCTTCCAGGGCTGCGAGAAGATCAGTATCCCCAATCGGCGAATTTGTTCTGCCGATGCTTTCAAGCACTTTGCACTGTTCCGCCAGTCTTAGGGCACCCAAGGTGGCACTGCTGGTTTTGAGATAATGCGCATGCTGGAACACGGCTTCACTGTCACCGGCAGAGGCGGCCTGCTGGATTTTTGTCAGCACCAGTGGAGCTTCAGCGATATACTTTGTGACTACCGTCTGTAGCACCCTCTTCCGACCCTCCGGGTCAATCATACGAATGCTGTCAATGTACGATGAATCAAGGTGTGAGTCACCGGATTGCCCTGATTCCTGGTCAGCCAGCTGAAATACCGGTTCCTCTGCGGTTCCGTCAGAATCGGCACGACTGTCCCCCGAACTGTGCCGGGAGCCGGACTCCGGCAGCCAGCGAGACAACATTTCAACAAGTTGTGGCATAGAAAAAGGTTTCGTCAGATAATCATCCATACCGGAATCCAGACAGATCTTGCGATCATCAGAACGTGCATGGCCGGTCACCGCCACGACGACCTGATGGCCGACCGGTTCACCACTTCCGCGTGCGGCATTTTCCCGTTCCCTCAGCAATCGAGTGGCTGTGTAACCGTCCATGACCGGCATCTGGCAATCCATCAGGACCAGTGAAAATGTACTCTGTGACAGCATATTCAATGCTTCGCGGCCGTCACAGGCTATAGAGACCCGGTATCCCAGATATTCCAACATCTCGCGGGCAACGTCCTGATTGACGGGGTTGTCCTCAACCAACAAAATTGCTGCCCCTGACATGACACTGGCGGGAGGTGCTGGCGCAATTAACCACTTGTCGTCACACTGCAAATCTGTCCCATCACCCACTTGACCTAATCGGACATTGAAACAAAAACAGGAACCGACGCCGGGAGCACTTTCCACGGTAATGCTGCCACCCATCTTTTCTGCCAACTGCTTTGCTATTGTGAGACCGAGCCCTGTTCCCCCGAACCGGCGGGTCATAGAGCCGTCTGCCTGGGTGAATCCATCGAAAATCTTGGACAAGGCAACGGGGGGGATCCCGATTCCGCTGTCCCGCACGAAGAAACTGAACACAGCACCGTCACTGTCATATCCGGTGACGTTTGCCTCTATGACAACCTCGCCACCCTGTTCGGTAAACTTGACTGCGTTACTGGCAAGGTTCAACAGTACCTGCCTGACTCGCAACGGATCACCATTAACCACCTGTGGCACACCGGTATCGATCACCAATCGCACCTCAACACCTTTCCGACATGCTGAGGATATGACATTTTCCAGAATCCCGTTAAGCATCTCAGGTAGATCGAAACTGATATTTTCAAGCTCGATCCTGCCTGCTTCGATCTTTGAAAAGTCTAGAACGTCGTTGATGATGCTCAGAAGCGAAGTCCCCGATTGATGGATCGTCTGGGCAAATTTCCGCTGTTTTTCAGCCAGTTCGGTTGCTAGGAGCAGTTCCGTCATCCCCAGGACAC
>CAZSTJ010000178.1:0-7676 GCA_964609805.1 uncultured Geobacter sp. | reverse complement strand
GACGTGGTGGAGGAGATCGACATCATCGACGCCAACGCCGGCTCCCACGGCCAGCCCTTCGCCACCAACTTTAACCCTGAGATCAACATCCGCGAGGTGACCGCGGTCTGCCGCCACTGGGAGAACGGTAAGTTTGTAGAATCGCCGGCGCTCTCCACCAAGCGGGTCTTCGACTTCCCCGAGGGGATCGGCCCCATGAACTGCTACCGCCTCTACCACGAGGAGATGGAGTCCATCGTCAAGCATATCCCGACCATCAAGAAGGCCCAATTCTGGATGACCTTCTCGGACAACTACCTGAAACACCTGGAGGTGCTGCAGAACGTGGGAATGACCCGCATCGACGAGGTGGAGTTCAACGGCCAGAAGATCGTACCGATCCAGTTCCTCAAGGCGCTCCTTCCCGATCCGGGGAGCCTCGGTCCGCTGACGAAAGGGAAGACCTGCATCGGCGTCATCGCCCGCGGCACCAAGGACGGCCAGAAGAAGCAGGTTTACATCTACAACATCTGCGACCACGAGGCCTGCTACAAGGAGGTCCAGTCCCAGGCCATCAGCTACACCACCGGTGTCCCGGCGGTTGTAGGCGCCATCATGATGCTGACCGGCAAATGGCATGAGGCCGGTGTCTGGAACATGGAGCAGTTCGATCCGGAGCTGTTCCTGGAGGTGCTTGGGCCGATGGGCCTGCCCACCGTTGTGGTAGACGGCGGGGAGTGGCCTGCGCTTTAATTGTCAAAAGCTTTCACCACCGAATATTTTCCGGAGGTAGCTCCATGAAACGAATGATTATGCTCCTGCTGACCCTCACGCTCATGGTGCCGGTCGCTTCATTTGCCGGCGGTCTGGAAGACTTCCTCTCCAGCGTCAACGTCCAGGCCCGGGTCGATCTGCCCGGCTTCTCGGTGAAGGTGAGCAACCAGTTCGGCGTGCCGCTGCCGCAGGTTCAGGCCGTCGTCCAGGCGGTCCGTGAGCCGGCCGATGCGTTTATGGTCTTCCAGTTGGGGCAATTCGCCAGGGTTCCCCACGACCGGGTGCTGGAGGTCTACCAGCCGAGCCGTAAGAAGGGGTGGGGCGCCATTGCCAAGGAACTCGGCATTAAACCCGGTTCGGCCGAATTTCATGCCCTGAAGCGGGGCGACCTCCACTTCACCGGCGCACCAGGCGCCTCTGATGACTCCCCCGGCAGGGGCAAAGGCAAAGGTCGCGGCAAAGGGCATAACAAGTAGTCTGTAGGCCGGTTCAAGCGAAGCGGTACCGGCATCAATTCAACGGGCCGTATCCGCTGCGCTTGAAACGGCCTATGCTATTATCTTTACTCTCCGTGTACCTCCATGTCCTCCGTGGTGAACGCTTCTAAAAGGTTTTAAGTAACGTGACCAATATCGACATCCCGAAAATCCTCGAGCTCGCCCCCTCCCCCGCCTACGTGGTGGACCTGGGACGCCTGCGCCACAACCTGGCCATCCTGGACCACGTCCAGCAGAAGAGCGGCGCCAAGATCCTCATGGCCATGAAGGCCTTCTCCATGTGGAGCGTCTTTCCCATTATCGCCGCAACCCTCAAGGGTGTTTGCGCCAGTTCCCCCTGGGAGGCACGGCTGGGTCGGGAAGAGTTCGGCGGCGAGGTACACTCCTTTGCCGCAGCCTTCAAGGAGAGCGATGTGGTTGAACTGCTCGCCATCTCCGATCACCTGGTGTTCAACTCCTTCAACCAGTTGGAGCGCTTCCGCCCCCGGTGGGAGAAGAGTAACGTCTCCATCGGCCTGCGGGTCAATCCGGAGCATTCCGAGGGGCACACCGCCATCTATGACCCCTGCGCCCCCTGTTCCCGCCTCGGCATCCCGCGGGCTGAGTTCGAGGGCAGGTCCCTGGCCGGGGTAGACGGACTGCACTTCCATACCCTCTGCGAACAGCTGTTCGAGCCGCTGGAGCGGACGGCGAAGGTCTTCGAGGAGCGCTTCGGGGCGTTCCTCCCCGGCATGAAATGGCTCAACCTGGGGGGAGGCCACCACATCACCCGTGAAGGGTACGATATCGACGGGCTGGTGAGGCTGGTGAAATACTTCCGGGAAAAGTATGACCTGGAGGTCTACCTGGAGCCGGGGGAGGCGGTCGCCATCGGCACCGGCATCCTGGTCTCCGAGGTGCTGGATGTGGTGCACAACGAAATGGATCTCGCCATCCTGGACGTGTCGGCCACCTGCCACATGCCCGACTGCCTGGAGATGCCCTACCGTCCTGTCATCACCGACGGGTTCGATCCGGGAGTAAAGCCCCATACCTACCGTTTGGGGGGGCCATCCTGTCTGGCCGGCGATGTGATCGGCGACTGGTCCTTCGAACAACCGCTCAAACCGGGGGACCGGCTTGCCTTCGAGGACATGGCCCACTACACCATGGTCAAGACCACCACCTTCAACGGCATCCAGCACCCGGCCATCTGTACCTTTGAGCCGGAGACCGAGACCGTTGAGGTAAAAAGGCAGTTCGGGTACCCTGATTTCAAGAGTAAGCTTTCCTGATCTGCATAAAATCCCAAAAGCCTTCACCACAGAGGACACAGAGGTACACGGAGAAAGTCTGACAGTTTGCCCTAATCTTCTTGTTCCCTCGTTTTTCCCCTCCGTGTCCTCCGTGGTACATCAACTTTTGACTTAAACGAGGTATTTTATGGAACTTAAAACAAAAATATGGATGACCGGTTCCCTGGACTGGTTCGGCTACATCAACAACGAAGAAACCTTCCTCGGGCATCGTTCCTTCCCCAACCCGCCCTGCGAAGGGGATGAGTGGATCACCGAGGCCGGCGACATGTTCAAGATCATCGACGGCGAGATCACCCATCTCGGCAAAACCGAGCCGCCTAAGAAATACTGGTAAACCGTTCGGGGACGGTCCGCCGTCCCCGTCCCTTTGCCGCGCTTCCTCTTTACTTACCGCCCTCCCTCTGTTATCACCGTTGCATGTCATCGACTCCGCCAATCGTCATAGAGGTCGCCGTCTCCGTACCGCTTGACCGGACCTTCCATTACCAGGTGCCACCGGCCCTGGTTGAGCGCGCACACGCCGGCCACCGTACTCTGGTCCCCTTCGGCCCCCGCAAGCTGACCGGCTATATCCTGGGTCAGGTACAGGGGGTATCCGACGAAAAACTCAAAGATATCATCGAGGTGCTGGACATCGATCCGCTCTGGACCGACGGGGAACTGGAGTTCTTCCGCTGGATCTCCTCCTATTATCTGTATCCCCTGGGTGAGGTGCTGAAGACGGCGCTGCCGGCCGGGATCAACCTGCAATCACGCAAAGGAGCGGCGGGTGAAAACGGCGAGATCACGGGTGGAAAAAAGGTCCGGCGGGAACGTTTCTACCGGCCCCTGGCGGTCGCAGAACCGGACAGACCGCCGGGGAACAAGGCCGTTGAGGTGCTTACCGTGATCCGCGAGGCGGCCGAAATCTCGGCTGCGGAACTGCGGCGGCGCTTCGGTGTCTGCACACCGCAGCTGAAACGGCTGGAAGAGTTGGGGCTGATAGGATCAGAGGAGCGTGAGATCTATCGCAACCCCTTCGGCGATGAAAAGATCGAGCCGGACACACCGAAACAGCTGAGCGACCAACAACGGACCGCCCGGAACCGGATCACCGCCGCCCTCGACAGCGACACCTTTGCCCCGTTCCTGCTCCATGGGGTGACCGGCAGCGGGAAGACCGAGGTCTATCTGCAGGCCATCGCCCACGCCCTTGAGCAGGGAAAGAACGCCCTGGTCCTGGTGCCGGAGATTTCCCTGACCCCCCAGTTGGTACGGCGGTTCCGGGCCCGCTTCACCTGCGGCATCGCGGTGCTGCACAGTGCCCTCTCCGACGGGGAACGCTACGACGAATGGCGACGAATCCGGCGCGGTGAGGTCCGTATCGTTATCGGCGCTCGCTCCGCCCTCTTTGCACCTCTGGAGCGGATCGGGGTCATCGTGGTGGATGAAGAGCATGAAGGTTCCTTCAAGCAAGGTGAGGGGCTCCGTTACAACGCCCGGGATCTGGCGCTGGTCCGCGGAAGGATGGAGGGAGCAGCGGTGGTGCTCGGCTCAGCCACCCCGTTGATTACCAGCCTCCACGCGGTGGACCTGGGAAAACTGGACCTGCTCCCGCTGACGGAGCGGGTGGAGGGGCGTCCCATGCCGGAGGTATCCGTGGTCCGCATGCAGGGGATCAAGGAGCCGGTTTCACCTCCCCTCCTTCAGGCACTGCAGGAGAACCTGGCGGTCGGTGAGCAGTCTTTGGTTTTCCTCAACCGTCGCGGATTCGCCACGATTCTGGTCTGCGGTGACTGCGGTGAACCGCTGACCTGCCCCAACTGCTCCGTCACCCTTACCTACCACCGCCAACGGCGGCAGAGCATCTGCCATTACTGCGATTATGCCGTCCCCGCCCCGGGAATCTGTCAGGCGTGCGGTTCCCTGACCATGAAAGAGCTGGGGGCCGGGACGGAACGGCTGGAGAGTGAATTGCGGGAACTGCTGCCGACGGCACGGATTGTCCGGATGGACAGCGATACCACCTCCGGCAAGGACAGCCACAACCGGCTCTTGAAACGGATGGCCGACCGGGAGGCTGACATCCTCATCGGAACCCAGATGATCGCCAAGGGGCACGACTTTCCGGGGGTCACCCTGGTGGGTGTTCTCAACGCCGAGGCCAGCCTGAATACCCCCGACTTCCGCAGCGCCGAGCGGACCTATCAACTCCTCTCCCAGGTCATCGGCCGGGCGGGTCGGGGTGAACTGCCGGGCCGTGTCATTGTTCAGGCCCTCGATCCCTCCCATTACGCCATTCAGTGTGCCATAACCCACGACGGCGGCGATTTTTATCGACAGGAAGTGGAATTCCGCCGCGAGGCCGGCTACCCACCGTTCCAGTTCCTGGCGGCCCTGTCGATCTCCGGCATCTCCGAGGAGGCAACCGGAGAGCGGGCAGCAACGACGGCCCTCCTGTTGGCCCAGCTCAAACGGGAACTGTCACTGCGGGTCGAGATCCTGGGACCGGCACCGGCACCGCTCTACCGCCTGCGTGGACGCTACCGTCGCCAGATCCTGCTCAAGTCGCCCACCCGGGGAGACCTGCGGCGGCTGGTGGCCGGCTGGCAGGACCGAAGGGAAGCGCCGGGAGCCATCCGCGAGATCATGGACATGGACCCGGTCGATATGATGTAACACGTCATAGTGCGTGCTGTTGAAACAACAAAGGCCGCCCAAATGGGCGGCCTTTGTATTTTCAGGCACCTGTTCACAGACAGGCAGTCACTACCAGGACTTTCTCCCATGGCAGGAGTTGGAGCAGGAGCGGGACGATGCGGTCCAGCCGATGGTGGTGGTCAGATTCTTAACGCCGTTGTTGTGGGTTGCAGCGTTAACAGTGGTGGTGCTGTAGCCGGTTCCGTGGCACGTGGCGCATGTTGCACGACTGCTGTGGAAAGCATGCTTCCCCGTTGCCGGCGGAATGGCGTGGCAGCTGCCGCACGTTGGCGTAGGGCTCGGTGGCGGTGTCACAGCTGCCAGAGACGTAGCAATGGCACTTACCTGTGCTGCGGTAAGGGTTGAAAGATATCCCATACCGCCAATATTGCCATTGATGGCAGTCTGAATGCGGGTTGACGTGGCACCGGCTTTACCGGAGGTTGCCAACGCGCCATGGCAGCCGGCGCAGTTGGCTGCATAAAGGGCGGCACCATCAGTGGTCGCTGGCGGAGGCGTCACGGGCGGCGGAGTCGTAGTGGGTGTCAGTGCAGTGACAATGGCCTGCTGCTGGGCAGCAGTGAGGGTGGAAAGGAAGCCCATATTACCGATGTTGCCGTTGATGGCGGTCTGCAGCCGTGCCGCGGTCATCCCGGTCTTGGTCGATGCTGCCAATACGCCGTGGCAGCCGGCGCAATTGGCGGCATACAGGGCGACACCGTCAGTAGATGCTGGCGGCGGAGTTGTCGTGGATGGCGGGGTAAGCAGATCCACAATGGCCTGCTGTTCGGCTGCGGTCAATGAGACTAGGAAGCCCATGCCGCCGATGTCATTGGTGATGGCGTTCTGGAGTCGGGCAAGTGTGATCCCTTTTTTTGTGGAAACCGCGGCGGCATCATGACAGCCTGAGCAGTTTGCGGCGTAAAGCGCCGCGGCATCAGCCGTGGTTGTGGGCGGAGTCGATGTCGAAGATGTCGGGGGCGTGGCAGTGGAAACAGCCCCCCCACCGCCAGATGACGAACCGCCGCCGCATCCGGCGACAAGTACTGCTGAAAAAATAGTTGCGGCGATGACTGTTGACTTGAATTGTATGTTCATTATCTCTCCTTTGTCCGTTGTCACCCCGGCAAAGGAAAAGAAATAGCCGGGGGCGTAGTATCGAGTGATCGATATTTCGGCGACCCGGCTGTCTCGGTGAGACCCATAGGCTTTCCGTCCCATCCTCGCGGATGGTTTAGTATTGTCGTCTATCTAACTGATGTGGCGTTTGCCTTCAGTCTAGAAAAACAAAACCATGAGCCCCCCCTTTCTCTGAAATTTTTCCCCGAAACAAAAAAGCCGGGTGCCGCGTATCGAAAATTCGATATTTCGGCGACCCGGCTGTCTGCGTGAGACCCGTAGGCTTTCCGTCCTGCCCTTGCGGACAGTTTAGTATTATCGTGTATCTATTCAGTTATATTTATTTACTAATTGAATCAACTTTACTAAACCCATCACCGAAAATCAAGCTCTTTTTTCATTAAGCACTACACCAGTCCCGGACAGGACTGTGGGAGATACCATTTCAAATCGCCGCCGATTCTGCTATGGTTGCGACATCACGGATCGACGGAGCGGGCATGCATCACGGCGGCATCTATGCAGAAGAAATAGCCGGCAAGGCCTATGACACCCGAATTCTGGCGCGTTTTGCCCGATACGTGGGCCCCTACCGAGCCAAGGTGATCGCCGTACTGTTGATCCTGCCGCTGGTGGCTGCCTGCCGGCTGGCACAACCCTGGATCATCAAACTTGCCATCGACGGCCATATTACCACCGGAAGACTGGACGGACTCGGAACCATTGCCCTGGCATTCACCGGCATCCTGGCCGTGGAGTCGATCCTCTCCTTCATTGAGGTGTACCTGCTCCAGTCCGTTGGTCAGCGGGTCATGGCCGACATACGGCAGGAGCTTTTCCGGCATGTGACCGGACTGCCGGTCCCCTGGTTCGATCAGGTACCGACCGGCAGTTCGGTCACCCGTCTTACCAGTGATGTTGAGGTACTGGGAGAGATGTTCGCCTCCGGTATCATCACCATCATCGGTGACATCCTGTTGCTGGTCGGTATCGTTTCGGTCATGCTCTGGATGAATCCGAAGCTGTCGCTGGTAACCTTCTCGGTTCTGCCGGTCCTGGGTTATGTGACCTACAGTTTTCGTCGCCGGATGCGTCAGTCCTTCAGGGAGGTTCGTGCTCGTCTTGCCGGACTCAACTCCTTCTTGGCCGAGAGCGTCGCCGGCATCAGCATCATCCAGGTCTTCAACCGGCAGCGGGACGAGGAACGACGTTTCAACGATATGAATGCCGCCTACCGTGACGCCAACATGCCGGTCATATTCTGGGACGCCTCCCTCTATGCCATCGTCGAGGCCCTTTCATCCGTTGCAATCGCCCTGATCATCTGGTA
>CAZSTJ010000177.1:0-7709 GCA_964609805.1 uncultured Geobacter sp. | reverse complement strand
TGCACTCGACAGAACGTTTACAGCTTCGGAGCAAAGCCTTTCTCAGTTGCTCAGTTGCTCCGTGTTTCAATGGTTTCTATTGTTCTAGCGGCCCTGGCCGGCTGCAGCATGGCGCCGACCTACACCCGCCCTGATGCACCGGTACCGGCCGCCTGGCCGACGGGACCTTCATACAGGAGTGATACCGCCACTGCCAACGCCAAACCGGCCGCCGACATCCCCTGGCGTGACTTCTTTGTGGACGAGAATCTGCGCCGGACCATCGCCCTCGCCCTGGAAAACAACCGTGACCTGCGCGTGGCCGCCCTGACCGTCGAGCGGGCCCAGGCCCAATACCAGATCAAACGTGCCGACCTGCTTCCCAAGGTGGATGCCTCGGCCGGGGCCACCTTCCAGCGGACTCCGGAGGGACTCTCCTCCTCAGGTCATGCCGTCACGTCAGAACAGTACAGTGTCGGGCTGGGGGTCAGTTCCTACGAGGTTGACCTCTTTGGCAGGGTACGCAGCCTGAAGGATCAGGCGCTAGAGCAGTACCTGGCCACGGAACAGGCCCGGCGCAGTATCCAGATCGCCCTGGTGGCCCAGGTTGCCGCCGCCTGGCTCAATCTGGCCGCCGACCGCGAGCGGCTGCAGGTGGCCCGGGATACCCTGACCAGCCAGGAATCATACTACCAGCTGGTCCGCAACCGTTATGAATCAGGCATCTCGTCGGCGCTGGATCTGAATCAGGCCAGGACCCTGGTGGAAACAGCCCGTCTTGATATCGCCCGCTATACAACCCTGACCGCCCAGGATGAAAATGCCCTGGCCCAGGTTGTCGGTTCACCGCTGCCGGTCGACCTCATACCCTCGTCCCTCTCCGATTCACTCAGTGCCGTAAAAGACGTCCCCCCCGGCCTGCCGTCGGATGTGCTCCTGAATCGTCCCGACATCCTCCAGGCCGAGGGTGACCTGAAGGGTGCCAACGCCAACATCGGCGCAGCCAGGGCCGCTTTTTTCCCAAAAATCACCCTGGTCTCTTCAGTCGGGTTCGGCAGCAGTGAACTGGCGGGCCTCTTCACCGGCAATGCCTTCGCCTGGAGCTTTGCCCCGCGGGTTACCCTGCCGGTCTTTGACGGTGGCGCCAACAGGGCAAACCTGACGGTGGCCGAGGTGGACCGCAACATCGCCGTGGCCCGCTACGAAAAGGCGATCCAGGGTGCCTTCCGCGAGGTGGCCGACTCCCTGGCGCAACGGGGTACCGTCGATGAACTGCTGGCGGCGCAGCAGGCCCTGACCGATGCCACTGCGGAGAGTTACCGGCTCTCCCAGGCCCGCTACGACAGCGGGATTGACAGTTACCTGCAGGTACTGGACTCCCAGCGTTCCAACTACGGCGCCCGACAGAACCTGATCGGTGCCCGGCTGGGACGTCTGACCAACCAGGTCACTCTCTACAAGGTCCTGGGGGGCGGTACAAAGTAGCTCCCGGTGCATGATGTGATTCCGTGAATATATCGAGCCGTTACGCGACAGGTCACTCAATGCGCGGCGGCTCGATTCTTTCTTTACAATTTCAAATCATCTGCGTTATATAGTGATTTTGACTTTTTTCGAGGTGCGTGGTGGCAGGAGCGGTTCAAGCCTTAGGGCGTGTCACAATTGCTTCAATGCGGGATCTGGGGAGGATCGGCTGGTTCCTGATCTACTCTCTCTATATGATCGCTCGGCGTCCCGGCAGTCCGCGCTCTATCCTCAAGCAGACCAGCTTCATTGGCGCCAAGTCGATCTTTGTCATCTTCCTCACCGCCGCCTTCACCGGCATGGTACTGGGTCTGCAGGGATTTTACACCCTGACGAAATTCGGGTCAGAGGGGATGCTGGGGACTGCCGTGGCCCTGTCGCTGATCCGTGAACTGGGGCCGGTACTCACCGCCCTGATGGTCACCGGCCGGGCCGGCAGTGCCATCACGGCTGAGATCGGCATCATGCGCATCACCGAACAGATCGACGCCCTGGAGACCATGGCGCTGGATCCGTTCAAGTACCTGGTGACCCCCAAGTTCATTGCCGCCATGATCTCTCTGCCGCTGCTCTGCGCCCTCTTTGACGTGGTCGGCATCTACGGCGGCTGGGTCGTCGGGGTCAAACTGCTGGGGGTCAACCCCGGCGCCTATTTCTACGAGATGGAGAAGTCGGTGGTCTGGCGCGATGTCTATTCCGGTATCGTCAAATCGTTCTCCTTCGGCCTGATCATCGCCTGGATCGGCTGCTACAAGGGGTATTACGCCGGCCACGGCGCCGAAGGTGTTTCCAAGGCAACGACCGAGTCGGTCGTATTGACATCCGTACTGATCCTGGTCTGGGACTATTTCCTGACCTCGATCCTGCTCTGATTGCCATGCTCAAACTAACCGACCTGCATAAATCATTCGGCAGCCAGAAGGTGCTCAACGGACTTAACCTGGCCATCCCCGACGGGCAGATCACCGCCATCATCGGCCCCAGCGGCGAGGGTAAAAGCGTCCTGCTCCGTCACATCATCGGCCTGCTGCAGCCCGACTCCGGCGGGGTTGAGGTGGACGGCGAGAATATCATCGGCATCCGTCGTTCCGAGATGAACCGCATCCGGGAGAAGTTCGGCATGCTGTTCCAGAATGCGGCCCTGTTCGACTCCATGAGCGTCTTCGAGAATGTAGCCTTCCCGCTGCAGGAAAAGACGAAGCTCGGCAAGGCAGAAATCCGTTCCCGGGTACTGTCGGCACTTGAAGATGTGGGGCTGAAGAACGTAGAGCACAAGTTTCCGGACGAACTTTCCGGCGGGATGAAGAAGCGGGTCGGTCTGGCACGGGCGCTGCTGCTGAAGCCGTCGATCATCCTCTTTGACGAGCCGACCACCGGACTCGATCCGGTCATCAAGCGGGCCATCCACCAATTGATCAAGGAGACCCACGAGAAATTCGGCTTCACGGCGGTTATTGTCTCCCACGAGATCCCTGAGATCTTTGACATCGCCCAGAACGTGGCCATGCTCTTCCGGGGGGAGATCCTCCAGTACGGTACGGCCGACGAGGTGCGCACTTCGAACCACCCTGTTGTAAAGCAGTTCATCAGCGGCAGCCTGGACGGCCCGATCCAGCTGGTATAGCGTCATGAGTCAACGAGGTAGAATATGAATATGGCAAAACTGGAAATGACCGTAGGGGTCTTCATGCTGATCGGCATCCTCTGCCTGGGGTATCTCTCCATCAAGCTGGGCAAGATGGAGATCCTGGGAGGGGATTACTACTCAGTCTCCGCGGACTTCGACTCGGTTTCCGGCCTGAAGCCGGGGGCGCGGGTGGAGATCGCCGGGGTCGAGGTCGGCAAGGTGGACCGCATCTCCCTTGACCCTAAATCCGGTGACCGGGCTGTGGCCGTCATGAAGATCAGGACCGGCATCAACATCACCGATGACGTCATCGCCTCGGTCCGCACCAGCGGCATCATCGGCGACAAGTTCATCAAACTCAAACCGGGCGGTTCGGAGACCTTCCTCAAAAACAACGGCCGGATCAGGGAAACCGAGTCCGCCATTGACATCGAAGAACTGGTCAGCAAATTTATCCACGGAAAGGTGTAAGCGCGGGACCCGACCATGAAAAACGTCCTCGTCATACTGTCATTGATCGCCGGGGCAACAATTGCCCTCCCCACTGCGGTACACGCCGCAGAAAAACCTGCCACCACCAGACTCGTCTTCGGCCTGGATGAGTGCCTCCGCATGGCACTCAAGTCGGCACCGGAGTTGGGGGAGGCCCAGGCGGATATCGACCTCACCGCCAGCAAACTGGAAGAGGCCAAGGCTCACCGGTACCCCCAGCTTGAGGTTGTAGCGCTCTTCGGTCCGGCACCCCAGGCCAGGGAGCAGGACATCTCACCGGTGGTAGACACGAACAGGAGTTCTACCCGCTTCAACCAACTCACCTGGTTCGTGGGTACCGATGCGAAGTTGATCCAGCCGCTCTACACCTTCGGCAAGATTTCCGAAAACATGAAGGCCGCCACCCACGGCATTGAGGTTGACCGCTCCCGCAAGGATCAGCGGGCCAACGAGGTTGCCCTGAAAGTACGGGAGTATTACTACGGGCTCCTGCTGGCCAGGGAACTGAAAGAACTGGTGTCGGAAGTACAGGAAAGCCTTTCCAAGGCCCGGGGCAAGGCAATCAAGATGATCGAGCAGGGTTCCGAGGGGGCCGAAGAGATCGATCTATACAAACTTGACGCCTTTACCGGAGAGGTTGAGAAATATCAGGAAGAGGCGAAAAAGGGTGAGCAACTGGCGCTGGCAGCGCTCAAGAGCCGACTCGGGCTGCCAGCAGCCGCCGATTTCGATATCAGCACCGAACGCCTCACGATGGATGAAACACCGGCTCCCACCTATGAGTCGTTTCTGGAACGGGCACGCAGCAGACGCCCGGAATACCGCCAGATCACGGAAGGACTCAAGGCCCGGTCTGCCCTGGTGGAGGCGGCCAAGGCAAACTATTACCCTGACATCTTCCTGGGGGGGCTCATCTCCTGGGCCTACGCCGATGACCGCGACCGTATCCATAACCCCTACATCGTTGATCAGTTCAAACATGTCTATGGAGGTATCGCCCTCGGCGCCCGCTGGAAGCTCGATTTCGGCATCACCGGTGCCAAGGTGTCCGCTGAACGGGCCCAGTACAACCGCCTCCTCAACACCAAAGAGTACGCCGACGCCAACATCCCGCTCCAGATAAAGAAATATTACCTGGAACTCAATGAAGCGGAGAAGAGTGCTGCCGCAACCTATGACGCCTATTCCAATGCCAAGAGATGGGGCATGACCGCCATCGCAAATTTCGATTTCGGGGTCGGTCCGGCCAAGGAGATCCTGGAGGCCTTGCAGGCTTATGCACGGATGCGCGCCGCCTACTTCCAGTCGGTCTATAATTACCGCATAGCCCGGGCTAACCTCGACTACGCCACGGGTGAAGCTCCCGTACCGGGAAAGTAAAGGGGAATCATCATGTTCAAACGTTGTCTGTTGGTCATCGTAGCCGGAATATTCCTTACCACCAACGCCTTCGCCACCGTTACTGCCGACGTCAAGAAAACCGTGGATGAAGTAGTCAAGATCGTCTCCGACAAGGAGATGAAAAAGAATGACCAAAAACGCCGCCAGGCATTGAAAAAATCCATCAGCAAAATCTTTGACTACGGAGAGATGGCCAAGCGTTCCATGGGCAAGCACTGGAACCAGCGCTCGGCCGCGGAGAAAAAGCAGTTCACCGATCTGTTCGCCGGGTTACTGGAGAACTCCTATGCCAGCAAGATTGAATCGTACAACAACGAGAAGATCGTTTACCTGAAGGAGACCCAGGACGGTGAGTATGCCGAGCTGAAATCCAAGGTCGTCACCGCCAAGCGCGACGAGTTCACCCTGGATTACCGGCTGTACCACCAGAACGGCACCTGGATGGTGTACGATGTGGTCATCGAAGGGGTGAGCCTGGTATCGAACTACCGTACCCAGTTCAACAAGATCATCACCACTGACGGGTACCCGGCTTTGTTAAAAAAGCTTCAGACGAAAACGGACGAACTGAAGGCCCCCTAGAACCGGATAATTTTTCTTGACACACAATTTAGGCCTGTGATAAACGACACTGGCAGCAAGTTTCGGAAGTTTTTGCAGAACGTTGAAGCAGCATGTTTGACCAGGCTCTGCACTTTTCCTGCATCAGACTCCGGAAACTTAAGCGGTAACCCACAGTTCCGGCGTAGTACCGGAGAAAAAAAGGAGGTAGGAAAAATGGCACAGGGCAAGGTTAAATGGTTCAACGACACGAAGGGTTTTGGTTTCATCGAGCAGGAAGGTGGCGAGGACGTTTTCGTACACTTCTCCGCTATCCAGGGCGAAGGCTTCAAATCCCTGGCTGAAGGCGACGCTGTTACTTTCGACATCACCCAGGGCCCCAAAGGCCTCCAGGCTGCTAACGTACAGAAAGCCCGCTAATTCACTTTAGCATAGTTCATGTACATGAAACGCCCGCTGATAATCTCAGCGGGCGTTTTTTTGTCCCCTCTTCCGGGTGGTCGGTGACGCCGGCTCCCTGTGCCCGCGCCTCTTCTCTCCTCCCGGAGGCGCGCCCCCCAGCAGCACGCCGACCAGATCCTCTCTTCCCAGCTTTTCCAACGCCTCCCGCACCTTGGCCCGCTCCGCTGGCTGGTGCCAGAGCAGCAGCGCCTTCTGCAGCCCCTTTTCACGGTCGCTCCGCGGCACATACACACTCCTGCCGCTCTCCGGGTCGATCCCGGTGTAATACATACAGGTGGAAAGCGACCCCGGTGTGGGGGTAAAGTCCTGTACCTGTTCCACCCTCAGCTCGAGAGACCTGAGTGCCAGGGCCAGTTCCAGCATGTCGGCCAGGGTGCAGCCCGGATGGCCGGAGATGAGATAAGGCACGATCTGCTGCCGTTTGCCGATACGGGCATTCTCGTCCCGGAACCGGCGCAGGAATGACTCGAACGATGCGCGTCCCGGCTTGCGCATCAGCGCGGTGACATGCTCCGCCAGGTGCTCCGGCGCCACCTTGAGCAGCCCGCTCACATGATGGGCGACCAGCTCCCTGAAATATCCCTGCTGCCGCTCCATCAGGTCGTAACGGACACCGGACGATACCGCCACATGCTTGATCCCGGCCGTTTCCCGCGCCCTCCGCAGCAGGGCAACCGACCGGCGGTCGTCACAGGAGAGGTGCCGGCAGATCCGGGGAAAGATGCAGCTGCTCCGACGGCAGACCGCCCCGGCTTCAGGATTGCCGCAGGAGAGGCCGTACATGTTGGCAGTGGGACCGCCGATGTCGCTGATGCTCCCCCGGAACCATCCCTTTTCCGTCAGCCCGCGGACTTCGGCGACAACCGACCGTTCGCTGCGGGACTGGATCGCCTTCCCCTGGTGCAGGGCTATAGCGCAGAAGGCACAGCCGCCGAAACAGCCCCGGTGGCTGGTGATGGAATTCCTGATCTGCTCCCAGGCGGGGATCGACTCCCGGTAGGAGGGATGGGGAGCCTTCTCGAACGGCAGGGCGTAGACCTCGTCCATCTCCGTCTCGGTCAGGGGGAGCGCCGGTGGATAGGCGACCAGCAACCGGTCGCCGTGGGGCTGGACCAGCGTACGGGCACAGGAAGGATTCTGCTCCCGGCTGGTCAGGAGATACGCCTCGGCAAACCGCCGTTTATCCTGGGCAACCTCCTCGAAGGAAGGGAGTTCAACGGTGCCGCCGAACAGATCACGGGAGGGGTCTGACTCCCGGTCTGCCGAACGTGCAATCCGGCAGGTACCGCGAACCCCCCGGATGTCGGCGGCCCGCTCGCCCGCTGCCAGCCGTCTGACCACCTCGAGCAGGGGCCGCTCCGCCATGCCATAGATCAGCAGATCGGCCTTGGCGTCGAAGAGAGCCGACCGGCGGACCTTGTCCTCCCAGTAATCGAAATGAGCAAACCGTCGCAGGGAGGCCTCAATGCCGCCGATGATCACCGGCACATCCTTGTATGCCTCCTTGAGACGGGAGGTGTAAACGGTCACAGCCCTGTTGGGACGGGCGCCGTGCCGGTTGCCGGGGGTATAGGCATCATCGTGGCGCAGCTTGCGGGCCGGTGTATAATGGGCAACCATGGAATCCATAGCCCCCGCGGAAACGGCGAAACAGAGCCGCGGG
>CAZSTJ010000176.1:0-7894 GCA_964609805.1 uncultured Geobacter sp. | reverse complement strand
TACCGAAGCCGGGCAGACCGAGCTTCTCTGCCAGGGCCAACCAGACCGTCTCGTAGCTGATCGGCTGCTGCTGCCCGAAGACCGTGACCACCTCGTTGGGGGATGCGATGACCGGCTGGCGCACCGGCTGCACCTTGACCGGCATGTTCGGGTGGGACCCCTGCATCTCCCAGCGCTCAAGATAATGCAGATCGGGGAAAATGTAGTCGGCATACATGGTGGTGGTGCCGACCGTGATGTCGCTGGCGAAATAGAGCGGAATGTTGTCCAGGTTCATCAGGGCATCGATCTGGGTCTGGCCGGCGGGAAGTGAGTAGGAGGGCGCCCCCATGTAGGAGAAGACCACCTTCGCCCCGTAGGGATAGGCATCGGCCATGGAGGGCAGGATTTCTTCGTAAACGTCGGATGAGAGCGGCCACCAGTTGCGCTTGGCCGGGTAGGAGGACTTGTCCTTGAACAGGGTCGACTCCTCGTACTTGGCGTCGTGGCGGATGACGGAGAGGCCGAACTGCTTGCCCCCTTTGGGCTTGAGCTTGCCCAGGTTGAACGGCTGTTTGTCGTTCTTGGAACCGTCGGCGTTGAAGGTGGAGGCGACGATCATCCCCCCCTTCCAGTCGTAGTTCCCCAGCAGCAGATTCAGGTTCATCAGTGACGAGATGTTGTAGAAACCGTTGGTGTGCTGGGCCGGACCGCGATGGACATCGACACAGGCCTTGCGGCCGTGGGAGGTAAACTCCTTTGCCACCTCCTCAATGACCTTGGCTTCGATGCCGCAGATCTCGGCGTACTGGGCGATGCTCTTCTCCCCTGCCGTCTCCTGCATGATCTGCAGGCCGCTCTTGACCTTGACCGCCTTGCCGTCCTTGTCCTTCAGCTCGGCTGCCACAAACAGGTCGCCGGTCACTCCGTTCTTGTCGTCGTTCGGGTCAAATGCCACCGGCTTGCCATCCTTCATGGCCACCAGGTATTCGAAGCTGAACTCCTTGCCGTCCTTGTCCTTACGGGTTTCCTTCTCTTTGAGGCCGATTTCGTGGGCCCTCAGGAATGCCCCCGGCTTGCCGTGGTCGTCCAGTTTGACCAGCCAGCAGCCGTTGCTCCAGGTGGTATCCTTGTTGACGGCGGCAGCGGCCTTATTGGCAGCGGCCAGGTAGGGAGCGTTATAGCGTTTGTTCTCCAGGATCCAGCGGGTCATCCCCATGGCAAAGGCGGCGTCGGCACCCGGCTTGATCGGCACCCAGCGATTAGCCTTGCTGGCCAGTTTGGTAAAGCGGGGATCGAGCACAGTGAGCTTCAGCTTGCCGTCGACAATGCGCTGGGTAATACGCGGGGTGCGGTTGGGGGGGCCGTAGTTGCCGTCGAACAGGTTGGAACCGACGAACAGGATGTACTCGCTGTTTTCCTGATCCGGCTGCCAGTAGAACTTCTGGCCGTCCTTGAAGGTGTCGCCCACGTACTGTTCGCTCATGGCCTTGGAGGCGAAGTAGAGCGAGCCCTGGCAGACCGTGGTGTGACCGTGGGTGTTGACCGTGCCGAAGGTATCATTGAAACGTTTGGAGAAGTCGGAACGCCCCCCCTTCTTGCGTCCCCACCAGTAAACGAACTGATTGTTCCGCGGTCCGAAGTCCGGGTGGTCCGGATCAATCAGCTTATCCAGGTTGGCGGCATGCTTGACCTTGAATTCGGCAACCGCCTTGGCCTTATCATCGGCCGTCTTCTTCTTGCGGATGGCTGCCACGTCCTTGGCCATCTCCTCGAACACCTTGACGTCCTTCAGGGCATACAGCTCCTTGAGGCCGGTCACCTTACGCCCCTCCTCGCCCGGCACATTACCGAACAGCACCCCGCCGTTGACGATCTCGCTGATTGCCTGATCGAAGGGAATGGTTTGCCACTTGTTCTCGCCCCGCTTGCCGGCGCGTTTGAGCACCTTGGTGATCCGGTACGGATCGTAGGCACCCTGGTGCCCGGCCTGGCCTTTGGGGCAGATGGCGCCGTCCAGCTTGGCGGCGGCCTTGACGTCTTCTTTCATGTCCAGATGGGGATGGAGGGTGAACGGGTTGTAGGGGCTGCCGTCAACCTTGACGGCCACACCGTCCATGATCTTGACCTTGATGCCGCAGCCGGTGTTGCAGTTGAGGCAGACGGTATAGAGGGTATTCTCGGCCTGCATCAGCTGGTAGGCCTCGAACTGGCTGATCTCCCCCGCCTCGACGCGGCGGATCAGATCCTGGGCGAAGTCGAACTGGGAGGCCACCAAGGCGCCGCAGCCGACGATGGCAGAGGTCTTGAGGAAGTCACGGCGAGTCATGTCGGTCTTAGACATAGAGCACCTCCAGCTTGGCATCGGACACATAGTAGACCCGCGGCCCGGTCCCTTTCTTCTCTTTCAGGATCTGGATCTTGTTGGACTTCTTCACCTGGGCGATCAGGCTCTGGGGGTCATTCTCATCCCCGAAGTAACCGGCCCGACCGATGCAAGTGGTGATGCACTGGGGCAGCATGCCGTTGGCAAGACGGTGCATGCAGAAGTGGCATTTGCGTGCGTTGCCGATGGGTGAGTTGTCCTTGACGCGGCTGATGGCCTTGCCATACTCGAAGGCCGGCATGGTCTCGTACTTCTGCAGGACCTGTTCGGCGGTATGGAATTTACCTTCATCCATGGTGCGGGCATGGTAGGGGCAGGCCGGGACACACTTCGTACAGCCGATGCACTTGGCATAGTTGACCGGAACAATGCCGGCGCCGATTCCCTTGATTTCCTTCCAGGTGGCACCATCGGGTCCCTTGACCGGGCAGGCGGCTACACAGGGAGGCTTGTCGCACTGCATGCAGGGGCGTGGCAGATAGGTTCTTGATGGTTTGGGATATATACCCTGCTCGTATTCATGTACGGGGCGGTAGTGCATCTTGGGGGGAAGTTTGTTCTCTGATACGCAGGCGATGGTACAGGCATGGCAACCGACGCATTTGCGAAGGTCCAGCAGCATGGCCCAGCGCCGCTCCTTGTCCGGCTTCTTCAAGGCACGTTCCAGGTCCTTCTGCATGGTAACCAGGATGTCTTCGTGGTGCATTCGCTCCTCCTTTTTCCGCTTCCATATCAAAGTGCTATCTTTGTTGGCTCGTCTTCGGCGTCTCAACGTACCCCTCGGTACGCCTCGGCACCTCAATCCTCACCGCCTTGATTTCATCTTTGATCTGAAACCGGATTATCCCTTCCTCGATTTTATTTCGGCTTCACGGAACTGGGCGTTGACCCGACCGGATGAAACAGCCATCACGATAGCTTGAACGGTACTGATCTCTTCATCGCTGATGCCTTCCTGCTCCTTCTGCTTGAGGTAGTACTCCATGCAGGGGACGCAGCCGACCGCCATGGCGGCGGCCAGGTGCAGCAGATAGGTGGTTTTGGACGGCAGGATCTCGTTATTCCTGGAGGCGTCATAGAATGCTTCAAAAGTCTGCTTCGGGTTTCCGGAAAGCACGGTGCCTCCTTATTTCTTGTGGCATTTGGCGCAATCGCCTTTGACACTGAATGCAGTCTTGCCGTTGTGGCAGGCACCGCAGGATTTCCCTTTCTGCATCTCCTTCATGGTGGCCTTTTTATGCTGCTTTGCGTTGGTATAGAGTTTGTCGTGGCACTGGGTGCACTTCAGCCCCATTACGGCCACGTGGGCATCGTGGCTGAAGGTAACGTTTCCGCCTTTGTTTTTCAGGGTAACATCGCCTCCTCCGACTGCAGCAAATGCTGTTGAACAAGACAATAGCAATACAGCGCACATCAGGTGTCTCATCATGCCCTCCTCAGATGGAATTTTATCTCGGCAGATTATATCCGCGTTAGCGGATTTTTCAAGCAGTGATTTGAGTTTTCTTATTGACAGAGCACCCGGTCAAGATTATATGATTGTATGGTCATACACGCACACAGGAGCAACATATGAGTTCTGCAAACCTCTATCTGGCAGATGTACTCAAGTCACTGGCACAACCGACCAGGCTGAAAATTCTCGACTTCCTGCGGGCCGGCGAGCGGTGTGTCTGCGAGATCTTTCCCGCAATCGATGAGGAACAGTCAAATACCTCGCGTCACCTCAACCAGATGCAGACCCACGGCATTCTGTCGCGCCGTAAGGACGGGGTGAAGATCTTCTACGCGGTCAAACACCCTGAGGTGTTCGAGATCGTTGACCTGGCCGCCGCGATCGTCAAGCATGAGATCGAGGTACGAAATGTGGCCATCACAGGGACAGGGCGGTGAACGCCATGAAAGAACTTGATATTGAATGGAGACATTACTCAAAGGACGGTGCGACCTGCCTGCGCTGTTCCGGAACCGGTGCGAACCTGGCTGAGGCAGTCGCTGCGCTGACAAATGATCTGGCCCGGCATGGCATTAGGGTCTCTTACCGGGAGACACTCCTCCCGGAACAGGACATGCCTCAATCGAACCTGATCCTGTTCAACGGGATACCTCTCGAACAGGTGTTGGAGGGGGCCGCCTCGGAGAGCAGCTGCGACTCATGCTCCTGCCTATCGGGGAGCCAAACCGTGTGCCGAACGGTCGAGTTAGAGGGGATGGTCTATGAGGAGATACCGGAGGAGCTGATCCGCCGGGCAGCCTACAAGGTTACGGGCATCGCAGAGGAAACGGCGGATGCTTAAAGGATTCGCCGACTGGCTGGTATATGGCGTTTTCGGCCTTGCCCCGGCTTCGCGGCTCGGTGAGGCTCTCGATTTCTTCATCTACGACACCCTCAAGATTTTCCTGCTGCTGACGACGATCGTGTACGTGGTGGCCATCATCCGGTCCTGGTTTTCACCGGAACGGACGCGGCGCATCCTGGCCCACAACCGCGAGTATGTCGGCAACGTCCTGGCCGCTCTCCTCGGCATCGTCACCCCGTTCTGTTCCTGCTCGGCAGTGCCTCTGTTCATAGGTTTTGTGGAGTCCGGCATACCGTTGGGGGTAACCTTCTCTTTCCTGATCTCGTCACCCATGGTCAATGAGATTGCCCTGATTATGCTTTGGGGACTGTTCGGGTGGAAGATTGCCCTGCTCTACATCGGCAGCGGTTTGGTGGTTGCCATAACGGCCGGCATGGTGATCGGCCGGTTGAAGATGGAGCGGTACGTTCAGGACTACGTCTGGGAAATCAAGGTCGGTGCGGCGGAGATTCAGGAACAGACCTTCGGCGAGAAGCTGGCGTACGCCCGTGAATACACCATGGGGCTGTTAAAGAAAATCTGGCCCTACGTCGTGGTCGGCATCGGCCTTGGGGCATTCATCCATGGCTATGCCCCGGCCGACCTCCTCCTGAAATACGCCGGGCGGGACAACCCGCTTGCCGTACCATTGGCGGTGCTGATCGGGGTACCGCTCTACTCCAATGCAGCAGGCATCATCCCGATCGTCCAGGCCTTGATGGAAAAAGGTATGGCAACCGGTACGGTACTGGCCTTCATGATGGCGGTGACGGCCCTGTCATTTCCAGAAGCGGTTATCCTCAAGAATGTACTCAAAATGCGCCTGCTGCTGACCTTCTTCGGTATCGTAGCGATTGCGATCACCGTCGTCGGCTATCTGTTCAATGCCATACTCTAACCAAAGGAGACTCCGCATGAAGATCGAAGTACTCGGAACCGGCTGCGCCAAATGCACGACCCTCTACGACAACGTCAGGACCGCCCTTGCCGAGTTGGGCAAAGAGGCTGAGGTCATCAAGGTGCAGGATATACCATCAATCATGAAGTACGGCGTCATGAGCACGCCGGCTCTGGTAGTGGATGGCCAGGTCAGGTTTTCCGGGAAAGCCCCGGGAGTGGCTGAGCTGAAGGGACTGTTATGATGAAAAGGCTCGTACTGCTGACAATGATGCTCATGGCAAACAGCGCCCACGCTGAACTCCCCTCCACCGGTGACGCTGTCGTCCGCCAGGCATTGGCATCCGGCAAGCCAACGGTGGTCGATCTGGGAGCCCGCACCTGTGTCCAGTGCAAGAAGATGGCGCCGATCCTCGAAACCCTGTCGAAGGAATACCAGGGCAGAGCAAACGTGCTGTTCATCGACGTGCGTACCGATCAGGTTGCCGCACAGAACATGCGCGTGCAGATGATCCCGACCCAGATATTCTTCAACACCCAGGGCAAGGAGGTCCATCGCCATACGGGCTTCATGGATAAGGCTGATATCGTGAAAGGATTAAAGGCAGCCGGGCTGAAATGAACTTTGTCGACAACATCGAACAGATCGTAGCCGCGTACCCGGTACTGGCGTTCGGAGCAGTCTTCCTGGCGGGTGTGCTGTCGTCGGCTTCGCCCTGCGTGTTGGCGACCATCCCACTGGTGGTGGGTTTTGTGGGTGGATACGCCGAGGGCGACCGTTGGAAGGCATTCCGCTACTCGCTGGCCTTTATCATCGGCCTGTCGCTGACATTCACCGCTTTCGGCGCCGCAGCCGGCCTGCTGGGGACCATGTTCGGGACGGTCGGAGGCCCCTGGTTCCTCGTCGCAGGGATAGTGGCCCTGGTGATGGGTGGCCAGATGATGGGCTTCTATGAGCTTCGACTGCCGATCAAGCGCGAATTCAGGCCGAAACAGGGGGGGATCATCGGTTCCTTCCTGCTGGGACTGTTTTTCGGGGTGGTATCGTCACCCTGCGCCACCCCTGCGCTGGTAGTGCTCCTGACCTATGTTGCCACGAAAGGCAGGGTGCTCTACGGGGTGGCACTGCTGTTCACCTATGCTGTCGGACATTGCCTGCTCATGCTTGTCGCCGGCACCTTCACCGGTTTTGTCGAATCGTTCGCCCAATCACGGGGGATTGCAAACATTACCCTCTGGGCAAAACGTGCTGGTGGAATTCTCATAGCTGTGGTGGGAATGTATCTTATTTTGCGGGCCTATTGATTACCGATTCACTGTACTGCCCGGCATGCTTATAAACAAATTCAGTATCCCTCTACTAGGATTTGTTAAGTTATGTGGTAGGCTTTCCTCCTGACATGGAGGAATGAATGGCGACAATCGATATTCAATTTGAAGGCAGTCTTTTCATCGCAACAGTTAGGGGTGACTTGTCACCTGCTGAGATAATCACGGTAATAAATGAATACTATCCGACGGGCAAAGTCACAGATGTCATATGGGATTTAACAGATGGGTCGATGCTCACCTTCACTAATGATGATTTAGCCGCTATAGCTGATGCCGCAAAAAAATCGGCTTCAAATGGTGCCCGACGAGGCGGAAGAACATACTTTGTCGGGACAACGCTGGAAGAGTA
The DNA here is from genome assembly GCA_964609805.1 of uncultured Geobacter sp. Taxonomy (GTDB): domain Bacteria; phylum Desulfobacterota; class Desulfuromonadia; order Geobacterales; family Pseudopelobacteraceae; genus CAIPTY01. Next base: position 612 of record CAZSTJ010000176.1, on the reverse strand, counting down.
TAGCCTGTTCTGCAAGTATATGGTCGTCGCAGAGCTTCTCGAAACCACGTTTAAGTATCATGTGTTTAAGACTATCGATGAGGCAAAGAGGATCCTGGACCAGAGCAAACAAAACTCGCCATAGGTTTGGCTCATTTGCACAATATTCGGCAGCTCGATTGACGAGTTCAAAAATACACCATAGAATGCATCTCTATGAAACATCACGCCCAGATATTCAAGGCCCTGTCCGATCCCATCAGGCTCCGCATTGTTTTGCTGTTGCAGGCCGAAGGCGAACTGTGTGTCTGCGACCTGATGGCGGTCCTGAAGCTGCCCCAGTCCACCGTCTCCCGACACCTGGCCTACCTCAAACGGAGTTGCTGGGTAGATATCCGCCGCCAGGGAGTCTGGATGTACTACCAGCTGAGCAGGGAAAGCTGCCAGATGTGCCGGGAACTGCTCGACATCCTGCTGCGGCACGCGGCCGACCTTCCCGAAGCAAAGGCCGACCGGACCGCTCTGGCTGCTTTCCTGAAGGATAAAGCCGGCATGTGTTCCTAAAACGCGCAAAGGCCGCCTGTTTTGACAGACGGCCCCCTTCCGGCGGTTCGATGCAGCTATTCCCGATAC
>CAZSTJ010000175.1:0-7944 GCA_964609805.1 uncultured Geobacter sp. | reverse complement strand
CATCCTGGTCTCGGGGATGAGCGGCGACCGGCCGGTGCAGATCCCCCTGGCCCTGGTGACCAAACTGACCGTCTCCACCGGCGCCCCCGAGATCAACAGCGAGGGGGGCCTCCTGCGCTCCATCGTCTTCCTCAATGTGCGGGGGCGAGACATGGGGGGCTTCGTGGGTGAGGCCAAGCAGGTCCTGGAGAAACAGCTGAAACTCCCCGCCGGCTATTACGTCGCCTGGTCCGGTCAGTGGGAGAACCAGGTCCGGGCCAAGGCACGCCTGCAGTTGCTGGTGCCGGCCGGCATGCTGATCATCTTCATCCTGCTCTACTTCACCTTCCACTCGGCCCTGGAGGCGAGTATGGTCATGCTCTCGGTCCCCTTCGCCCTGGTGGGAGGGGTCTATCTGGTCTCTGCCCTGGGATACAACATGTCGGTGGCGGTCTGGGTCGGTTTCATCGCCCTCTACGGCATCGCGGTGGAGACCGGGGTGGTCATGGTCATCTACCTGCACGAGGCGCTGGATAAAAAACTGGCTCAGGGGAGTATCACGGAGCAGGACATCTACGACGCCACCTTCGAAGGGGCGGTATTACGCCTGCGGCCCAAGCTGATGACCGTGGCGGTGGCGCTGCTGGGCCTGGTGCCGATCATGTGGTCATCGGGTACCGGAGCGGATGTGATGAAGCCGATCGCCGCTCCCATGATCGGGGGGATGATCTCTTCGGCGGTGCATGTGCTGATCATGACGCCGGTGATCTTCGTGCTGATGAAGAAGCGCGAACTGAAGAAGGGAACGTTGAAGTATTCGGGAATGAAACATTAAAACAAATAGGCCATCTCACTCGCTCACTACGTTCGCAAGAGTACACAAAGGACACAGAGGAAGCCTTTCTCCGTGAGTTCTGTGGGCTCTGTGAGAGACCGCATTTCAGGTTTCAACGCTTAACATCACAAAGGAGAACCACCATGAAGAAACTGTTGCTCGCAACCGCCGCCATCCTGGCCCTGGCGACTCCGGCCGCCTTTGCCGCCGATCAGGCCGGCCATGACCACTCGAAGCATGCCTCCATGGGGGGCCCGGCCCACGAAGAGGTGGTCGACGGGGTCAAGGTCAGTTTCACGGTCCAGACCATGGCTGATGCCATGAAGGCCATGGGGATGGCGATGCCGAAAGGGGTCAAGGAGACCCATCACATCTCCATGAACCTGAAGGATGTGAAAAGCGGGAAGGAGCTGACCGAAGGGGAAGCAAAGCTGAAGATTCAGGGACCGGACAAGAGTGACCAGACCAAGGATCTGATGGCCATGCATGGTCACTTCGGCGTCGATGTGGTCATGGCGAAGAAGGGGAAATACGGCGTGATGTGCAAATTCAAGACAGCCGACGGCAAGGTCCGTCAGGCAAAGTTCTGGTATACCGTGAAATAATTCACAAGCTGCGCCTTACAGCGTTGCCCGGTTCCATAAACCTGGCAACGCTGTATCGGGGCATGAAATGCGGTTAGCGTGTACCCGCGAAGACCGCGTATTTGAAATCACTCTCCAGGATATGTTCGACCAGCCACTCCTTGAGAAAGGTCAGCAACGGTCCGATGATATTGTCCTTTCCGGCAGCCAGGTCAAGCTCGAAGCCCACAATTCGGCAGGAAAAATCCTCATGCTGTCCGGTGTGGGCCTCAAGTTCCGGATAGCCCTTCTCCTGCATCCAGTATTCTTCCGTGGCAAAGTGATACGTGGCATAATCCACCAGTTCACCAATAATCCGGTGTAATTCTTCGCCCGGTGTATCAGCCCGGTACAGGTCATACGTGCGGTTGAGGATATCAAACAGCTGCTTATGCTGATTGTCGAACTCCTCAATACCAAGGGAATAGTCATCACTCCACTCAAAATACGCCATTTCTTCCCTCCCTCATGACCGGTAATCAATTAACAGGGTGCCGTTACCCCTTGCCGGTCAGCTTTTTCCAGCCACTGCCGGCCAGCTCCACCAGACCGTTGATGGTACGGTTGTAGAACTTGCGAACCGGCATGCGGTTCACGGTTATTGCACCTTCCACACGCTCGATCGCCACCGGATCGCCACCGCGGAAACCGGCCACCTGCTCGTAATATTCGCCGTCAATCCCGAACAGGAAGCGATACGCCCCCCCCTCGTACCTGCAGGAGATGATCAGGATGATCGCTTCCGGACGGCCGCTGCGGTAGTCGAAGCGGGCGGTGGAGGTAACGAATTCGGCCTGAACCGGAACATCCGATGCCAGCAGGGCTTCGATGGTGGCCCCTTTGGGCTTGAGACGCCCCAGGGATGGCAACCCCCACGGTTTGTAGGGTTCGGGACGGCGGTCCCGGTAATGGTCCCCACGTTCCAACAGCACCACCACGTTGTTGTTGATCGGACCGCCGATGGAGTGCGAGAGCCCTGCAGCAAACCCCTTGTAGCGGATCATGCGATGATTTTCCACGATCTGCACCATGCCGGTGGCCCCCAGCGGGTGCCCCCTCCCCTTCAGACCGCCGGTCAGGTTGGTGGGGAACTCGCCGGCAGGGCCGGTCAGGTCATCATCAAACAGGCAGTCGATCAGCCGGTGGCGCCGGACAATCCCCAGATCAACCAGATTGATCGGGCCGAAACCGTTGAACGGATCGTGCATGTTGACATGCATCTTTCCCGAAAGGGTGCGGATATCCTTGATGCCGGCCATGCCGTAGGTGTAGCCGGCGGCAATGACCGTGGCCGGGAATGAGTGGAAATAGTTGCGGTCGGCGATGGTGGGGATATCGGTGGCGCTCCCCAGACCGCTCACCATCACCTCCTGCGGTTTCGAGGTCAGAATGACCGCCGCCATGCCGTCCGACATGGGGCAGAAGTCGTGATACCGCAGGGGATCCCAGTACCGGTAGTTCTTGTTGCTGGCAATCTGACGGTAATAGTCCGCAATCTCCAGGGGATGGTTGTTGTGGGCCTCCGGATTGGCCGCGGCAAAGCGCTGGCTGCGCTGGGTCAGCAGGGCCGAATAGGCGGTCCACTCCTCTTCGGTCAAGCCGAGGCGTTCCTTGAGGGCGCGGGCCACCAGGGCACCGCAGGCCGGCATGGTCAATCCGAATTCCGCCTCGTCGCGGTCGATGACCCCGGCAATGATCCGCGTCGACTCCAGGGTCGATGCATCGCTCATCTTCTGGATGCCGATGGCCAGGACATGATCGTACCGGCCGGACGCCACCTCCAGATAGGCATTCTCGAAGGCGGATGCGCCGGATGATGAAGCGGTATCGATCAACACCGACTTGGCACCGGAGATTCCCAGGATGCCGGCAATCTTGGCGGCGGTATTGTCAACGCCGGAAAAGGCGGAGGGGTTCTGGCTGCCGACGACAACCGCCTCGATATCGCGGCGCCGCACCGGACTGCCGCCAAACACCTCGCCGCAGCGCTCGGCCATCTCCAGAAACGAGAGATTTTCCTTATCCTTGCCGTTATAGCGCCCAACCGGAGCCATCCAGGATGATGCCACATACACCGGCCGGGAACGAAACAGACTGCTCATGTTGTCTCCTTTCGAACCTCAAAACAGAAAAGGCGCCCGAAGCGGGCGCCCTTAACTGTAGCATATTTTGCAGGTTTCGCACTATTACTTGCGAAGGACCTTGATCACCGCCGAGAAGTCCTCCTCGCCGTAACCGGCCTCAACCCCCTGCTCATACACCTTGTTGGCGGCCTCGGCGGCCGGCAGGTGCAGGCCAACCAGACGGGCGGCATTCATAACGATGTGCATCTGCTCGGAGACATACTTCAGGGCTAGACTGCGGGAGAACTCGCCACGGGCCATGGCGCGCCCCTTGGAGTGGAACAGTGGTGATGCCACGCCGCGTGTGTCGAGCACCTCGAGGATCCTGTCGGCGTTGAAGCCCATCTTCTCACCGAAGACCAACCCCTCCGCCAGCACCTGGACCAACTCTGCCTGCACCAGGTTGACGATGAACTTCATCTTGGTGGCGTCACCGATCTCGCCGACGTGGATCGTGTTGAGACCGAAGAAGGCGAACGGCTCGCGGCACTTGCCGGCCAGGGAGGGATCACCCCCAATAATGATGGTGAGCAGGCCGTTGGCAGCGTGATCCTTGCTCCCCCACACCGGTGCGTCCAGATACTGGACACTCTTCCGGGCGCACTCGTCTGACATCTTCAGGGTCGTTTCAAGGGAGTGGGATCCCATATCGGCCAGGATAGTGCCGGCATCGATCCCGGCTAGGATACCTTTGTCGCCGAAGAACAGCGGCCCCAGCTCATCCCCCTCGGGAACGATGGCGATGACGAGGTCGCGCCCTTTGGCTGCCTCGGCTGCATTGGCAGCACCGATGGCGCCAAGTGCCACAAGCTCATCTACGGCGGCCTTGTTGCTGTCGAAGACCGTCAATTCGTAGCTCCCCTTGGTCAGGTTGGCAGCCATATGCCTTCCAACGGTGCCCAGGCCGATAAAACCGATTTTTCTCAACATTATGTAACCCTCCTGATATAGGAATAGCGTTTTTAGCTCAACTTGCCGAGATATTACATGGTATTTGCGTTACTGGCAACTGTCTAGTTCAAAAAAAAACACTTTTTTAAAAATGCCGTTTATCGTGATATAGTAACCCCGACCCTCCCGCAGAGTTCCTTCAAACAGCAGGTGGAGCAGCGGGGAGAAACAGGGTGGCAATGGTTTTGTCCGAATGCCACCAACAGGTCGTTGATTTCGATCCAGTATTCGGGAGGCAGCTTTTTGCGCAGTGCCATTTCGGTCTCGTCGGGGGTTCTGGTCTTCACATACCCCCAGCGGTTGCAGATGCGATGTACATGGGTGTCCACGCAGATGCCCTGCTTACCGTACCCGAGCGTCATGACAAGGTTTGCGGTTTTGCGCCCGACCCCCTTGAAGGTCACCAGGTCCTCGATCCGGTCGGGGACCATGCCGCCGAACTCCTCAACCAGCCGCCGCGAGATATCAATTATCTGCTGTGCCTTGTTGCGGTAAAAGCCTGCCGGATAGATGAGGGAGGCCACCTCCTCCACCGGCAGCGACTGCATCGCTTCCGGTGTGGCGGCTCGTCCAAACAGACGCTCCGACGCCAGGGCGGTCACCTCATCCTTGGTTCGCAGGGAGATGAGACAGGAGACCAGCACCTTGAACGGGCTGCCATCACATTGCGCTACGATAGTCACCGCCGGAGTCTTCCAATGACGGTACTCTTCCCTCAACAGGGTGATGGTTGTGTGTAGTTGTTGTGAATTCATGGCGGAATAGTACCGTACGCATCCCGTTGGCGCAAGAGCGGTTTTACATTTGAATTCATTGGAGTTATCATGACTTTCATGAAAACGACCCGTCGATCATCCATCGACCTCCATATCCATTCCAACTGTTCGGACGGTGCCTATTCACCGGAGGAGCTGGTGCGATTGGCAGCCGCCGAAGGGCTCAGTACTATTGCCATCGCGGACCATGATTCTGTGGCCGGTATCGATGAGGGTGTTGCAAGCGGTTCGCTGCACGGGGTCCTCGTACTAGCTGCCGTGGAACTGTCGGTCCAGTACAAGAAATGGCAGGACGTGCACCTCCTCGGGTACGGCATGAAGTGGAATGACGCCGTGTTCCTGGAAAAGTTGAACGGATTTCGTGAGCGCCGGGAGCACCGCAACGAGGAGATACTGGAGCGGGTCAACGTCATGTTGCGGGAGGAAGGGAAGACACCCATCGTTCTTTCAGAAGTCCTGGCCTTTGCGCGCGATTCCATCGGCCGGCCACACATCGCCCGGGCCCTGCTGGAACGGGGCTATGTCTCCAACGTGGAGGACTCCTTCCGACGCTATCTGGTGCCCTGCAATGTCCCCAAGCAGTACTGGCCCATCGAGGATGCCATGAAGGAGATAAGGCGACTGGGCGGCGTAACGGTGCTGGCCCATCCCACCACGGTCACTGCAGATCGCCAGCTGTTGCGGGAAATACTGACGGATCTGTCGGAATCCGGCCTGGACGGTATTGAGGTGTACAACAATCTGGCACAACAGGATGAGTCGGAATATCTGCGGCGCCTGGCACTGGAGTTGGGCCTGCTGATAACGGGAGGTTCGGACTTCCATGGGATCGAGGATGGCCTACAGATAGGAAAAGGGCGAGCAGGCATCCGCTTCAGCGAAAGCCTGCTCGCCCCGATCAGGAGACGTCTCTCAGCCAGAGGCGGTCAGCTCTTGTCTTTGTAGGCCTTGTAATTAACCACCTGAATATCTTCTACGACCGACTTCACCCCTTTGATCGACTCAACGATCTTCAATGCAATCTTCTTCTCGGCTTCCGAGGCGATATAGCCGCTCACGCTGACCTGCCCCCTATCCGCATCGATCGTAAATGGCCGGTAATCAAGCCCGGAGGCGTTCAACAGCGCCGTTTCGATCTTCTTCATCAGGATGGTGTTGTCAATGATCTGGCCGGCACCTTTCTCCGCTTCCTTGAGAGCGGGTTCTTTCACGGCAGCCACGATACTGTCCACAATGACCTCCTGGGAAAGTCGGGAGGTATTAAAGGTCAGGTCATAGCCAAGGGGATCGTCCCACGACCGGTCGAAATAGAAGTGGATGAATCCGCCCCGCTGGTGGTCGCTGCGACGGATCATGGTACGGGCCAGGTCGGGGTCGATCCATTCCCGCTCGGCAAAACGCTCCACCCGCTCCTCGAAATCGGCAATGAACCGCAACCGGAGCACATTCCCGCACCCCTTCATGAGATCCTGTCCGCCACGGCCGTACAGAACCACATTCCCCTTACGGGCAAAATCGAGCAAGATCAGTTCGACAGTATTGAGTGCAGCGGCACGCTTCCGGTCTTCGGCGGTGATATATGAGGGGGGTTTTTCATCGACCATCTGCAGCATATCGGGATCAAGACCGTATTTGGGGGCACAGGCATTGATCCGTTCGCCGTCCACAAGGGTATACTTGAGTCTCCGGGCCACCTCTTCGGCGATATGGTACGCGCCGGTTCCCATTTCCCTGGATATTGTGATTACTGCCATGCCTGCCCTCCCTGCGTAGTAAGCAACCGTGCGCTATATAACACGTTGTGATTGTGTAAACAAGACCGTAATGCTACCTTCTGACCATTCCCCGTTACCGGAGTTTTCAATGTCTGATCAGACCGACTTCTTACTCCGCTTTCTCCTCTTTGCCGGTACCCATTCCCTCTTTGCATCGATGAGGATGAAGGCCCTGTTCAAACGTCAAGGAAGGGGGGAGCCGCGCATATACCGGCTAACGTACAATCTCGCCTCGCTGGCTGCCTTCGGTTGGGTCATGGCGGCGTACCGGGCGACACCGGTGCTCTATGAAATTCACGGAATCGGTAAATGGCTGCTGCACGGGGGGCAGGCAGCTGCCGCAACAGCCCTGCTCATCTGCGTCAGCCAGACCGGAAGCGGAGATTTTCTGGGGTTTGAGCAGCTTCGCCGCGGACCTGCCACAAAACCAACCCTCGTCACAACCGGCTGTTACGCCTTCGTTCGGCATCCCTTATATCTGCTGTCAACACTGTTCCTGCTGTTTTCTCCGGTCATGACCGCCAGCTGGGCGCTCCTGACGTTGCTGTCACTGGTGTATTTCATTGTCGGCGGCATAATTGAAGAGCGGCGGCTTCTGCATCAGTTTGGAGAGGAGTACCGCACCTACCGGGCACGGGTCCCTTTTCTGATCCCGTCCCTTTTTCACCGTTCCTGATATCACCTGAAACGGGTAACAGGGGCCTATCCTCTCTGGCTGTTCCCCATGAGAGGTTCCAGCGCCACTGACACTGTCACCCTGCAGACCTCGCCATGATGAGTCACTTTCAACGGCACGGTAACGACTCCCCCGTCACACCCCACGCGCCCCTCCCCTAGGGCCACCAGCCATCGCTCATCTGCCGCATCCGCACTTCCCTCTTC
>CAZSTJ010000174.1:0-7979 GCA_964609805.1 uncultured Geobacter sp. | reverse complement strand
GTACAGGTCCACCGGGAGGAACTTATCCACGCCGTCATGCACCTCGGGATGGCCGCGATAGGGGCCGCCGCCGATGGCGCAGGCGCCGGCGGCAATGACGACCTTGGGGCCCGGGATGGCCTCCCAGGTCTTGAGCAGGGCGATCCGCATGTTCTCGGAAACCGGGCCGGTGACGTACATGCCGTCGGCATGGCGGGGAGAGGCGACGAACTGAATACCGAAACGTCCCAGGTCGAAGCCGACGGTGGAAAGGACGTTGGTGTCTGCCTCACAGGCGTTGCAGCCGCCGGCGCTCACCTCGCGCAGCTTGAAGGAGCGGCCATAGAGGGAGACCAGCTCCTTGCCCATGGCATCGGCCAGCCGGCGTTCCACCCCCGGCCGGCAGACCAGGTCGTCACGGCGGGATGTTGCCAGCTTTTCATCGCGGGTGAATGATACCGCTCCGGTAGGGCAGGCGAGGCTGCATTCGGGGCAGAAGAGGCAGGTGCCCATATCCAGGGCCAGCCCGTTTTCGCGGGAGATGGCCCCAGTGGGACAGACGGCGCTGCAGGCACTGCACCCGTCCGGGCAGCGGGCCGGATCCAGGGCGGGATAGCCGCGGAACAGCTCCGGCAGGAGCGCCGGTTCAGCGGGGTACTTTGTGGTCCGGTGCTTTTGCCGTATTCTTTCGAGGGTTGCCTTGAGCATCACTCTTCTTCCGCGTTGTTTTTGCGGCGGGCTCTGCCGCTTTTTTGGGTGCCTTTGTTACGGTGGTCTTCCCTGGTTTCTTCACGGCCGGCGGCCCCAGCAGCCGCAGCAGCATGGCGCTCCGGTAGCCCGCCCCGGATGCCAGCTCCCGCAGTTTCTCTTCTTCCGCGGCCAGAGCCGTGCTGCGGGTTGCCACTGTCCGTGCGGCCGGGAGACGGGAGCCGTGCTCCAGCAGGGCCGTCACCGTGAGCCATTCCAGCAGCTCCTCGTAGCGCTCCTTGTTGAACCATTCGATGCCGTCGCTCTGGTGTACCTGCATGAAGGCCCGGCCGGCAGGTGTCCCGAAGGCACCGGTTACCGCGGACGTAAGGTCCTTTGCCGTGGGCTGGGCCAGGAGAGCTGCCAAGAGGAGTGACGGTGCAGCAACATCTTCCCCGCCGATGGCCATCTTCAGGCTGTAGTCCAGCCCGTAGTTCTCAAGGACAATCCCCGATTCGCGGAACAGCAGGTACGACAGCAGGATTCGGGAACCGGCAGGTGAGGAGAGCAGGGCCATCAGCTGTGTCTGCCGGGCCGCGGCCGTTTTGGCAGGTTTCAAGGCCAGTGCCGTGGCCCGGAGTTGCAGCCCGGCGGCCAGCCGCTTCACGGCAGGTTCAATCGGTGCCGTGACGCTGCCTGATTGTGCCGCCACTTCCTTCAACACGACCCGTGCCGCTTTGATGATGGCATCCGCAGCTGTTTCGGCCGTCGCCGGGACCAGTTCCAGCAGGGCACGGAAAGAGGCGTTGAGTTCCGGATAGCGGAGCTGCAGCAGTTCATCCTCCAGGCTGGTGACGCCCCGGCCATTGAGCTCACGGCAGAGCTGTCCCCAGGTTCCGGCCACATCATCGCACAGTTCCTGGAAATCGGTGAAGACATGAAACTCGTACTCTCCCAGCTCGGCGTAGAGCCCTTTCTCGCATAATTCGTGTCCTTCGCGCAGGAAGGTCAACCCCAGGGTGTGATCCTTGAAGGAATAGTAGATACCGGCGCCTGCGTTCAAATCCAGTGCCTCGGAGATGGTCGTGCGCCGCAGTTCGGTCTCTTCGCCCTGGGTCTTGACCGCGAAGGCGGCCGATTCCCGGATCCAGCCGGCGGTGGTGGCATAGCTGTTGTGATAGAGCACCAGGCCGCGCTGGTCGCCGACCCGGTTGGAGTAGGCAAAGACGTTCTCGTCCACGGCATCGCCGGCGTAGAAGTCGTAGAGCACGAAGTTCTCGGAGCCGGAGAAGAGCCAGCGGCGGCGGAGGATCGGGAAGATTCGCTGTTCGTGGAGCCAGATCAGGTGGGCGTCCGGCTCCTCCTCCCAGTAGGAACGCTTGTATTCCATGCCGTACTTCTCGTGGAAGCCCTCGATCTGGCCATGACCGAACATCGGGAGCCCCGGCATGGTGGCCAGCAGGATGCAGGCGCCGAAGTATTTCCCCTCGCGGCCGAACTGCTCCACGGCGGTCTTTTCGTCCGGGTTGTTCATGAAGTTGACAAAGCGCTTCAGCACCTCGGGGTTAAACTCCAGGACGTTCTTGATGGTCTGGCGGTACTTGGCGTTCTCCTCCTGCTTGAGCATGTTCATGAAGGCGCTGTTGTAGACCCGGTGCATGCCGAGGGTCCGGACGAAATACCCCTCCATGAGCCAGAAGGCCTCGGCCAGGAGCAGGGTGCCCGGTACCTCCGCCGCCACCCGGTCCACCACCTCGCGCCAGAATTCGGTCGGGAAGACGGCGTCGAACTCGTCGCGGCTCATGCCGAAACTTGACCGTGAGGGGATGCCCCCGCCCAGGCCCCGCACCGGGAACCAGAGGCGCTGGAAATGCTTCTTGGCCAGGGTCATGGCGGCATCGAAGCGGATGATGGGGAAGCTGCGGGCCACGTGGAGAATGGTCTGAAGTACCGCCTCACGGACTTCGGGGAGGAGGTAGTTGAGCTGGGCGGTATCGTTCCACGGAATGGAGGTGCCGTCATTGCCGTGGTAGATGTAGCGGGTCCGCCCCGTGCTCCGTTCGATCATCCGGAAGACCACGGCGGCATCGGTCTTGGTCCAATAGCCGTCCTCCACCTGGATAACCGCGTGCTCCGAGTGGGAGAGATCCTCGCCGTTAAACTGGTAGGTCGGGAAGGGGGGGTAGTCGGTCTGGACGAACCAGTCAGGGTGCTGCAGGACCCAGCGGGAATAGATGCCGGTATGGTTGGGGACCATGTCGCTGGCCAGGCGGATGCCGCGCTTGGCGGCCCGCTCCTTCAGGTCGTGCAGCGCCGGCCATCCGCCCAGATCGGCGGCGATCTCGTAATCGTAGAGTGAGTAGGCGGAGGCGATGGCCTCAGGGTTGCCGCAGAGCTGCTTGATCCGCTGGGAAGCGGCGGAGCGTTCCCAGATGCCGATGAGCCAGAGGCCGGTGAAGCCGCGGGTCGCCAGCCGGTCCAGTTCTGCGTCCGGTATCTGGTCCAGGCGGTCGATGGGGCGGTGGTACTGTTTCGACAGCTGATGCAGCCAGACGTAGACCATCTTGGCCATCAGCACCACGTTGGACATCCAGTCGGCATCGGCCGAGAACTGTTCGTATTCCGGGTAATCGTAGCCACCGAAGACCGAGCTGCCGTCATGGCCGAAACCGTGGCCGTCGCCGTGGCCCGCACCAGCGGCACCGGCAGCAGCCGCTCCGCCGCGGCCGAACTCCATGACCGGCGGCATGCCCGGCTCTCCTCCACCGCCACCCCAGGCCCGTTCCTCTTCCAGCAGGATATCGAAGGAGATCAACACCTCTTCCAGCAGGTCGGGGGGAAGCAGGCCGTGCCACTGCTCGCGGATGAAGCCGACCTGGCCGGCCAGTGAATCGGGGGAGGCCATGATCGGCGCCCTGAGCGCCTCGGCCAGGGTCATCTCCAGATCCGGCAATTGCGGGGTGCTGGAGAGTGCCCGGTTCATATCGGTGACCAGGCGGGGATATCCGGGGGCTTTCCGGGCCAGCGTGCTGTCATCCAGCAGCGCGCGGAAGCTGTCCAGGGCCGGGTTCTCGGCAGCCAGGCGCAGGAGCAGCATCTCGCGCAGGAGTGTCCTCCGGCGACCCGGCGATTGCAGCAGTTTCTTGCCGTCGATGGCAGTACCGCCCGGAGGGAAGGTGCGGGCAAAGCCTGCCGCCGTCATCGTCAGCTCCGTACCGGCAGGGTCATGTCCGCTTCTGCGGAGGGCGTCGGCAAGGACGTCGGGCCTCTGCCCCTCGGCAACCTCGTCGATCAGGTGATGGTAGACCTTCAGCAGGGTGGCGTACATGTTGAGATGGCCGGCATGGACTGTCGGGGCGCCGGCCGGGTTGCGCCGGTTCATGCGCAACGCCAACTGGCGGTAGAAGATGATGTCGGGGATGGAACGCTCGGTTATCTGCCGGGAGAGCGGTCCCAGGTCGAGGGAACGCCACTGATCGGCCTGGATCGGAATGATATGGGGAAAATAGGCTGCGGCGGTTCTGTCTTCAGTCATGTGGGTGTCCGGTGGTCTGAAACAGTGCTGTGTGTCCGAATGGGGCCCGGCGGACCTCGCAGGGCCTGTCATGTGGTGTGGCCCGCCTTATTACTGCTGTTTTTTCGTGGTGCCCTTCTTGGCGTTGCCCTTGGTCGACTTCGACGATTTGGATGATTTGGAGGATTTCTTCCCCTTCTTTGATTTCCCTTTTTTCCCTTTGGAGGAAATCTTGCGTGGCTCAGGGTTGAATTCGTCGCGGATGTTGTTGAGCAGCACGCTGGCCTCTTCGAGGGTCGGGTCGGCCTTCTTGGCCGCCTCCAGCATCTGCTTGGCTTCGTCGATACGGCCGGTCTTCATGTAGAGGCGCCCCAGGGCGTTCAGTGAACGGGCGTGGTCTGCCTTGATCTCGATGGCCTTCTTGTAGGTGGCAATGGCGTTCTCGTAGTCCTTCTTGAACTCGTAGATCAGCCCCAGTTTGTAATGGTTGTTGGGATCTTCGGGGAACAGTTCGGCGGTCCCCTTTAACAGGCCGGTGATCTCATCGTACTTCTTGTCCTTGACGTAGATGGAAACCAGGGCGTTCCGGGTTTCCATGTCGTCCTTCTGCTTCTCCAGCACCTTGCTGTAGTGCTCGACCGCCTTGTCGTTGGCCCCCTTGGCACGGTACAGGGCGGCGATCTCCCGGTTGGCGTCGGCATTGTCGGGGGAGTGCTTGAGGAAGACGGTATAGGCGTCGATAGCCAAAGCGTTTTCCTTGTTGCGAGTGAAGATGCGGGCCAGTTTCAGCTGGATGTCCGGACTGTCCGGCTTCAGTTTCAGGAATTCACCATAATGGGTCACCGCCTCCTGGTACAGGCCGCGATTGTAGCGCAGGTCTGCCAGGCGCAGGTGGGCATCCGGGCTGTCCGGCTTGATTGTCAGGGCCTGCTTGTAGGCCACCACCGCTTCGTCCAGCAGGGTGCGTTTCTCCAGCAGAATCCCCAGGTTCAGGTAGACGTCGGGGCTGGTGGTGTTGAGATGGGCCGCTTCCTTGTAGGCCGTAATGGCTTCGGTGTCCTTGTTGACGGCGCGGTAGAGGTTCCCCAGCTTTTCGTAGAGACCGGCCGATGTCGGGTTGCCCTTGATGGCCTCTTTGATGGTCTCGATGTCCCGGTCGGCGTTGCCGGTGAGGGGGACATCGGCGGACGTCTTCGAAGGAGCAGGACCCTGCGGGGCGGTCTTCGGCTTGCCGCCGAGGAGGTACTGATATTCGGCCGATTTGGCGTCACCCTTCTTCTCGTAGATGCCGGCCATCATCAGGTGGATCTCGCGGTTCTGGGGTGAGGAGGTCTCGGCCTTCTTCAGCAGGTCCAGGGCCTTGTCCTGTTCGTTGCGGGCAATGAGGATTGTCGCCATGCCGATCTGGGCGGAGTCCGAGTTAGGTTCCACCGCAAGGGCCCGGCGGTACTCGTCCAGGGCCTTCTCCGGCTGTCCGGAGGCGGCATAGGCCTCGGCCATGCCGTTGAAAACAGATGCGTCGCGGGTCAGGCTGCGGGCCGCCTCGCCGTAATGGTAGATCGCCAGGGGATAAACCTTGCGCTCGGCCAGGATGCGGGCCATGGCCTTGTGGTATCTCGGGTTGGAGGAGGCGGAGAGGCCGCGGGCCAGTTCCACCAGCGCGGCGTCGCTTTGCCCCTTCTGGGCGTAAAGCAGTCCCAGGTTGCCGCTGGCATGGGGGAAGCTGCTCTCCAGCTGCAGTGCCTTGCGGTATTCTCCGATGGCGCCGTCGGTATTGCCGACCCGCTCCAGCTGAAGGGCCGACACATAATGCCCGGCGGCGCTGTCAGGGCAGAGGGAGAGTATCTTGCCTTCCGACTGCCGGTTGGCGGCATCGTCACCGGTCCCGTCGAGGGTTCCGGCCAGTTCGAACGCCTTCTTGCAGGGGTCGTCACTGCCGAAGCCCCAGTTGAAACCGGTCAACAGGGATATGGCGCAGAGGAACAGCGTATAGGTGAGAAGCTTCCGCATGTGAGATGTCCTTGATTTACGCAATAGTGGTCGGGGATTATACATGCACAGGGGCAAAGTTTCAATTATTTAGGCGAAGTTCTTGATTATTTGTCCCAGTATGTAGATAATAAACCTTTGCGGATTTGTCGGGAATGAAGCGCAGCCGGCAGACCGCCTGATACCGAAACCAGGCAGCAAGGAAGACCATGATTCGCACCATTCTTACCTATCCCAACCCCGAACTGAAGAAAAAATCCCCACCGGTGACAGTAATCAACGACGCGGTCCGTGAGCTGGTCAGGGACATGGCCGAGACCATGTACGACGCGCCGGGGGTCGGCCTGGCCGCGCCGCAGATCGGTGTGCACCAGCGGGTCATCGTCATCGACGTCTCCGACAGCGAAGGCAAGCCGGACCTGATCGTCGCCATCAACCCGGCCATCATCCACGCCGAGGGGGAAGCCTTCGAGGAGGAGGGATGTCTCTCCGTTCCCAAATACGCCGCCAACGTGAAGCGTCACGCACGTGTGGTGGTCAAGGCGCTCGATGTCGAGGGAAATGAACAGACCTGGAAGGCGGAGGGGCTTCTGGCCATCGCGTTCCAGCATGAGATTGACCATCTGGACGGCATCCTCTTCGTGGATCACCTGTCGCCGCTCAAGAAAGACCTCTTCCAGCGTCGTGCCCGCCGCATGGCCGAATCGGGAGGGGGGGAGTGAAGGCTCGTCGTGTGATCTTCATGGGGACGCCGGAGTTCGCCTGTCCCACCCTGCAGACCCTGATTGACCGTGGTGAAGAGGTGGTTGCGGTCGTCACCCAGCCGGACCGCCCCAAGGGGCGCGGACAGCATCTGCAGCCGCCGCCGGTGAAGGAACTGGCCCAGCGTTACCACATTCCGGTGCATCAGCCCCAAAAGGTGCGGGCGCCGGAGTTCGTGGAGCTGATCCGCGAACTGGCGCCGGATGCCATTGTCGTGGTGGCATTCGGGCAGATCCTCCCCAAATCATTGCTGGATATCCCGCCGTTGGGGTGCATCAACGTGCACGCCTCGCTGCTGCCGCGTTATCGCGGGGCTGCGCCGCTCAACTGGTGCCTGGTCAACGGCGAGGCCGAAACCGGCGTCACCACCATGCTCATGGATGTGGGACTGGATACCGGTCCCATGCTGCTCAAACGTGGCACCCCCATCGACCCCGATGAGGATATCGTCTCCCTGCACGACCGGATGTCGGTCATGGGGGCCGAGCTGCTGGGTGATACCCTGGACGGCGTCGCCGCCGGGACGATCGTGCCCCATCCCCAGGACGACAGCCAGAGCTGTTACGCCCCGATGCTGAAGAAGGAGCACGGGATCATCGACTGGCATCGTGATGCCAGCTCCATCCACAACCAGGTTCGTGGTCTGAAGGTCTGGCCGGTGGCCACCACCACCCTGGAGGGTGAACCGCTCAAGGTCTACCGCACCAGGGTTGCCGACGGCAGCGGGGTGCCGGGAAAGGTGCTGCGGGCCGACAAGGGGGGGATTGAAATTGCCTGCCTGCGGGGAAGCCTGCTCATCGATGAACTGCAGCTGGCGGGGAAGAAACGGCTCGACGCGGCCAGTTTCCTGGCCGGAAGACCGATCCCGGTCGGGTCATCCCTCGACGGCGGACAGGACGGAGGTAGCCGGATATGACCGTGCCGGACGAGAAGCTCTCACCGCCGCGCAAGCGGCTCTTCATAACCCTCATGGGGGTCACCTGCCTAATCCTGGTGGGTGTGATCTTCCTGGCCTGGTGGGTTCCCAACCGGGGGCTGGCCAATATCC
>CAZSTJ010000173.1:0-7989 GCA_964609805.1 uncultured Geobacter sp. | reverse complement strand
AGCTCCGACCGTTGTGGCCCTCTCCTCCAGTCTGCCGAGACCGCTTTTGACCCCGTAGGCATCCCCGTGCACCAGCAGCAGCTTCTTTCCTTCGCATTCCAGCAGCTGCTCCCGGGGGGCGGCGGAACCCATGTCGCAGTTTCCGGCCACGTTCGCCATATTCGATTCAATAATGCACGACAGGACTTCGGCGTCGTCGGCTCCATCGCCGAGATGGATCAGCAGATCGAATGGGGCGGCCATGTCGCAGACCTTGAGGGCCAGGGGATAGTTGCCGTGGGTGTCGGAGATGATCAGGATTCGCATCGGAACACTGTAGCAGAATCGCTTTTCTCATGAAAAACAAATTCCGAACGGAGAGCTCGTTCATGCCCAAAAAAATTATGATGATCGGAACGCTGGCGGTCGTTGCTTTCTTTCTGCTGTTCGCCTTCTCCCTCTACATTGCCAAATCCCTCCTGGGGAGCGGAGATGGGAAACTGGTCGACAAACCGGGGGTCGGACTCGTGGAGGTCAAGGGGATGATCATCGACTCCAAGGAGACCGTGCGGCAGCTAAGGCATTTTCTGAAGAAGGATGAGGTAAAGGCGGTTGTGCT
This sequence comes from uncultured Geobacter sp., assembly GCA_964609805.1. Classification (GTDB taxonomy): domain Bacteria; phylum Desulfobacterota; class Desulfuromonadia; order Geobacterales; family Pseudopelobacteraceae; genus CAIPTY01. The sequence goes on along the minus strand of CAZSTJ010000173.1, from coordinate 7,391 downwards.
GAGGGTTGACTCTCCGGGAGGGGTCGTGGCACCCTCACAGGAGATCTACGAAGAGGTCCGGAAATTTGCGGCGAAAAAGAAGATCGTCGTATCCATGGGGAGCCTGGCCGCATCGGGCGGTTATTATATTTCGGCACCGGCGACAACCATCTATGCCAATCCGGGGACCATCACCGCCAGCATCGGTGTCATCATCAAGCTTTCAAACATCGAGACGCTGATGGACAAGATCGGCATCAAGTCCACCGTAATCAAAACCGGCAAGTTCAAGGACTCCGGATCACCGGTCCGGCAGCTGACCGATGAGGATCGTGCCATGTTCCAGTCGGTGATCAACAGCACCCACAACCAGTTTGTCAAGGCCGTTGCCAGCGGCCGCAAGCTCCCCGTCGATGAGGTGCGTCGTATAGCTGACGGCCGGGTGCTGTCCGGGGAACAGGCCCTGGAGTTGAAATTGGTGGACCGGTTGGGGACGTTGCAGGATGCCATCGAGGAAGCGGGGCGTCTGGCGGGGATCAAGGGTGAGCCGGAGGTGCTGCTGCCGCCGAAGAAGAAGACCAACTATCTCGACCTGTTTTCCGAGAGTGTCGAGGAGAAGTTTGACGGCGCGGTCGGCAAGGTTGGCAGGGGGATGCAGCTGGTGTACGAGTAGATCGCGTGACCGCCGGTGCCAGGGTATAGTGTGACAGCATGAAAAAGAGCGGGGCGCCACTGGCGCCCCGTCTGTTACTTCCGCTTTTTAAGCTGCCTGTGGGCATCGAGCAGGATCTGCTCGGTGGTTGTCCAGTCGATGCAGGCATCGGTAATCGATACCCCGTATTTCAGGTGGCTGTGATCGGTCGGGACCTTCTGATTTCCCGCCTCGATATTGCTCTCGATCATTACGCCGGATATGGATCTGTTGCCGTCCAGGATCTGCCTGACCACGCTTTCCATGACCTCCGGCTGCTTCTGGTAGTCCTTGTTAGAGTTGCCGTGGCTGCAGTCCACCATGATCGAGGGGAGCAGGCCGTTCTTTAACAGGCTTTCCTCGGTGTGGGCGATGTCTTCCGGGTGATAGTTGACCTTGCGCGAGCCGCCCCGCAGGACGATGTGCACATCCGGGTTGCCGGCGGTCTGGATGATGGAGGTACGTCCCTCGCGGTTGATGCCGAGGAAGCTGTGCGGATGCTGTGCGGCCTTCATGGCGTCCATGGCGATCTGGAGGTTGCCGTCGGTACCGTTCTTGAACCCCACCGGGAAGGAGAGTCCACTGGACATCTCGCGATGGGTCTGGGATTCGGTGGTACGGGCACCGATCGCACCCCAGCTGATCATGTCGGCCACATATTCGGGGGTGATCGGGTCAAGCATCTCGTTGGCAACCGGAACCTCAAGTTCCGTGATCTTCAGCAGCAGGCTGCGGGCGATCCCCAACCCTTTCGAGATCAGATGGGTGCCGTTCATGTCCGGATCGTTGATCAACCCTTTCCAGCCGACGGTGGTGCGGGGTTTTTCGAAATAGACCCGCATGACGAGCATCAGCTGGTCATCCACCCTGCGGGCGAGCGCTGCCAGGCGTTTTGCATAGTCCACGGCCGCTTCCGGATCATGGATCGAGCAGGGACCGACCACAACCATCAGCCGACGGTCACTGCGGTGGATGATCGCCTTGAGCTGCTCCCGGCAGTTGTTGACGAATTCGGCACGAGCCGCCGATAGCGGAAATACCTGGCGCAGGTCGGCAGGGGCGATGATGGGGGTAATGCCGGTAATCTTAAGGTTGTTGGTCTTGATCATTGCTTGAGAACTCCCGGATAGTTATGTATACGCTCTTATAGAGCCTCTCTACCCGGTTTGTCAATGAATCTCTGGATTTTTACTCGGGATATCAACTGGTTAATTACACTGTTTTGCGTGAGCGAGGAGCAACCATGAAACGGGCAGTCTTCATAGACCGGGACGGTACGATCAATGTGGAGAAGGATTATCTCTACCGTTCCGAGGAGTTTGAGTTCATCCCCGGGGTACCTGAAGCCATCAGGATGCTGAACAGGGCAGGGTGGCTGGTGATTGTGGTCTCCAATCAGTCCGGGGTTGCCCGTGGGTATTATACGGAAGAGGATGTGCATCTGCTCCACCGGCACATTGCAGTACTGCTTGCCGAGGCCGATGCCCGTGTGGACGCCTGGCAGTACTGCCCCCACCATCCTTCAGGCCGCGGCAGTTATGCGCTCCCCTGCCGCTGCCGCAAGCCGCTGCCGGGAATGCTCCTTGAGGCGGCCGGCCGCTTCGACATTGACCTGGAACAGTCGGTGATGATCGGTGACAAGTTGGTGGACGTTCAGGCGGGCAAGGCAGCCGGCTGCCGCTCGATCCTTGTCCGGACCGGCTACGGTGCGTCAGAGGAACAGAATGCCGCTGCGGGGACCGAGGTCTGCGACGACCTGCTGGCCGCGGTTACCACACTTGTCGGCAGGTGCGATGCCGTTTGACAGCCAGACAACAGGTGTGTACTATTAACAGCTTGCATCGAAAATTTCGGGGGTTACCCACATGTCTCACCCAGTGCGAAAAGGTATAGTCCTGGCGGGCGGCGCCGGCAGCCGTCTCTATCCGTTGACGCTTGTTGCCAGCAAACAGCTGCAGCCGGTGTACGACAAACCCATGATCTATTATCCGCTGGCTACGTTGATGACCGCAGGTATCGACGATATCCTGCTCATCTCCACCCCGCAGGATATCCCCCGGTTTCAGGCCCTGCTGGGTGACGGCTCCCGCTGGGGGATCAAACTCTCCTACAAGGTACAGCCGGAACCCAAAGGGATCGCCCAGGCGTTTCTGATCGGGGAGGAGTTCATCAACGGCGAACCGGTCTGTCTGATCCTCGGCGACAACATCTTCTACGGCAAGATGAACCTCGACCGGATTGTCCGGGAATTTCAGGGGGGCGCCCGCATCTTCGGCTACCCGGTGCATGACCCCGAACGGTACGGTGTGGTGGAGTTCGATGGAGCGGGAAGGGTGTTGAGCATCGAAGAGAAACCGCAGCACCCGAAATCCCAGTATGCCGTGCCCGGCTTGTATCTCTATGACGAAACCGTGGTGGCGACCGCCCGGTCCATAGCGCCTTCCCCCCGGGGGGAACTGGAAATTACGGATGTGAACCTCGCCTATCTGCAACGCGGCAACCTGACGGTCGAACGGCTGGGGCGCGGGATCGCCTGGCTTGACACCGGTACGCACAAGAGCCTTCTGGAGGCAAGCAACTACATCGAGATCATCGAGTCTCGCCAGGGGATGAAGATCGCCTGTCTTGAGGAAATAGCCCTGCGGCGGGGGTACATCGATTGCCCCCATATGCTCCGGATCATCGATGAAACGCCCTCTTCGCCGTATCGCGAATACCTGCTGCAGGTATACAAAGAGAATGAACTGTGCGGTACGCACCGGTAGCGGAATCCGGTAACGGCGGTAACAGCCGTCTGCCCCATCATGGATAGCCAGTATGGATTTCTTTAAAAAATTTGGCGTGGTACTTCTTACCGGTGGCGGGATATTGGCCGCGCTGGTCTTCTATACCGTCAATATCCCCCATAAACGCAGTGCCAATATTATCGAACGGGGGCTTCTGACTGCCGTTGCGCCGGTTATGGGGCCTGCGTCCCGGGTCAGCGGCTTTTTCGAGGATGCCTGGGATGACTACATTAACCTGGTGGGGGTGCGTAAGGAAAACCGCCGCCTCCGTGAAGAGCTGAAAGTCCTCAACAGCCGGATTGTTGCTTCAGGTGAGACGAACCTGGAAAATCAGCGCCTGCTGAGACTGCTGGGTATGAAAGCCACGCTCAGCCCACCGGCCGTGACGGCATCGGTCATCGGGGAAGATGTCTCCTCATGGTTTAAAACCCTGATAATCGACCGTGGCGGTTCCAGCGGGATAACCGAGGGGATGTCGGTGGTAGCCGCGGACGGGGTCGTCGGCCAGATCGTCAAGGTTGCGCCGAACACCGCACGGGTCCTGCTGCTGACGGACCATGCCAGCGGGATTGCGGCAACCATTCAGCGTTCCCGTGCCCGTGGGGTGGTCAAGGGTAAGGGAGACGGTCTCTGTGCCCTTGAATTTGCCACCCGCGAGGAGGATGTGAAGGTCGGCGATCTGGTGATCACCTCCGGTATCGGCGGGATCTTCCTCAAGGGAATTCCCATCGGCGAGGTTACCATGGTCAAGCGGGGGGAGTACGGCATCTTCCAGACGGTAACCATTCGCCCCATGGTTAATATCTCGCACCTGGAAGAGGTCATGGTGGTGCAGCGAGAACCGCATGATTAGAAACAGCGTGGCAATTGTGGCACTGCTGGCTGCCGTTGTCCTTCAGACCTCGGTCCTGCCGGTTCATCTGTCGGCCCTGTTTAAACCGGATATCCTGCTGATCGTCACGGTGTTTCTCGCGCTACGCGGACCCGCCGGGAGCGGCGCACTGATCGCCTGGTGTCTCGGACTTGTGAAAGACGTCTTCAGCGGTCTCTATCTGGGACTGAACGCTTTCAGCTTCCTGATTATTTTTCTGGTGATCAAAAGTATCTCCGACCTCCTCTATGCCGAAAGCGGTGAACTGTTTGTCGTAACCGTCGGCGTCGCCACCCTGGCCTGTACCGCCGTCGATCTGATCCTCCTGCTCATGCTGACCTCAACCCCCGGCATCGCCTATTCGATGACCGCGGGGGCCCTGCCGCACCTGCTGGCCAACGCCTTTGCCGCCTCGCTGGTTACCCTGCTGCCGGTCTTCAGCTCTCCCCAGGAAGTGCTATGAAGGGACAACGTTTCGTTCGCGAGGTGATGGAGTCCAAGCAACGGATTCTGGTGATTTCCTTCGGCGTCGGGGTGATCTTTCTCCTGCTGCTCCTGCGGCTGTGGCACCTGCAGATTCTCAATGCCGACGACTACCGGAGCATGTCGGAGAATAACCGACTCCGCTTCGTGCCGGTTGCCGCATCGCGGGGGGCCATCATGGACCGGACCGGCAAGGTGCTGGTCAGCAACCGCCCCTCGTTCAGTCTGGCGGTCGTGCCGCAGGAGGTGAAGGATAAGGACGCCCTGCTTGACCGGCTCGCCACGTTGCTCAAACTGGACCGGGCCGAGCTGGATGAACGGTGGAATAAGGTCAAGGGGAGGGCAAAATATTACCCGCTGGTCCTGGCCTCCAACATCACCCGGGACCAGGTGGAGATCATCGAAGAGAACCGACTCCGACTTCCGGGTGTTGAAATCGAGATGAAGCCGGTGCGTGAATATTCCAGCAATCTCCTGGCGGCGCACCTGCTGGGGTATATCGGCGAGATCTCCGATGATGAGCTGAGTCGTAATGGGTACGAGGAGTACAATCCCGGCGACTATGTCGGCAAAAACGGTATCGAACGGAGCTGGGAGGAAGAGCTGCACGGCAATGACGGCGGCCGGCAGTTGGAGGTCGATGCCCGGGGGCGGGTTCTCAGAACCATCTCAGAAACCTATCCGACCGTCGGCAATAGCGTTGTGCTGACCATCGATGCTGCTATCCAGAAGGCCGCCGAGAAGGCCTTCAACGACCAGGCCGGCGCGGCAGTGGCGATAGATGTCAACAGCGGTGAGATCCTGGCGTTCGTCAGCAATCCCGCCTTCGACCCGTCGCTGTTCAGCGGCAAGATGCCCCCCGATATCTGGGAGTCATATCTGGAGGACAAACGGCATCCTCTCGAGAACAAGGCCCTGACCGGGCAGTATCCCCCCGGCTCCACCTTCAAGATCATCACCGCCCTGGCCGGCCTCGAAAACGGCCAGATCAACGACAGTACCTCGGTCAGCTGCCGCGGATCCTACGAACTGGGCAACGCCACCTTCAAGTGCTGGAACAAACATGGCCACGGCACCACCAATCTGAAGAAATCACTGCGGGAGTCCTGTGACGTTTATTACTATCAGCTCGGGGAAAAGCTCGGGGTTGACAAGATTGCCGAAACCGCCCGCAAATTCATGCTCGGGGCTCCACTCGGTATCGGGCTGAACAATGAAAAACCGGGGCTAATACCCACGGCCGAATGGAAACAGCAGCGCTTCGGCAAACGCTGGTTCCACGGTGAAACGCTCCCTGTCTCCATCGGACAGGGGTATGTGCTGATGACGCCGATCCAGATGGCGTCAATGATTGCCACAGTTGCCAACGAGGGAACCATCTACCGGCCGCATTTGGTAAAGCGTATCGTCGATGCCGACGGCAAGCCGCTGAAAGAGTTCAAACCCGAGGTTATCGGCCAGACCGGGATTTCGGCGGACAAGTTCAAACTGGTAAAGCAGGGGCTGTTTGCCGTTGTCAACGAGTCGGGGGGGACAGGGGGAGCCGCCCGTCTCTATGATGTCAAGGTGGCCGGTAAGACCGGCACATCCCAGGTAGTCAAACTGCGCGACAGCAAGCGCGGAACCCCCTACCAGCATCGCGATCACGCCCTGTTTGTTGCCTATGCCCCGTTTGACAAACCGGAGATCGCCGTAGCGGTCGTCGTCGAGCATGGCGAGCATGGTGGTTCGGCAGCGGCGCCGATTGCCGGCAGGATCCTGCGGGCATACTTTGACGGAAAAAAACCTCCCAAACCGGTCAGCAGCGGCAAAGATGATGAAGACGATGCCGATGAGGAAGAGACCGGTACCCAGGCAGCTGAACCTCGTCCGAATGGGGATGCATCGAATGATTGACAGAAGGCTCCTGACAAATATCGACTGGACCCTGGTGGGGCTCGTGGTGACGGTCTGCCTGCTCGGCATACTCAATATCTACAGCGCCACGACGCCGTACAAGATCGTCGGTATGCCCTATTACCTGAAACAGTTGTACTGGCTGCTGTTCGGCATGGTGGTGGCGTTGGCGGTCTGCTCGATCGATTACCATATCCTGGAGGACTTTTCCTATTGGCTGTATGGGATCATCATCATCCTGCTGATAGCGGTGTTGGTGGTGGGCCGCCGCTCCATGGGGGCGACCCGCTGGCTGAACCTGGGGCTGTTCAACGTGCAGCCGTCGGAGTTGATGAAGATCGTCATCATTATCACGTTTGCGCGGTTCTTCAATAACTTCCAGTCCATCGGCGGGCTAACGGTCAAGGATATGCTTTTCCCCCTCACCATACTGGGGGTGCCGGCCCTGCTCATCATGAAACAGCCGGATCTGGGGACCGCCATCCTGGTAATCCTGATCGCCATGTCCATGGCCTTATATCGTGGTATGCGCTGGACGACGATTGTAACCTTCGTGCTCGTTACCGTGCCGGTCGCCTGGCTGGGGTGGAGCCATTTCCTCCGGCCGTATCAGAAAAACCGGATCCTTGATTTTCTCAACCCGGAACGGTCACGCCTCGGCAGCGGCTACCACATCATCCAGAGC